>JAPLOD010000212.1 GCA_026692735.1 Planctomycetota bacterium | reverse complement strand
CGGGGAACTGGCGCGGACGCGGCTGGTCAAAGGCCCCAATCCGTTGTTGCTGAAGGTCTCGGGCGCCGGGCCGGTGACGGTGCGCATGCTGGCCGGCGACTACGGCCCGGCCAAGGGGGTGCGCGTGAAGGCGCTTGGCGGCGACGCCATGGCCGAACACGCCGTGCTGCCGGTGCGGGGCTTCCTGTTCTCGCAGAAGACGACGGGCTCGACGGCGGCGTACTTCCTGAAGCGCTTTGGCGGCGAGGCGAAAGCCGTGCCGGAGAAGCTCGCGGCCGGGAGGAATGAAGAGTTGCGGGCCCTTGCTGAGAGCGGCTCGCTCACGGTCGCGGAGGCCATCTGGCTGGATAGCGCGCTGCAGCGCGAGAACGCCGTCGCGGCGCGCGTCGCCCTGGCTCGCGCGCTGGCAGGTTCTTTCCCGGATTCGGCGGGCGTCCTCGACCACGCGGCCGCGATCCTGCAGTCCGCCGGCACGGTGATGGGCGACAGCGAAGGGCGGGAGGCGGAGGAGGCGCGGCACTGGCGCGAGCACGCGCTGGGGAAAATGCCCGAGAGCCACCAGCATCTGCTGGCGTTGTGCCATTTCTTCATCGAGCACGACCTGGTGGATCAGGCGTTCGAGAAGATCAAAGCGTGCGTGGCCGCCTGGCCGGAGTCCCCGCTGGCGCAGGCGGAGCTGGGCGCCATCTACCAGCGCAAGCAGTTCTACGTCGAAGCGGAGAAGTGTTACGAGAAAGCGGTGGCGCTCGATGAGGCCTATCTGCCGCGGCTGATAGGCTTCCACGAGGCGTTCGGCAGCCGCGTGCGCGCGCGGGAGCTGCGGCAGAAGCTGATCGAGCGGGGGGTGCTGAGCCTGGAAGCGCAGCTCGATATGGCGTTGCGGCGCGGGGACCTTGCAGGAGCGGAGAAGAACCTCGAGCAGCAGGAGAAGCATTACCCGGAGCGGAAGGACGAGCTGGCGGCGCAGAAGATCCGTTTGCTGGAGGAGAAGGGCGACCTGAAGGAGGCGTACAAGCTGCAGAAGAAGCTGTACGAATCCCAGCCCCGCTACCACGCGAACAAGAGCATGACGCTCAACGCGCTGGTGGAACTGGCCGTGCGGCTGGGGAAGGACGATGAGGCGCAGGCGCTGCTGCGGGCGTACCTGAAGGACCACCCCGGTGACGTGGCGCTCCGGCAGCGTCTGAGCGAGCTGCAAGGCAAGGTGCTGCCGCACTGGTGGGAGCCCTACGACGTCAAGGTGGCGGCGATTGACACCAGCCGGTTCGACAACAAGAACTACCCGACCGCGAATCACGCCTGGATCGTGGACTTCATGGTCACGCGTGTGCTGCCCGATCTGTCGAGCGACTCGTACGTCCACATTGCGCAGAAGGTGCTGAACCTGCAGGGCATCAACGAGCTGTCCGAGTTGCTGGTGCGGGCGCAGCGCCAGGACCTGCTGTTCGTCCGTACGTTGAACCCCGACGGCAGCATGTACGAGCCGCAGAACATGCACGATTTCAACCTGGCGCAGTCGGCCAGCCTGTACAAGGTCGGCCCCGGCTCGATCCTGGAACACGCGTACGTCATGCACACGGCGGCCGACGAGGACGATCCGAGTCTCACCATGGGCTTCAACTTCAACGCCATAGATGCCCCGCGCGCGGTTTCCCGCTGGGTGGTCATGATCCCCGACGAGGTGAAGAGCAAGCTGGACATCCGCAAGATCAGGCCTGAGATCGTGGATGAAAAGATCCTGCCCGGCCCGCCCGGTCATACCGTGTACCAGTGGACGAACACGCAGGTGGAAGGCATCAAGCTCGAGCCGCTCATGCCCACCGAGAACGACCAGGAAGTCATCCCGCTGGTGATCATCGAGAGCAAGGACCGCCCCTACCGCGCCAACAATTGGCTGATGCGCCGCGAGAAGCCCGACATCCCGCCCGAGGCCATGGAACAGGCCAGGCGCATCGTGGCGGGCGGGCTGCTCAAAAACCCGGATGACGCCGCCAGGTTCGACGCGATCGTGACCTGGGTCTGGCGCAACATCCAGCCCGGCGATGACTCGCGCACGCTGACCGATGTCTGGTTTGCGCGCGCCGGCCGGCCCGACCAGATGACGGAACTGGCGCTGGCGATGTCCCGGAGCGTGGGGTTGAAAGTTCGCATGGCCTACGCGAACGGTTCCTACGCGCCGGGCCGCGTCTTCAAACCCAAGACCGCGGAGCGCGCCTGGGAACCGATGGAGCTGGCCAACTTCGGCAGCGCGGGCCGGATGCTGGTGCTGGAACAGGAGAGCGGCCCGGACCGGTGGGCCGGATTCGGCGGGCGGACGCCGAAGTATTCCTGGCCCATGGACCTGAACCGCAGCCAGCCCGGCGCCGTAGCGCTGACCCTGGGTGATGACGGCGCGCGCATCAAACGCGTCCACGGCGAAGAACTCGGCCTGATCCCCTCCACCCATCGCGTGGAAGTGGCGTTGGACGATAAGGGCACAGGCACTGTCACAGGGACGCTGCTCATGTTTGGCCCGGCCGGCAGCGCCTGGCGCGAGGCGCTCGCCGATCCGCGCCGGCAGAGCCAGGCGCGGGAATGGGTCGTGCGCCACGCCTGGCCCAAGGGCCAGACCGGCGATGTTAAGGTGCTGGGAGAACCGCTGCCTCAGCTTCCTTTGAAGTTCACCTATTCATGCGTTGTGAAGGAGCTGGCCGCGCAGGCGGGCGACGCTCTCTTCTTGCCGCCGTTCCTGAACAAGCCGCATCTTCTCGACCTGCGCGGTCCGGCCGAACGGCAGAACGACATGCTGCTGAAAGAGGAGTGGGCGGACCTGGACCAGACCGTGACCTACGTTGCGCCGGAAGGGCACGGCTGGGTGGAAGTGCCGGACGATCTGTTCATCTGCACGGAGTTCGGTTTCTACCTCGTTGATTTCAACGTCCAGGGCCGCACTCTGACCTGTACGCGCTCCTATCTGCTGCCCATGCAACGCATCATCCCCGGGAAGTACCGCCACCTGCTGGAGTTCCTTCAGCAGGTGTCGGACAGCCAGCAGCGCATCGCGTATGGACCCCTGAGGAGCGAAAGTTTCGGCACCTACAAGCGCGATGTCTACTCCATGGGCTACGCCGGTTGCGGCGAGAAGCAGACGGTGATGAAAGGCAAGGATTGAGGGAGACGATAACGTGCCACTGCGGGCTAGCCCGCAGTGCCACGCCGCACCGGGGCATGTGCGATAGGCTGCCTGTCTGCGAACTCAGGCGCGCGCGCCGCGCTCAACCGCGGTTCCTTATATCCGGGCCGGGAGCTTTGTCAGTTCCGGCCGCGTGAAGCCGACAGCGGACCTCCACGAGCATACCCAGAACAATGAACTGCATGGTCACGCAGATGGAAACGAGCAGGCCCAGAACGAGCTGTGCCTCCGTGAGCCGGAGACTCGCGATTTCCAGTGTGCTGAGGACGAAGACCAGCAGCCCCGCGGCATAAAGGAATATCGAGCCAGCCGAGGCATCGCGCGATTCCGATGTCAGCGGACGCCACAGCACGCGCACGATGCGTCGCAGCATGGCCACCTCCTTCTCATCCTCTTCTTGCGCTGGGAACGTATCATGGCGCTTTCCTCACGGGCGCAGGCCGCCGTCATAGGTCGTTCCCGCCGCCCTGCGCGATGGGCCTCTCGTGTGGTATCAGTGGAGGCGGCGCCGCAGTTCCAGCGGCTAGAATCTCTCGAGCGCGGCTTGCTCAGTATCCGCGATGCGGAATTGCGCGGTGAGGCCCAGCAGGTCAAAGACGTAGCGCGCAGGCGGGGCGGGGTTCACGAGGACGACCTGGCCCCCCTTCTCCTCGGCTTCCGACTGGACCACGATGAAGAGGCCGGCGCCGGCGGACGACATGTAGGTCAGGTTCTGGAGGTCAATGACCAGTTGGCAGTGGCCGGCGGCGAAGAGCTCATTGATCGCGGCCTGAACCTGCTTCGAGGTATGGGCGTCGAGCTCGCCGGAAAGGCGGAGCACATCCACTTTCTTCTCAGGGAGGAATTGCTTCACTATCTGGCAAGGTGATTGGCCTGCGCTCATATCCTGCCTCTCCGAACGGTATACCTCACACCGCCCACCGCCCGCAAGTGAAGCCACGCGCCGGGATGCAGGACTGGTAGCGCAAGCAAGGTCCTACCATACTTATTTTCCGACGGAGTTTATGCACATGTGCAGAAATTGGCAACTGCAAAAGCTGGTTCGCCATGGTTTAGCTGCAGGATTCGGCGCAGTTTCCGTCGCAGCAGCCCGCGTCCGCCGCACAACTCGCGCGTCGTCAACCATCACTTGGGTGCTGGCGCGGGCGCGGGCGGGCGCCGCGCCATTTCCCGAGCCTGTGGAGGCAACACGAAGATGTCGTAGGGAACCTCCTCGTACTCGGTCTTGCCGGGCGGCTTCCACAGCAGCTTGATGTAGGAGGGGTAATCGCTTCCTCTTCGCTGCGACGTGAGCAGAACCTCGAGGAAGTAGATCTGGCCTTTGTTGAGGGGCAACGACGGACTCTCCGCGGATGTCGGCGGCTTCGCTCTCTCGGTAGCCGTGCGCGGCGGCTTCCAGTTGGGCGGCGGCACCTTTACGATTGCCTGCTGAGCCAGTCTCATTTCCGCTGTGGCCTCCGCGTCCAGCTTGAACGCGTACTGGCCGGAGACGGGCACTTTCAGCCCGCCGGTCCAGCGGCCCCAAAACGTGCCGCTCGCGGGGAAGTCGGAGCCCGGCGCGCCACGCTCGAAATCGTGAACGATCCGTCCCTCCAGCCGTCTGATGAGAGGAGCCTTGGCGGCGCCGTATTCGGCCAGGACGCCGCATTCCAGATGGCCAACGTCCTTGGCGTTCTCAGGGATGGCCTCGGGTATGGTCGCCGGGACGGGTTGCTTCGGGATGTCTTTCGAACGCCACAGCAGCCTCATGCGCGCGTACTCGTTATTCTCCCAGTAATTCAGCTTGAGGGCATAATGCTTGCCGCCCTTCAACAGCAGCGGCGGAAGCGTTGCCACGGCCTCGCCGGTGTTGCCGCGAGCGCCGCAATCGAAGAGGTACACATCATCGAGGAACAGCCGTGCGCCATCGTCGTAGTCAAGGAGGAAGGTGTACTCGCCGTCCGCCGGCGGGGTGATCCATCCGCTGTAGTTGGCCCAGAACTTGTCGGCGTTGATCGCGGGCGAGGGCGAGCCGGATTTCCAGTTCCAGTTCACGAGGATCTCGCGGCGGGAAACGATCGTCTGCGTTCCCGAGTGGCCGTATTCGGCCAGGAAGCCGACGTTGGGCAAGACGCCGGTCGGCTCCCCCACGCCCACCGCCCGGACAAGCGTCGGGGTGAAAGCCTTGCAGGACCACCGCAAGGCGCAACTGGCGTATTCGTTCCATTCGAGGTACTCCAGGCGCACAAGGTAGCTCTTGCCCTTCTCAAGCTGCAGCGGTGGCGAATCGGCCTTGCCGGGGCCCAGGTTCATGTAATCCAGCAGCAGCATGTCGTTGATGTAGAGGCGCACGCCCTCATCCCACACCACGTGAAAGACGTACTCGCTCGTTTCGGGCGGCACGACCAGGCCGGTCCAGCGACCCCAGAACTTGTCAACCGGAACCGCCGGTGAAGGCGAGGCGCCCCCCCAGTCCCAGGCTATGGCCAGTTCCTTGCGGGTGACAAGCGGCTCTTCGACGCCCACCTTGCCGTACTCGGCTTGCCAGCCGCCCTGCAGGTGGCCAACGGGGACGCCCATATCGCCTGCTTCCGGCGGGTCGGCGCACACGAACTGAGTGGGCTCGCCGACCAGGCCCCATTTCAGGCACGCCACGGCGGGGCTGTCTTCACCGCGGTTGCGGAGTTCGAAGCGCAGGGCGTATTTCTTCCCCTTCTGCAGCACCACGGGCAAGCTCTTGCCGGTGTTTCCTTTTCCCGACCAACTGTCGAAGAGAATGAAGGTGTCGAGGTACAGGCGGGAGCCGGCGCAGCTTGTCACGTCGAAAACGTACTCGCCGTCCTGAGGCGGCTCCACGAAGCCGCTCCAGCGCGCCGAGAATCCCGTTCGCGGCGCGTATCCCTTCGGCACGCCGCCGGGCCACTTGAAGTTTATGGTCTGGTCCTCCTGTGTGGCATTCAGAGTCTCCAGGCCCTCTCCCATGTAGTACTCGCCTCTGAACCCGCCCCATTCGCGCCCCCCCGGCTCCTTCTTGGCGGCGGCATCGGGCTCCTCCTTTTCCGCCGCCTTCTTCGTCGCGGCCGGCTCGCCAGTGGCCGCGGCATCCTCCTTGGTGTCGGCCTTGGCGGGGATTGCCTTCTTGGTGTCCTCAGGCTCAGCCGGAGTCTTGGCACCGGGTTTGGGACCGAGGGCCACGACAGGCGGCTCGCCGCCTTTCGCATCAGGGGTGGTGGGAGCAACCTTCTTGGCCGTCTCGGGCGCGGCGGAACTGGGGCCGCTGTCGGTCTTCTCCGGAGCAAGCTCCGTGCTGGCGACTTCCGTCTTCCACGGCAGACCGAAGTACGCTGCCGCGGTGCCTGCAGCTACCAGAGCAAGGAACAGTGCTACGACGACACCTCCCGACCTGGTCTTCTTCTGTGGCCCCGTATCGCGTTTCCGCTTGGAGGCAGCGTGGCCGGCGGCGTGCACGGGCTGGCGCGCCGCGGTTACCTCGCCTTTCAGGACTTTCCCGATCTGCTCCAGTAACGCCGCCGGCGTCTGGATGCGGTCCTCCCTCTTCTTCTGCATCATCCATTCGATCAGGCGGGAGCAGCCTTCGCTGACTTCCGGGTTGACGCGGTTGGCCTTCGGCACCGGCTCGGTCAGATGCCGGGACATGATGGCGGCGGCCGTGGGGCCGTCGAACGGTGTGCGCCCGGTGACGAGATGGAACAGCGTCGCGCCCAGGCCGTAGATGTCGGTGCGGATGTCAATCTTATCTTTCAGGCCGCGCACCTGCTCGGGCGCCATGTAGTGCGGCGTCCCGACGGTGCTGCCGGACTGGGTCAAGCTGGCGTCGTCGCGGATCTGCCGGGCGAGGCCCAGATCGGCAAGCTTGGCCTCGCCCTGGCTGGTGAGCAGGATGTTGTCGGGCTTGATATCGCGGTGCACCATGCCGTGACGGGCGATGCACTCCAGGCCGTACGCCGCCTGGCGCGCGATCTCCAGCGCACGCCGTTCGGGGACGACCCGCTGCTCCTGCAACACCTGCTTCAGCGAGGGGCCGTCCACCAGTTCCATGGCGAAATACCACAGGCCCGTCGCGGGGTCCTTGCCGACATCAATGCCCAGGACGACGTTGACGTGGCTGAGCTTCGCGGAGGCGCGGGCCTCACGCTGGAAGCGCTCGAGGAACTCGGCGTCTTTGGCGATCGAAGGAGCCAGTATCTTCAGCGCCACGATGCGGTCGAGAGACCTCTGGCGCGCCCTGAAGACCGTACCCATGCCGCCCTGGCCTATCTTGCCGAGCAGCTCAAAGCCGCCGATCTCCTTGATGCGCGGTGAAGCCCCTGAGGCCTGCTTGCCCACTTTCGCCGCTGGATGCCCGGATGAGCTCTTGGCCCCTTGGCGTGCCGGTGGCGATGGATCGTGGTTGTCTGGTTGCTCCGCCACGGTGGTCAGTCTCGCAATGACGCGGTGCCGGCACGGTTGCCCGATGATGTGCGCGCCTGTGCACTACCGAATGCTAGCGCCATTCCCGCACAACGTGCACAGTAGTATACACCACCCCATTTACACATACCATCCCTACGGTGTCGCGTTGCGGAAAAAACCAGCGATAACGGCCTCTGCACGTGCGATCGCCGCAGTCGCTTGCGGCGCTGTACACGCTCACAACCATGGATATAAGTGTGACCATCGTTGCACGGCTGGCTGTGTAACAAGAACAAGGATAGCGCATGAAGCGCTGGTTGTTCGTTCTGCCGATACTGCTCTGTCTTGTCGCTCTCGGCGTCTGGCTGGGTTCCGCTGCACGAGAGCGGCAGGAGCTGGAGCCACTGGTGTTGACGACGGGACTTTCCGCGCCGGCGGCGGCCCTGCCCGCCGACGCGTTGGTGCTCACGGTGGCGGACGGCGTGGCGCTGGTCCCGCCGTTCGCCCTGCGGCAGGATAGCTCCGCCGCAGGCGGCATGACGCTCGTCCTGCCCAAGGGCACCGGCACACGAGAGCGCACGGGCAGAGCCAGGCTGATGCTGGAGGTGCCCGCCCCACAGAAGGGCGCTTCCGCTCCAGCGGAGCCCGCGCAGGAAAAGCCGGCCGGGAAAGTCTCATCGCCCGCGCCTGGTCCGAAAGGAGTGACGTACTGCGCGTGGGCGCGCGTGTACTGGCGCGATTCGTGCAGCAACTCCGCGTGTCTCAAAGTCGGCGATGGGCCGGAGCGGACCTTCGGCAATGACAGCGTGTACGGTTGCTGGCACTGGGTGAGCGCCGGGCAGTACGCGCTTGCGCCGGGCAAGGTTTTTCTGACGATCGCCGAACGGGAAGACGGCATCGCGCTCGACCAGCTCCTGTTCACCTCTGATCCGAAGTACGCCCCGGCCGGCCCGATCAGCCGGGCAGGCGAGGGCCGGGGCATCCGGCGCTTCGCGGACGATTTTTCGCGCTCGCCGGGCCATGGCATGGAAGGCTGGGACCTGCAATCCGGCAAGTGGAACATCGCGTTCACATTCGATCCCAACCGCATCCCCTGCCAGTACGCGCTTGAAGGCGTTGCGGCCCCGGCAGCCGGGCAGGACGGCGCGTCGGCCGTGGCGCTGGTAAAGAGCCCGCCGTGGTACGGCTGCCGGCTGTCGTTCAGCTTTCAGCCAATGAAGGCCGGCAAGTACGGTGCGGTGCTGGACCGCGACGCGGCAGCAGGGGAGGCGCTCTACCTCGGGTTCCGCTTGGGCGAGGGGCAGGCCACGCTGGAAGTGGACGGCGAGGGCCTTCGCAGCAGCACCGCTCTGCGCGACGCGGTCAGGCTCAACCAATGGCATCACGTCGTCATCGAGCGCTGGGCATGGGTCACGCGCGTGTGGGTGGACAGTCGCACGGTCTTCACCAGCTATGCGGCGCCGCCCCGCGCCGGCCAGGCCGGTTTCTTCGTAAGCAGCGGCGCCGCGGCATTCGATGACGTCGAGCTGGAGGAGACGCCCTGGCAGGCCGACGACGGGAACGCGCTGGCCCTGCCGTGGACTGCGGGCGGCGACGCGAAGTGGTACCGCACCGCGGGCGGGACCAGGGCGCTTGTGGGGCGCAGCGGCTCGCTGGCCGCCAGCCTCGGTGGCATGGGGCTTGAGGAGATCGTGCTCGAGGAGATCCCGCGGCCGAAGGGCCGGTTCGCGGTGCTTGCGGCCGGCCTCGATGAGGAGCGATCGGGCGACGCCGCCCGTGTGTTCCGCCGGCCTGAGCTCGCCGGCGGCAACGGCCCCCCGAGCGCCGTGCTGCAGGTCGAGGGCGAGGAGGCCCGCCTGCGCTGCGTGGCCTTCCGCTACGGCGAGCGGGTGCCGAAGACCTATGCGCTGGGGCCGTATAGTTTCACGCAGGACGAAATCCCGGACGAGTCGGACTACATTGATTTCACGCCCGAAGAACTCCGCCAGATGGCGCGCTCGGCGGATGCCGACAAGGACCTGCGCCGCCAGAAGATGATCCCACTGGTCGGCAATCCCAGCGAGGAGTTGGGCCTTTGGCTTGGTGAGCGCGGCTCATGGCACGTGCACGACGGCGCGCTCCACGGCGCCGGCCCGAACGCGCAACTGCGCCACGCGCTGGAGTTCGCCGGCGATATGGCGGCGCATCTCAAGGTCCGCTTGCCCGATGCGCGCTCGGTCGCGGAGATCGAGCTGTACAGCGGCCCCGAAGCCGGCATGCGCGTGCAGGTGGGCGCGGAACAGGCGCTGGCCGCTGCCGCCTCGGGCGCCGCGGTAAGCGTTCCTGCCCCTGCCGACGGCAAGTGGCATGAACTGCTGGTGTGTGTCACGGGGCAGTCGCTGGCGGTCACATTGGACAAGAACGCCGCCCAGCAGGTTTCGAGCCGGCGAGGGGATGGGGGGCGTATCCTTCTCAAGGTCCCGCAAGGGCGCGCGGAGTTCGACGACATCGAGTTCACGGCGCCGCAGTACGGCGCGGACGGCTCCGTCTACGATTTCCAGCGGCAGGAGAGCGACTGGTGGCGGGAGGGCCGCTGGGTGCCGCATGCCGGCAATGCCTGCGCGCTGGCCTCGCACTGGATCTCGCTGCTGGAGGCCCAGGGCAAGGGGATGCTGTGGAACAAACGGACGTTCGGGCAGGACCTGCTGGTGGGGTTTGACGTGGAGGAGAATGCCGACTGGCACGGGTGGCACGGGCCCGGCGAGGGCCATGTGCACTACCCGTTCGACAACATCTGCGCGGTTCTGGCGCCGGCTTCTGGCCGGGACGTTGACCATGGCTACCGGCTGGAAGTGAATTCGCGAAACCGCAGCGCGACTGTCCTGTACCGCAACGGCAAGGAGGTCGCCCGCGTGGCGCAGGACGGCAACTTCCCCATTCGCTACAACGGAGGTCACGGACCGTATTCCCCGCGGCGGAACCACATCACGCTCGTCAAGCGCGGCGCGCTCCTACGCGCCATCATCAACGGCAGGGAAGTGCTGCGCTTCACCGACCCCGAACCGCTCGTTGTGAACACGGCGGGCGTGGGCGGCTATGACACGCGCGCCAACTTCGCCCGCGTCGAGGTGCGGACGCTGGAGGGCGCGCAGGGCGGCGAAGGGAAGGCGCCCCCGGGCGAGAAGAACAAGGGGTCATAGTTCGGTCCTGCGGCAGCGCCGCTAGAGCTTTTCCCATTCGTCTCTGGAGAGTCCCGCTTGGCGGAGTATCTCGGCCAACAGAGGCCTGCCGATGTCTCCCCGATGAGGATTCGGGAGGGTAAGCTTCAGTGCGCCCTTGACCATGAACTCGTGTCTGCCGCCGGGGATTGGGCCTGCAAAACCGGCGCGCCGCAGGGCCCTGACGAGGTCCGCCCGCTTTGTTGGGCCGAAGGGCGGCATCAGGCGACCTGTCCCGTCCTGGCGGCTTCACCCCTCTGGTTGAGGTCAAGGCCCCTAACCACTGGGATCTGATGGTTGAGCCGCAACGAAAGTAATAGCCAATCCTCAAGAGCGGACTGCAATTCCTCACGGCATTGCTCAAGAGTCGGCTCATTGGCCCACAGCCCTGGAAACCCCGAAATCTCGCCGTGGAATGTTCCGTCCTCGAGAATCTTGTACTTGGCTTCAGTCAACGCTGCGCGGACGTACTCCAAGAGCATGGCTAGGCCTCCGCCCCCAACCCGAACCATATCCCACAACGCTTGCGCCGGCAAGCTGCAAGCTACCCCTTTACGCACGCCTTTGGCACCGTATGAACCACGCGCCGGGCCAGGCCGGCTTTCTCGGTGGCCTCGACGACGGCGTCCACATCCTTGTACGCGCCGGGGGCTTCCTCAGCGGCGCCACGATAGGAACGGGTGCGAATCAGGATGCCCTGACGGTCGAGTTCCTTGACGAGCTGCTCGCCGCGCCACTTCTTGAGCGCCTGGCTGCGGCTCATGGCACGCCCGGCGCCGTGGCAGGCGGAGGCGAAGGCCCGGCTTTCCGCCTCGGCCAGCCCTGCCAGAACGTATGATCCCGTCCCCATGCTGCCGCCGATCAGGACCGGCTGTCCCGTGGCGCGGTAACGCTCCGGCAGCGTGGGATGTCCTGGTCCGAAGGCGCGGGTCGCGCCTTTGCGGTGCACGAACAGCAGCCGCTCGTCGCCATCCGCGCGGTGTCGCTCCGCCTTGCAGGTGTTATGCGACACATCGAAGAGCGTTTCGAGATTCGCGGCCGGGAAGACGCGCTCGAACGCCATACGCGTGAGATCGGCCAGAATCTGGCGATTGGCCAACGCGCAGTTGCTCGCGGCGAGCATGGCGCCGATGTACTGCTGCCCTTCGGGGGATTCGATCGGGGCGCACGCGAGCTCGCGCTCCGGAAGCCTGATGCCGAGGCGCGCGGCGGCTTTCGCCAGCGTGATGAGGTAGTCGGTGCCGATCTGGTGGCCCAGTCCCCTGGAGCCACAGTGGATGGAGACGAGCACCTGGTTCTCGAAGAGGCCGAAGGCCGCGGCGGCTTCGGCATCGTAGATGCGGTCCACGACCTGCACTTCGAGGTAATGGTTGCCGGAGCCGAGCGTGCCCATTTCGCCGCGCTGGCGTTCCTTGGCGAGCGCGGACACGTTCTTCGGCTCCGCGCCCTTGACCTGGCCGTGCTCCTCGACGTACTCGATGTCCTCCTTGACGCCATACCCCTGGTCCACGGCCCAGACGGCGCCGCCTTCGAGGACGTCGTCGAGCTGCGCCGGCGAGAGCTTGAGCTTGCCTTCTTTCCCGACACCCGCCGGGATCGTCCTGAAGAGTTCGTCCGCGAGCGGCGCGATTTTGGGGGCCGTCTGATCCAGCGTCAGGTTGGTGCGCAGGCAGCGGATGCCGCATGAGATGTCGAAACCGACGCCGCCGGCGGAGATGATGCCGCCCTGCTTTGGATCGAACGCCGCGACGCCGCCGATCGGGAAGCCGTAGCCCCAGTGCGCATCCGGCATGGTTGTGGCGTTGCCGACAAGGCCCGGCAGCAGAGCCACGTTCCTGATCTGCTCCAGCACCTTGTCGTCCATGGTCTCCAGCAGTTCCCTGGTGCCGAACAGCGTTATGGGCAGGGGCTTCTGGTCCGCTGCTGAGGGGATTGTCCAGCGGTATTCGTCAAGCTGCTTAAGGGAGTTCAGGTTCATGGGGATATCCTCGGTTCTTCACTCATCATACATCTACCACGCATCGCGCCTCCCACCCACTGGCCGCTGCGCGCACCGACAGCATGGTCAGCGTGGCGCCCTTCACTTCCGTGCCGGGGACGATGGTATCGTCCCACGCCTGGCCCCAGGCTTCGCCCAGCCAGCGGCTGCCTCCCCGGCGCAAGCCGAAACGGCACAGCGCCAGGCCGTGACGGCGGGCCTCCGCGAGGAGACGGTTGAGCCAGGTCACGAAGGCCAGCTCCAAGTCCGTTTCATCGAACTCGAAGACAATATGCCGCTCGTCGCGCAACGCGCGGGTGTTGACCATGATGCCGAACATCGCCTCGGCCGCGGCGACGAAAGCCGCCTCCGGCGTGGCGCCGCAACCGATGACGCCGATGTCGGCGTCATGCTCAAAGTAACCCATGGTTCCGGGCACTGAACTCTGGACGCTGTCTTCTGCGTCTGACACAGTTGCTAGCGAGGCTTCTTCAGCGCGCGCACGGCAGCGGCCGCGTCAGCCTCGCTGTCGAACGCCAGGTACACAACGGCCTGCTTGCCGCGGCCTACGGCGGAGAAGCCGCGCAGGTTGAGCTCTGCCGCCGCGAGTCTGTGCGTGAGGCAGGCGCCCACGCCCTTCATGTTCGGCGCTTCGACGCGCACCCCGTGGACGCGGCTGATTGTCTGGAAGCCGGCTGCTCTTGCGGCACGAAGCTGGCCAGCGCCCTGGAGTGGCGTCACAAAGACGACGCCTGTACCAGGCTTCTCCGGTGCGCGGCGCGCGAACGCGAATTCCAGGGACGCGCCGGCTTTGGCCAGCGTGGTGAGTTTGCCCGCCAGAGCGCCGGGCTTGTCCTCGATGCTCGCGGCCCAGATCTTGATGCGTGTGACCTTCCATGCCATGATAGGACCCTCCCAAGATTAGCGTACCCATCCGTAGCCTACCCAACTCGGCCGCTTCTGTCACGGGAAATCAGTGATGCTGTCGCGTAGGGTTGCGCCGGACCGTGGCGCTCGAGGCTCGCAACGCGCTGCCCAACTGCATGTAACAATACATATAACCGCTATATTACTATTATTCCAAGGACATTATGTGATACTATGAATATATAGTATACTATTACTGAGTCTGCAAATTATACAAAGGTTCTTAGATAAATGACTTGCAGACGCAGCAGGGCCGGGTATGATTCGTTGCATGCAGGGCAACCGCGTCTACGAAGGAAGGGAGCGTCATGTCCAGGAAAATCATCACGGAGCCCATGGTGGGAGCACGTCTGCTCCTGGAGTGCCTGCGCAATGAAGGCGTGCAGGTTGTCTTCGGGTATCCCGGCGGCGCGACGCTGCCTATCTACGACGCGCTGTACAGTTTTCCCGAGATCCAGCACATCCTGGTCCGCCACGAACAGGGCGCAGCCCACATGGCGGACGGCTATGGGCGGGCGACGGGCAAGGTAGGCGTCTGCATGGCCACGTCCGGGCCGGGCGCGACCAACCTGGTGACCGGCATCGCCACGGCCTACATGGACTCGATTCCCCTGGTGGCCATCACGGGGCAGGTCAAGCGCGACATGATCGGCAACGATGCGTTCCAGGAGGCCGACGTCACAGGCATCTGCCGGCCGGTCACGAAGCACTGCTACCTGCTGAAAGCCGTGAACCAGATGCCGCGCGTGATCAAAGAGGCCTTTTACCTTGCGCGCACTGGCCGTCCCGGCCCGGTGCTGATTGACATTCCCCGCGACATCCAGTCCGACAAGTACACCGGCCCGCTCGATGTGGACATGGACCTGCCCGGGTACAACCCGCGCGTGCAGGCGGACCAGGCGCAGCTCGAGGCGGCCGCGGAAGCGATAAACTCGGCGGAGCGGCCTGTGTTCTACGTCGGCGGCGGCTGCGTGCTGTCGGGCGCCCACCGCGAACTGCGCGCGGCGGCGGAACGGGCCAACATACCCGTGACGACGACGCTGATGGCCATGGGCGTTTTCCCGGGCGATCATCCGCTGTCGCTGGGCATGCCGGGCATGCACGGGACGTATTGCGCCAACTACGCCATGGACAAGTGCGACGTCATGGTCAGCCTCGGGGCGCGGTTCGATGACCGCATCACCGGGAAAGTGGACACGTTCTCGGTGAACTCGCGCAAGGTCCACTTCGACATTGACCCCACCTGCATCGGCAAGGTGGTGGAGACGCAGTTCCCCGTCGTCGGCGATGTGCGCGAAAGCCTCAAGCGCGTCTTCAAACATCTGAAGACCAAGGAGCGCAAGCTGTGGCTGGCGGAGCTGCGGGAGCAGAAGCAGAAGCACCCGCTGTGGTACCCGAAGGACGGCCTGCGCGCGCAGCACGTCGTGGAGCGCATCTGCCACTTCAGCCATGGCAAAGCGATCGTGACGACGGACGTCGGCCAGCACCAGATGTGGACGGCGCAGTTCTACAGCTTCGTGGAGCCGCGGCATTTCCTGACGTCGGGGGGCTTGGGCACCATGGGTTTCGGGCTGCCGGCGGCGATCGGCGCGGCGGTGGGGCGGCCGGGCGAGGACGTGTGGTGCATCAGCAGCGACGGCTCCATTATGATGAAGATCCAGGAACTGGTGACGGCGCGGCGGCTGAAGCTGCCGATCAAGATCGGGCTGATGAACAACGGCCACCTGGGCATGGTGCGGCAGTGGCAGGAGATGTTCTGGCAGCGGCACTACTCGCACGTGATCCTGAACGACAGCCCGGACTTCGTCGAGGTGGCCAAGGCGTTCGGCTGCTATGGGCTGCGCTGCGACAAGGGCGAGAACGTGGATGCCGCAATCCAGGAGGCGTACAAGTTCAAGGACGCGCCGGTGCTGGTGGACTTCCGCGTGGAACCGGAGGAGAACGTCTATCCGATGGTCCCGGCGGGCGGCTCCCTGGAAGACACGCTGCACTACCCGAAGGGCGTGGAGGTGGTGTAACGCGATTGCGGATTGCGGATTGGCGATCTGGGACTTGCGATTTGGGACTTGGGATTTGGGATCTTGGGATTTGGGGTTTTGGGATCTGGGGATTGGCGATTCTGGATTTGATAGATGAGCGCCCGTGACGGATTATGGCTGGTTTGCGGACAGGGGGACAGCGATATGAGTGTGCGCGCGCCACTGAGACGGGTGGCCCCCGGTGTCAGCGCGAAACCAAAGGGCAAGGCTATGGGCGAAGTACGAGTGAGGGTTCGCCTTGGGAACGCAGCCGATGGAACGGCAGTGCGTGGGAGGCAGCGTGCGAAGTCCCGGTCCCGCGTCGTGGATGCGCTCGTGGACACGGGCGCCGTCCGGACGGTGCTGCCCGCGCAGGTCGCAAGGGTCTTGGGCCTGCGTTGCCTGGGGCGCGCCGTGGCGGAATACGCAGATGGCCGCAGAGAAGCGGTGGACCTGGTCGGGCCTCTTCTGGTCGAGATAGACCAGCGCGTGACAGTCGAGGACGCACTGGTTCTTGGCGACGAAGTGCTCATCGGCCAGACTGTGCTGGAGAAACTTGACCTCCACGTGGATTGCGCCAACCAGCGGCTTGTTCCCAACCCGGCGCACCCGGACCAGCCGGTGACGAAGGTGAAGTAAGGCGGCAACAGGAGTTGGCACAGGGACCTTTGCGGAGGAGAGGACACGGATGAAAACGTTCGAGATCAGTGGCGTGCAGGAGACGGTGTACGAGCGCAAGGACATTCCCAACTTCAAGGAAATCCTGAAGAAGGAAACCGTGTGCGTGCTGGGCTACGGACCGCAGGGACGCGGACAGTCGCTGAACCTGCGCGACAACGGCGTCAAGGTGTTCGTCTGCAGCCGCAAGCACATTGACCAGGCAAAGGGCATCAAGGACCCGGGGTACGAGAACGCGGTCGCCGACGGCTGGGTGCCCGGCGAGACGCTGATCGAGGACATGCCCACGGCGGTGCGGAACGCCACCGTGGTGCAGTTCCTCCTCTCGGACGCCGGCCAGAAGGCCTGCTGGCCCATCGTCAAGGACCATCTGCGCGAGGGCGCGGCGCTCTATTTCTCGCACGGCTTCTCGATTGTCTACAGGGACCAGACCGGCGTGATCCCGCCCAAGCACGTGGACGTGATCATGGTCGCGCCGAAGGGTTCCGGCACCACGCTGCGGCGCCTCTACGTGGCCGGCAGCGGGATCAACTGCTCGTTCGCCGTGGAGCGGGACCACACGGGCCGCGCGCGGGAGCGCTGCATGGCGCTGGGCGTCGGGATCGGCTGCGGCTACATGTTCGAGACGACGTTCAAGCAGGAAGTGTTCAGCGACCTGACGGGCGAGCGCGGCGTGCTGATGGGCGCCATCTACGGCCTGTTCCGGGCGCAGTACGAGCTCTTCCGCCGCAAGGGCCACAGCCCGGCCGAAGCGTTCAACGAGACGGTCGAGGAGGCCACGCAGTCGCTGTACCCGCTCATCGGCGAGAACGGCATGGATTGGATGTACTCCAACTGTTCCGCCACCGCGCAGCGCGGCGCTCTTGATTGGTACAAGAAGTTCGAGGACGCGACGCGGCCGGTCTTTGAGGAACTGTACGCGAAGGTCGCCAGCGGCGAAGAGACGAAGCGCGTGCTGGAAGTCAACAGCAAGTCGGACTACCTCGCGTCTCTGAAAAAGGAACTGGCGGAGATCGCCAACGAAGAGATGTGGCGCGTGGGCAAGATCGTCCGCGCGCTGCGGCCCGAGCGGACGGGGCAGGGCGTGACGATCAAAGAGGGACCCACGGCAGGCCAGAGGGCCGCCAAGACACGAAAGGCGAAAGCCGCGGGGAAGAAGGCGGCCAAGACGCGGAAGGCCCGGGCCGCCGGAAGGAAAGCCGCCGCAACGCGCAAGGCACGCGGCAAGTAGGTTTGAGAGGGATGCGCCGCGGGCGGCCAGCGGCTGCCCGCGGCACAACGCCGGCAACAAGGAGTGGAAGCGATGAACAAGCCCGCCGAAACAGGAACGGCCACGGCCACAGCGACGGAGGCGCCGCCTGCGGCGCCCCCCAAGCCGAAGCCCAAGCGGCACGTCATCTCGGTGCTCGTTAAGAACGTGCCGGGCCTACTGGCGCAGGTCGCGAACCTCTTCGCGGCGCGCGGCTACAATATCGAGTCGCTCGCGGTGGGCGAGACCGAGGACGAGCGGTTCTCGCGCATGACCGTGACGGTCCGCGGTGAGGCGGAGATCATCGCCGCGCTCAAGCAGGGCCTCAAGCGCTTCGTGAACGTGATAAAGGTACTCGACTTCACAGGCGTGGATCATGTCGAGCGCGACCTGGCGCTGGTGAAGGTCAACATCCCCGCGGGGGCGCGGCAGGAGATCCTGGAGCTGATCCAGGTGTTCCAGGGCACGGTGGTGGATATCAGCCTGAAAGACATCATGGTGGTCGTCGTCGGGCCGGAGCTGAAGATTGACACGTTCCTGAATATCGTGCGGCCCTATGGGATCAAGGAGATGGTCCGCACCGGGCGCCTGGCCATGGCGCGGGGTTCGGTGATGGAAGGCCACGAGTCCGAGTAACAGCCTTCGCGTCGGTACAAGTGTCTCGCCCATCGGAACGATCGCCAGCCGGAACCCGATACCCGGAACCCGGTCCTCTCACGCGCCTTTGAAATCGCCGAGCTTGGGCAGGTCTTCGATGCTTTTCAAGCCGAAGTGTTCCAGGAAGTAATCGGTCGTGCCGTACAGCAGCGGCTGCCCAAGGCCCGCACCGCGGCCCGTGATCCTGATAAGTTTTTTCTCCAGCAGAAGGCGCAGCACGGGGCCGGCCCCCACGCCACGCACGGATTCCACTTCCGCTCGGCCAATGGGCTGGCGGTAGGCGATCAGCGCCAGCGTCTCCAAGGCGGCCTGGGTGAGTTTGCGCTGGGCGGTCTGCGTCTTGAGGCGCTGGATCGCGGGGTGGAACTCAGGGCGTGTCACCAGCCTGTAACCGCCCGCGACCTCCACGAGGTCCCAGGGCTTGCGCTGTTCGTCGTAGGCGGCTTTGATCTTCGGCAGCACCTTGCGCACGCTCGCACTGTCGCTCCCAGCCGCGCGCGCCATCTCGCGGACGGCGAGCGACTCTTCGGCGGCGAAGAGCAGGGCTTCGAGCGTGCGGGCGAGTTCCTCCGGGTTGACAGCCTGTCGGGCCGGAGTCTCTTCGGCCGCCGTTTCCGGCGTTGGTGTCTCGGCATCCGGCGTGTCCGAGTCTGGTGCGTCAGAAGCGGCGCCGCCGGCGGCATCAGTCCGTGGCTCGTCAGGCGTGGTCATGGCCTCTGGTCACCGGTCATTGCTCGTTTTGAGTCTTGCATTCCGCTCTGTACTACTGGCCGTTCGTTTCTTCCCCTGCCGCGCGGGTTCCACCAAGCCTGCTCGCTGCTATTCCTAAACCCTACACCCTGAACCCTGAACCCTGAACCCTGAACCCTGAACCCTGAACCCCGATACCCTCGCCCCTCGTCGGTCATTCCTGCTTGGCCGCCACCAGCATGCGATGATGCTCTTCGCGCGCCGCCCGTTTGGCCGCCGTTTCAACTCTCTGCGGCGGCGACGCCAGGAACTTGCCGATGCGGGCGCAGGCCTCCTTGATGCGCGCATCGGTTTCCACGAGGGCGACGCGCACGTAGCCTTCGCCCTCGGGCCCGAAGCCCGCTCCAGGGAAGAAGCTGACGCCGGTCTCCTCCGCCAGCTTCATGCAGAATTCCACCGATCCCATGGCGTGATGCTCCCCAGGGACCGCCTGCCATGAGAACATGGTGGCGTGCTGCTTGGCTGTCTTCTCCCAGCCGTTGCGCTTCAGTTCCGCCAGGAGCACGTCGCGCCGGTGCTGGTATATCGCCGCTTGCCGCGTGATCCCTTCGTCGCCGGTGTCCAGCGCCACGGCGGCCGCAAGCTGCAGGGCCTGGCAGTGGCCGTAATCGTAGTAGGGCTTGATGCGGGCCAGCGCGTCAATCAACTGCGCGTTGCCGGCCAGGAAGCCGATGCGCCAGCCGGCCATGTTGTAAGGCTTGGACATGGTGAACATTTCGACCGCGACGTCCTTGGCGCCTTTGGCCTGCAGCAGGCTGGGGGCCTTGTACCCCTCGAAGGAGGTATGGCCATACGCGAGGTCGTTCAGGACCCAGAACTTGTAGGAGTGGGCCAGCGCGATGACTTCCTCGAAGAACGCCGCGTCCACCGTGCGAGCGGTGGGGTTGTGCGGGAAATTGAGCACGACGAACTTGGGCCGCGGGCGCACGGTGTCGAAGATCCGCCGGATGTCGCGCAACAGCCGCGGCCCGGCCTCTTCCTCATGCATGAACACGCCCAGCACGTGGGCGCCCGCGATCTGCGGGGCGAACAGGTGCGGCGTGTACGCCGGGGTCGGCATCACGCAGGCGTCGTAGGGGCCGAGGATGGCCAGGCAGAGGTGGCTGAAGGTCTCCTTGGAGCCGATGCCCACGATGATCTCGCGGTTGGGATCGAGCGACACGTTGTAGTGCCGGGCGTAATGGCGCGCGAAGGCTTCCTTGAGCGGCTTGATGCCCGTGGCGGCGGCATAGCGATGGTTGGCGGGCTCATCCAGAGCGGTCTTCAGAGCGGCGAGGACGTTCGGGGCGACCGGGTCCACCGGATTGCCCATCCCCAGGTCAATCACGTCCACGCCGTGCGCGCGCAGAGCGTCGTTATGGGCGTTGATGCGGCTGGCCAGGTACATGGGCAGCAGGCGCAGGCGTTCGCTTTCCAGAGACGGCATGCTTTGCACTGACGACATTTCGTGAACCCTTTCCCCATTCCGTGGCGCGACAGTCTACACTGGAGAGCCTTGGGCTTCCACCGCAGACAAGAGTATCGGCACGAACGGGGATGAACCCCAGTTCCCGGTCCCGCTGTACCGCGTTGTCCCGCCGTAAGCAGTATGGGCGTCCCGCCCATGTGTTGTACCGCCGGCGTCTCGCCGGCTGTAGTGCGGGCGTCCCGCCCGCACCGTAGCGCATTTTGCTAAATTGCGGCCGTTGGTTCGGACGGCAAACGGACAATTTGGCAAAATGTCCTACGGACTGCGGAAACCAAGTCCGTAGGCACGAAAGAATCCTTGGCGACCACCGCGTTTGCGGCGATACTGAGCGGTGCATGAGCGACCAGCCAAAGAACCGCCCGTGGTTCCAGTTCCCCCTGCTGGCCCTCGTGTGGTGTGCCACGGGCAGCCTATTCGGCTCCGGCACCGCCGGTTGGCTGTTGGCTGCCCGTGCGGCCGAGCCGGCGAACACGCAGCCCGCCTATCCCCTCTGGGACGGGCAGGAATCCATCGAACAATACGCCCAGCGCGTGAACCTCCCGCCGACGAAGACGCTGGAACTCGGCGGCGGCGTGACGTTGGAACTGGTGCTGATCCCCGCCGGCAAGTTCGTCATGGGCACGCCGGAACCGAAGCCGGTGGACGAGGACGGCTTCCGCAAGAAGATCGTCGTCGGCCAGGCCGTCTTCGCCGTGGGCGTCGCCGTCCTGTTGGTTCTCATCGGTACGGTCATCTTCCGCGCCATCCGCCAGCGCCGCAGGCCGCAGTATTCGCTGGCGCGGTTCATGGTGATGATCGTTGCGGCTGGCGCAGCCGTCTTGGGCGGCATGCATTGGTGGTTCTCACTGCGCGCGCTGGCGCAGGCGCAGGCCGAATACAAGGCGGCGCTCGCCCGCTACCAGAGTTCCTATGACTGGGAGAAGCCTGCGCACAACGTGACGCTCACGACGCCGTTCTACATGGCGAAGTTCTTGGTGACGCAGGATCAGTGCCAGCAAGTGATGAGCGCGAAGCCCAGCCAGTTCAAAGGTCTGAGTCTGCCGGTCCAAGAGTCATGGAACGACGCGACGGAGCTCTGCAAGAAAGTCAGCGAGAAGACCGGCCAGACGGTGCGCTTGCCCACCGAAGCAGAATGGGAGTTCGCGTGTCGAGCCGGAACAACGACGGCGTATTACACAGGCGATGCCGATGCCGACTTGGGGCGAGCCGCGTGGTACGACGCGAACAGCGGCGGGAAAACGCACCCGGTCGGTCAGAAGGAGCCCAACGCCTTCGGTCTCTACGACATGCACGGCAACGTCTGGGAGTGGTGCCGGGACTGGTACGGGGCGTACGAGCCGGGGACCGCCGTGGACCCGCAAGGCCCGCCCGAAGGGCACGCCCGCGTGTTGCGGGGCGGGTCCAGGGACTTCGAGCCCAGGATCTGCCGGTCTGCGTGCCGTCTCTGGGACACTCCCGCCAGCCGGGTCGGCGGCCTTGGCTTTCGGGTGGTGGTGGTGGTGGCTCCCAGGCCGCCGTAGTTCCGCCCTCTGCTATCGCCGCGCGCAGCCCACTCGCCAATAGCCAAGAGCCAATAGCCAACAGCCAAGAGCACCTATCTGCGTTCATCTGTGTTCATCTGTGGTTTCATTTCGCGGTCCCCCTTCCGTCCTCGGAATCTCTCTTTTCTTGCCCTGCCATTCGGCTACGCTGGAGGCCACCGCATACAGGAGCAACAGGCAGAGCATGGCGACACGTTTTCTTTCCGGCGTTCAACCGTCTGGCAACCTGCACTTGGGGAATTATTTCGGCGCGATCCGCCAGCACATCGCGCTGCAGGAGATGCCGGACAGCGAACGCTTCTACTTCATCGCGGACTACCACGCGCTGACCACCGTGCAGAACGCGGACGAGATGCGCCTTAACACGCGCAACGTGGCAGTGGACTACCTGGCGCTGGGGCTCGACCCGGCGAAGTCCACGTTCTTCCGGCAGTCCGATGTGCCGGAGGTCACGGAGCTGACGTGGCTGCTGACGACAGTCACCGGCATGGGATTGCTTGAGCGGGCCGTCAGCTACAAGGATAAGGTTGCCAAGGGCCTCAAGCCCAGCGTCGGGCTGTTCGCGTACCCCGCGCTGATGGCCGCGGACATCCTGATCTACAAGTCCAACGTTGTTCCGGTGGGGCAGGACCAGGTCCAGCACATCGAGATGACGCAGGACATGGCGGGCTATTTCAACCAGACCTTCAAGACCGCCGTCTTCGTGCGGCCGGAACCTAAGCTGAGCGCCACGCCGAAGGTGCCCGGCACTGACGGCGAGAAGATGAGCAAGTCGTATGGCAACACGATTGACCTGCAGATGAGCGAGAAGGAACTCAAGAAAGTCATCATGAGCATCAAGACCGACAGCACGCCCGTCGAACAGCCGAAGAACCCCGAGGCCTGCACTGTCTTTGCCCTGTACTCGCTCTTCGCCACCGACGAGGAAGCGGAAGCCCTGGCCGCGCGCTACAAGGCCGGCGGCATGGGCTATGGCGAGGCCAAGAAGATGCTGCTGGACAAGATCGTGGCCCATTTCGCACCGTACCGGCAGAAGAGGGCCGAACTGCTGCAGCGTCCCGAGCACGTGGATGAGGTCCTGAAGCAGGGCGCGGCCAAGGCGCGCGCGATTGCGCGGCAGACGCTGGACGAAGCCAAGCGGGCGTGCGGACTGCTGTGATTCGTAGATGCTGGCTGGACGACTGTCTTGATATTGAGCTTGACTATTGTGTTAAGCCTCTATAAACTGTCCTAAGGACAGTTTATAGAGGCTCTTGCAGTATGAGGTTATCTCACAGTGCATACTGTCACAGCGTACTCCACCTGCTAAGCCAGTCTCAACACAGAGTACTGTCCGCATGGCGCCTCTCACACATACTTGCATCCATGATCCTCGATCGCCGCACTGACGAACTCAAGAGCGTAGCCGACACCATGCTCAAGCCCGAGGCGCTCCTGCGCTTCACTAAGGTGCTCCTCTCCACCATGATCCGCGAACACCTGGTCGAACCGGTAGAAGGCGCTGGCGGTCTGTACCAAGTCACCGCACCGTACGCCGAACGGCTGCCGCTGGACGAACACGAATTGGCAATGGAAGCCAACCCCTATGCGGCGCTCAGCCACTTCTCCGCTCTCGTCTACTGGAATGCCACGGCCGCAGTGCCCAAGCAAACCTTCCTGACCTCGCCGCGTGCGTGGGCTGCCTGTGGCATTCGCCCCATCGGACTTGCCGCCGGCGAGGAACTTGGCCTGGCGCTGCCTTACCCGCAGGCCCCTGAGCACATGATGCGCTTCGGGTACGTGTGGACTTCGGTGAAGAACGAATGGTACTTCGGCTTTGAGGAGCGAGGCTGGCTGCGGGTCATGACCTTGGAGCGAACGCTGCTGGATGGCTTGCGCGAGCCCCAGTTGTGCGGCGGAATGAGTGAGGTCTTGCGGGTGTTCAGGCGCAGCAGGAGTACGATCAACCTCAGCCGCCTTGTGGAGTATGCCAATACCTTCAACATCCGGCTGCTCCGGCAGCGGGCGGGATTCGTCTTGACTCGTCTCGGCCTGGCACACCCAGAGCTCGCGAAGTGGAAACGACAGGCTCAACGCGGGGGCTCAAGTCGCCTGCTCGCCGGCGCCCCGTTCTCAAGCACCTATGACGCCGACTGGTCCCTGTCAATCAACTGCCCTGCTACGGCCCTGGAGGAAGACACGTGACGGCCCCCACGACGATGCCGCCGCCGTCTCGCCTCGAGCAACTCGAAATGTGGGCGCGGGAACACCGGCTGACTCTGAGCGCGGCGCGGCGCCGTTACGCTCAGTGTGCGGTCTGCCAGGCCATCGCGGCATCCAGCTACCTCGCCGCGGAGTTGGCGTTCAAAGGCGGCAATGCCTTGCTGTTCGCGTACGGCAGCGAGCGAAGCACGACTGACCTCGATTTCTCCTGTGCCTCGTCCCCGGCGGACTTTACCGTGGAGCATGTAAGGAAGGAACTGGAAGCGACGCTTCCTGAGGCGGCGAGACGATCCGGGATTCGGCTCAGGGTCCAGAGCGCCAAACGCGACCCACCGAGCTTGCTCGCAGACACTCCCACCTACCTGTTCAAGATCGCATATGCCTTTCCAGGTGAGAAAGCCTTCTCGCGATGGGAGATCATCAAGCGCGACCTGCCCTCAGTTGTCGTTGTGGAGATAGCCGTTAACGAGAAGATCTGTGCGACTCATACGGCCCCTTCTGAAAGCGGGATCGCCACTCTCCAGGTCAGTGACCTCGATGACATAGTTGCTGAAAAGCTCCGTGCTCTGCTCCAGCAAGTGGTGCGCAATCGGCGCCGGCCTCAAGACGTCTTCGACCTGGCGGACCTTCTCCGCCGTCAGAAAGCGCTGGACTTGGCGAGGGTTTCGGCTTTCCTGGTGGCCAAGGCCCTGGCACGGCAGATCGAGGTGTCGAAAGCTGCTTTCCGGGACTCGCGGGTCTGGGAACGTGCCGCAACAGACTACCCGGCCCTTCGACAGACGGTCTCTGGCGCGTTTGTGGAGTTTGAAGAAGCCAGGCAGGCTGTCCTTGCCTTGGTGGACAAGCTGGACCTGCCCAGCGACGGACCGCTTCTACCCGAGAAGACCGCTACACGGATGGACGCAGAATGAAAAGGAGTGCTCTCGCCATGCCTTTGATCGAACCGACAACGGTGCACCTCCTCCACACCGCAGTGCTCGTCTTCGCCGCAACCTGGCTGGTCGCGGCGGCGGCGCCGGCGGGGGAGCCGGCGCCGGAGGCCGAGCCGTACGTTGTGGACCACCGTTTCCTCCCGCCATGGTGGCAGACGGCGATCTGCCTGCCCGACGACTGGCAGAAGACGCTGGTCGGGAAAGAAGGCGGGCTGCTCTACGATTTCGGCGCGGGCCGCGAAGTCTACAGGCAGTTCCAGACGCGGATCGCCGTGGAAGCGCAGGGCGAAAGCGTTTGGCTCAGGCAGGAGTTGCTCTCGCCGCGCGTGCCGATCGTGCGGACGTTCAAACGCAGCGGCACGGTCGAGATCATGGAAGAAGCGTTCGCGATCACGCCGAACGCAGCGCTGGCCGAGGCCCCGCGCGCGGCGGTCTCTGTCGAACGCCACGGATCGGACAAGGTTGAGATGGGCTGGGCCAAGCCGACCGTGCCGTGTGAACCGGCGCTGCGGGACATCATGGTGGGCATGGCTCAGCCGGTCGAACTGCGCGTGTACGCTCCCGCCGGCAAGAAGGCGACGGTCGTCTTCGGCTTGTGCGAAGGCTGGCACAAGGAACCCGGGAAGCGCATCCTGAACCTGAACATCGAAGGCAAGACGCGCAAGACCGTGGACATGGTCGCCGAGAAAGGCCAGAACGTCCCGGCCGTCTTTGCTTTTGAAGCGCAGGACGAGAACAACGACGGGCGCATTGACGTCTCCGTCACGGCCGCGCCCGGCGCAACGGACAACAACACGATTCTCAACGCGCTGTGGGTCTTCACGGGCGATGTGCCGCCGCTGGAGAAGATCCTGGACGGTTCGGCGACGCCCGCCGCGCAGGCGTTCCTTTGCGCCGGCATGGCCCAAGGCCCGCGGCGCCAGGACATGATCCTCGTCACGCTGCGTAACACAGGCGCGGCCGAGGCCGCGGTCGTGCCCACGATCGTTATTGAGAGCGGCGTTGCCGTCGCGTTGGACCAGGCCGGCGGGCGCGTGGACATCGGCAGGAAGACCATCGTTGCCCCGACGCTCAAGCCGCAGGGCAGCGACACCAGGAACAAGACAACGGTAGTCACACTCGAAGCCGTCAAGCTCGCGCCGAACGCTGAGTGCCGGTTCGCCGTGGTGGCCGGCCGCGGCGCCGGGCAGGCGTTAGCCCCGATAGACGTTGCTCAGGCTCAGGCCTTGCGCCAGAAAGCCCAGGAGTACTGGGAGAAGCTGGACCTGCCCTATGACGTGATCACGGTCCCCGACGCCGGCGCTCAGGCGCAACTGGAAGCCGCGATCCGGAATATCTACCAGGCGCGCGAGATCAAGAACGGGCTGCCCGCCTTCCAGGTCGGGCCGACGTGCTACCGCGGGCTGTGGGTCGTGGACGGCTCATTCCTGATGGAAGCCGTGGCGCTGCTGGGGCGCACGGAGGAGGCGCGCGCGGGGATCAAGTACCTGCTGAGTTTCCAGAATGCCGCGGGCGGCTTCGAACTGATCGGCGGGCACTTCAAGGAAACCGGCATCGTGCTGTGGGCTGTCACGCGCCACGCGCGCCTGACGAACGATAAGCAGTGGCTCGCGGAAGTGTGGCCGAAGGTCGAGCGTGGCTTCGCCTACATCCAGTCCATGCGCCAGAAAGCCGCCGCCGATCCGAACGCGCCGAATTACCGCCTGATCGCGGCCGGCTTCAGCGACGGCGGCCTGGCGGGGCCGGCTCTGGAGTACACCAACGTGTATTGGAACCTGGTCGGCGTGCGCGCGGCGACTCAGGCAGCTCGCTGGCTGGGCAAGGACCAGGAGGCCGGCGACTGGCAGAAGGAGTACGACGATTTCCTGGCGGCGTTCCGCCGCGCGGCTGAGAGGGACATGAGGACGGACGCCCAGGGCAACCGCTGTCTGCCGATCCAGATGAACCAGGCGAAGAACATTCCCGTGCAGAAGGCGCAGTGGGCCTT
>JAPLOD010000211.1 GCA_026692735.1 Planctomycetota bacterium | reverse complement strand
CTGCGCCGGGCTTTGGCGCGGCCGGCGCAGGCGGCGGAGGTGGAGGCGGCGGTGGCCGCGGAGGCGGCGGTGGCGCGGCCGGCGTGGGCACGGCTGCCACGGGCGGCGGCGGAGGTACCGGCTGCGGCCGCGCCGGCATCGTGAGGTCCTCTGCCGGTTCGGGTTCCTGTTTACTGATGATCTGAGTGACGGGTTGCACAAGCATGAACTTGAACGGAACATCGCCTATCCGCACGATGTCGCCGTCTTTCAGGCGCTGTTTCTGGACCTTCGCGTCATTGACGTACACGCCGTTCATGCTCTTCAGATCTTCAACGACCCACGTGCCGCCTTCGTTGAAGATCTGCGCGTGCTGGCGCGACACCGACGCATGGCCGACCGGGCAGTTGTTCGCCTTCTGCTCGCGCCCGATCTTTATCACCCCCACACAGGGCACTTCCTGGTCTTTGACAGGCGCTGCCAGACCGATGAGTTTTGCCATGCAATCAACGGGATTCTGAGCCATATGCCACTCCAGTCCTCTGCCCGGCGGTCACGAGCGACCTCGCCGTCATCCGGTATCAGGCCAGGTTGAACTGCCTCTTGGCCATCTGGTAGTACCGCCCCTTCTGCTCCACCAGTTCGTCGTGCGTGCCCTTCTCCATCACTTTCCCGTTCTCACAGAAACAGATGTAGTCCGAGTCCCGCACCGTGCTCAGACGATGCGCGATCACGATCGCCGTCTTGCCCGACAGGATGGACTTCATGTTCTGCTGTATCCGCTGTTCCGACTCGTTGTCCAGCGCGCTCGTCGCCTCGTCGAAGATCAGGATCTTCGGCCGCCGGTACAGCGCGCGCGCAATGCAGATGCGCTGCCGCTGCCCGCCCGACACCTTGATGCCCTTCTCGCCCAGCAGCGTCTGGTAGCCGAGCGGCATGCGCACGATGAAGTCGTCGGCGCTGGAGAGCCGCGCCGCCTCCCGCACGGCGTTCATGTCCGGCGACGTATCGCCGAGGGCGATGTTGCCGGCCACCGTCTCACTGAACAGGAAACTGTCCTGCATCACGACGCCGACCTGGCGCCGGTAGCTGATGAAGTCCAGAGAGGTGATGTCCTTGCCGTCTACCAGGCACTCGCCCGTCGTCGGCAGGTTGAACCCCAGGATCATCTTGATCACCGTGCTCTTGCCGCACCCGCTGGGGCCTACCAGGGCTACCGTCTGGCCAGGGTCAATGGTCAGCGCGAACTCGTTAAGGATCAGCGGGGACTCCTCGCCGCCGTAGCGGAACTTCACGTTGCGGAACTCGACGCGCCCTTCGCACTTGCTCATGATCGTCGAGATCCTCTCGGGCGTCGTCATCGGCTGCTGCTCCGGCTTGATATTGTTGATGTCGTTGACGCGGTCCATCGCGATCCGGATCTCCGAGAAGCTGTTGAACAGGCCGACGAACTGCATCACGGGCCCCATCACCGCGCCCATCAGCATGTTGAACCCCATCAGTTCGCCCACGCTCATCTTGCCGTCCATCACCTCGTTCGCGCCCACCCACAGGATCGCGATCGTCGCCGTGAGGTTGAGCAACTGGCTGACGGTGTCGAAGGCCAGGCCCATCTTGGCCTGGCGGTAGCTCATGTTGACCCGTTCCACGAAGGCGTTCTCCCAGCGCGCCCGGGCCCAGTATTCGTTGCCCGTGGATTTAATGGCTTCGATCCCGGCCAGGCTTTCGATCAGGAACGACTGCTGCGCCGCGTTGCTCAGGAAGATCTCGTTCGCCACCTTCTTGATGCGCGGGATGAAGAATACGGTGTTGGCCACATACAGCGGGATGAAGAACGCCACCAGCCACGTCAACGACGGACTGTAGATGCGCATCATCAGGAAGTAAATCACGACCATCAACGTGTTCAGCACCACGGTGATCGTAGACCCGGCCAGGATGGCGCGGATCTTCTGGTTCTCGCCGAAACGCGTCAGGATGTCGCCGATCTGCCGCCCCTGGAAGAAGCGCATCGGCAGGCTGAGGATGTGCCGGTAGAACTCGGCCATCAGGCTAAGGTCCACGCGTGCCATCGTGTGCGCGATCAGCAGGTTCTGCGTCGCGCCCGTGATAAGCTTGAAGATCGCCACCAGGGCCATGCCCACGAGCATCATGTTGAGCAGGCCCCTGTCCTTGTGCACCACCACCTTGTCCACGATGTTCTGGATGAACAGCGGCGTCGCCAGGCTCAGCAGGTTGATCACCAGCGCGGCGACCAGGGCCTCGGCAAAGTGGCTCTTGTACGGCAGCAGGTACGCGATGAACCGCGCCCAGGGGTTCGCGGGCGGCTCGAGCAGCCGGAACTTCTGCGTCGGCTCGATCACCACCACAATGCCGTCCCAGCCGGCCTCGAAATCCTTGCGGCTGAAGATGCGCAGGCCCTTCTCCGGGTCCGCCAGGTACACCACGTTGTCCTTCACGCGGTACAGCACCATGTAGTGGTAGTTTTCCCACAGGATGATGCACGGCAACTGCAACTGCTGCAGCACGTTGTAGGGACACTGGAAGGGCTTGGCCCGGAAGCCCATCGCCTCCGCCGCATTGCACACATCCGGCAGCAGCGCCTCGGTGGCATGGATGTTCGCGATCTCGCGAATCTGCCCCAAGCTGAAATTGCGCCCGTAGTGCTGGGTGATCATGGCCAGGCATGCCGGCGCGCACTCCGACTCGCTGTGCTGGTAGATGATGCGGAAGGTCTCGATCTCCTTGGCCCCCGACCCGGCCTTGAACTCCGCCTCCGTGATCGCATCCACCCTGATGCGCATGTCCGCGCCTTCGGCCCGGCCGATGGCCGACGCCTGGTCGCGTTCGCGTTCCCGCAACTGGCGCACGCGCTGTTCCAGCTTCTCTTTCAGCTCGAAATTCGTCTGCAGGATCTTCTGCACTTCCGGCTGCCGGATCACCAGCACCGTCACGTCCGTGACCGCCAGCGCCGAATAGGTCTGCGGCTTGCCGGCCAGCGCCGCTTCCTCGCCGATCAGGCTGCCCTTGCTCACCTTCTCCAGGACGGCGGTGCCCTCCAGCATCTCCCGCGTCAGTTCCACCGCGCCGCTTTCGATGTAGTACAGGCGGGGATCGTCCTCGTTCTGCTTGAAGACGTACTTCCCCTTGGGGATCTTCTTGACGCCGATGTTATTGAGTATCTCCGCGGCCAGTTCCGGGCTGTATTGGGCCGAACCGAGGATGCCGCGCAGGCGCTTGCGCAGTTCCACCACGCCGACCTGCTTCTGCAGGTGCTGGTCCAGCGCGGGGTTGGTGCGCACGAACTGCCGCAGTTTGCCGACCGGCAGCTTGATCAGGATCGCGTCCGTCGCCGCCACCACCTGGTACTCCCAGTTGGCGTCCCGCAGCAGCGCGATCTCGCCGAACGTGCTGTCCTCGGGCTGCTCCCCGAGGCTGACGCGCTTGCCGTCCTCGTTCACGCCCTTCAGCCGCACGGAGCCTGAGTAGACCGAGTAGATGCCGGTCATGGGCTGGCCGGATTCGGCAATGACATCTCCGGCGTTGTACTGCTCGACCTCGAACAACGGCTCCAGGCCGCGCTTGCCCTCCTCCGTAAGACGCGAGAAGATGAAATGGTTATCGAGCACCTTGCGCACCGCTTCGTGTCTGGTCGGCATGCCGTTTGTCTCCTGCTGCTGTGCGTCCAGCGACTTCCTTCTACAGCCGTCTCAAGCCCGCGCCGTCACTCGTTCTGGAACCACTTGGAGATCGGCGTGAAGATGAGCTCGATGAGCTTCCGCTGCCCGGTCTTGATCTCCCCCATGCCCACCAGCCCCAGTGTCAGCGGCACGGGCTTGTCAATGTCGCGCCCCTGCACCCAACTGAAGGCGCCCAGTTCCTTGCAGTCCTGCAGTTCGACGACCGCGCGGTAATCCGTCTCGTGCCCCTTCACGTCGCTGCTGGGTTTCTCCGCAATTGTGGTTATCCTCCCGTGCTTGATGCCGTACTCCTGATACGGATAGGCGCCGTACTTGATCTGCACTTCCAGGCTTCCGTATCTCTCCAGCCCCTTCTTGACCCGCCCGATGAACTCGTTGCGGATGTAGATCTCGGCGTAGATCCGCTCCGTTTCCTTCCAGATGCCGAACATCGGCGTGCCCCGCGTGATCGCATCGTCCGGCTTGACGTACACGTGCGTCACCTTGCCGCCGTACAAGCTCGACACCCGCGCCCGCTGCCCCTCCAGCTTGACGTTCGGCATCAGGGCCTTCACCTTCGCTTCCTCGTCCTGGACACGTTTTATCTCGGCGTCAATCTGCTCCATGCTCTGGCTCATGGACAACTTCAACTGCTCGATCCGCGACGTCAGCCCGGCGGTCTTCTCGTCGAGCCGCGCGCGCCGCGAGTCGCGGTCGCCCTTCTTCCGTTCCTGCTCCAGACGCCTCCGCGCGGGCTCTTGCTGCGCGTCGCTTATCTTCAGCCTGATCTGGTTGACTTTCTCGTTGGCCTGGCTGAGCGACGTCTCGGTGCTCATCACGGCCTCGCGCGCCTGCCCGTAGCGCGTCCGGGATGCCTGGAGCTGCGGCTCGGTAATCTGCTGCTTCTTGAAGAGCTCCTCATCCTTGGCCAGTTCGCTCGCCACGCGCTTCTCTTCCTCTTTCCGCGTGACCAGGCTCTTTTGCAGCCTGTCCACGTCCTTCAAGGCGTTCGTCAGGTCAATCTGCAGGATATCAACGCTCGCCTGCAGTTTCCTGAAATCATCGTTGAAGGCCTGGTCCTCCTTGACGACGTCGGCCTCCATCGCGCGCTTATCGTCGCCGGTGTTCCTGATCTGGTCCTGCAGGTCCGTGACCTCACGCTGCTTGAGATCCCTGTCCTGACCCGCCAGCCTCTTGCGCTCGTTGAGCTTCGCCAACTGCTCCTGGAACGTGTCCACTTCGGATTCCGCCGCGCCGGTCTTCAACTGGATGTCCACCAGGTCGGCCAGAGGGTTGATCACCTGGTCCTCCGTGACGTAGATCTGCGCCACCTGCCCGCTCTTCGGCGCCTGGATCTTCGTGATCTCCGCCTTCAGCTCCAGGTTCGGGCACGTCACCAGGTCGGCCACCTCGCCGTAGAAGGAGTAGATCAGGGCGCTGAAACTGATGACGAAGATCAGGTAGATGGGACCACGCAGCACATACGAGGGCGCGGAATACAGCAGGCGCGCGGCCTTCATCGTATGCGCGACGTCCTGCACCGGAATATGGATGATCTTTACGGCAGTCCCTTGACTCTCAGCCATGTACCGCCTCCTCTGCGATGCCGCACATCCCCACGCCTGAACGGTTGCGCGCAACCGTGCGCCGGGCTCCGTGCGTCACTTTGGCCGTGCGAAACGCGACGCGGCAATGGCCCGCTGCAGCCAGGCCTTGAACAACCGGTCGGCGATCTCCTGCTTCAGTGAACTCCCCAATTCCGCCTCGCGAATCGCTTCGATCTTGTAGACAGACCAGTACCCATTCTCCCAGAATGGCCCCAGCACGTCATTGGCGCGCGCCGCAAAGACCTTGTCGTCAACCGCCGTGGGAAGCATCCGCCGCCGCACCGCCCCCAGATAGCCGCCGCAGTGCCGCGTGTTCTCCTCGACCGAGCAGCGCCGCGCCAGCTCCGAAAAGCTCTCCCCCGCGGCTGCGCGACGGATGACGTTCTTTGCCGTGGCGTCGTCGCGGCAGACGATGCGCGACAGCGCGACCGTCTTCATCATCGCTCTGTTCTGCGCAAAATACCCGGCGATGTCGCTTTCCGCAACCACTTTGGCGCGAAGCTTCTGCAGCATCAGCTCGTCCCGGGTCACCACCAGCCAGTGCGCCAGGGTGATGCCGTTGTTCCGGCAGTACTCGTTCATCTCCTCCGCCCGTTCCAGCCGCGCGAAACGCCGCTTCTGCGCCGCGAACTCGTACAGCTCCGCTTCCGTGATCTCTATCCGCAGCTCGGGCAGCTTGTTGCGGATCACCTCCAGTTCCACCAGGCGGCACACGGCATCGCGGAACACGCCCGTGGCCTTCAGATAGACCAGCACGTCGGTCACGGTGATCTGCTTGCCGTCCACGATGATCAGCGTGTCCTGCATTTCCATGGCTGCGGGCTTCCAATCTCCCTTTCCGGGTTTCCAGCCTGTCACTCGCGATACGTTTTAGGCCGCAGTTTGCACTTTTCCAGGATCTGGTACACGCGCGAGGGCGACAGGTTGGTCTCCTCGCAGATGCGCCGGATGTTCCCGTGGTGCTTCTTCAGCAGCTCCACCCAGTACGTCTCCTCGGCCTTGCGCAGGATGGCCGTGCGGCCCTTTGTCGCCGCTACCACCCCGCCCACGTCGTCGCTCCCTGCCCCTGCCCCCGCGGCTACTGCCGCGGCTTTGTCCGCCGTCTCCGCCTGGATGTCCCCCGCGACCCGCAGCGGCAGATCGCTCCGCAGGATCGGCCGCGCGCCGCCGATGCAGGCCATGAACTGCGCGATGTTCTTCAGTTCGCGGATGTTACCCCGGAAGTCGTAAATGTGGTGCAGAAAATGGCGCAGTTCGGGGTCAATGGCCGGCACCGGCCGGTTCTGCTTCGCGCACGCCTCTTCCAGGAAATACTCCAGCAGGATGGGTATCTCGTCCCGCCGCTCGCGCAACGGCGGCAGCACCACGGGACACATGTTGATGCGGTAGAACAGGTCTTCGCGGAACTTGCCTTGGCGCACCATCTCCTCCAGGTTGCGGTTCGTGGCCGCGATCACCCGCACGTTCACCACGCGCGTCTGGTCGGAACCGACCCGCTGTAACTCGCCGACCTCCAGCACCCGCAGCAGCTTCACCTGCGCCAGCGGCTCCAACTCCCCGATCTCGTCCAGGAAGATCGTTCCCTCGCTGGCCTCCTCGAACTTGCCCTTGCGGTCCGACGTCGCGCCCGTGAACGCCCCCTTCACGTGCCCGAACAGCTCGGACTCGATCACCCCCGGCGGGAACGCTCCGCAGTTGACCGCCACAAGCTTGCTCCGCCGGCTGTTGAGATGGATGATCCGCGCGAACAGCTCCTTCCCCGTGCCCGTCTCGCCTTCGAGCAGAATCGCCAGACTGCTCGGCGCCACGGCCGCGATGGTCTTCAGCACCTGGTTGATCGCCGGGCTGGTGCCGACGATCCCTTCGATGATCAGGTCGTCCTTCCACGAGAACGACTTCTCGGCCAGCGGGCCCGGCATCCGGCCGCCGGTCTCATACGGCGCGGCCACGGAAGACGCCCGGTAGTGGGAGCTGCTGACATCAATGTAGGCGCTGCGCAGCAGGTCCAGCTCGTGGTACAGGGCTTCCCGTTCCTTCTGGCCCAGCGCGGCTATGTTCGCCACCGCCACCTTCAGAGACTCAATCCGCGCGATGCTGTCTTTGACCAGCTCCCCCAAGTCCGTGGGCGGATTGGGCTCCGGCCACGAGGATGGAACATACTTGAACTCGTCCATTGCTACGGGGTCCGGCGTGTCCATTGCGGTGTTCCTCGGTTTACCGTTTGATAAACCCCCCATGCGCGCTAGCTACTGCAGCAGAACCTGTTGCGGCAACAACCGTTACACGCGCCGAGCCCTCGTGTTTGACACCACGGCGGGCACTGCTGATACCTAAAGTTCCGCTAATATATGTCGTCCTCGCACGACAGAGGTGCGTCGTCGGAACAGAAAAAGCGCCGATGTCCATGCCGTGATCCAAAGCCTAGTATCCGGCTGGAGAGACTGACATGGGAGGAGCATACCTAACAACGTTCGATTGTCAAGGCTCGGAATTAAGCGTTGACACCGCCGCCGCCATGCGGTAAGAACTGCTTGGTACCTGAGTTGAAACTGTGGGGGTTTGCTGCATTCAGCCGGGTGAGTCGCTCATGGGAGCGGTCGCGGTAGGGCAGCATGGAGAAAAGGGGGAAATCATGGCTAGAAAAGGTCTGCATATTGTCGCCAACGAGGCCACCAAGAGGGTGCTCGCGTCGTTGGGTAGTCCCCTGGTTCAGGTCGCTGTGAAGGGCCGGGTTGTCGAGAGTGGTTCGGCGAACACTCTGGTCATCGAGAACGTCTCCACGTCCAAGAGCACGACGCTCCCGATTATCGCCAGCCCCATCACCAAGAAGGCCCTCGGAGACCTGGCTGGAGTGCAAGGCTCGCACGAAGTCACACTGCTGGGCAGGGTGATCCAGACTGCCAGCGGCAATGTGCTTCTGCTCGACCGCGTCGGCAAGGCCCAGTCTCTGCCGATCGTCGCCAATGAGGCGACCCGGAAGGTCCTGTCCGACCTGGCCAAGGAAAAGGGCGGCGAGATCACCGTCAAGGCCAAGGTCGTTGAGCAGCGTGGCAACAAGATCCTCGTCCTGGCCAGCGAAGGCAGCAAGGGCGGCAAGAGAAGGTAAGCGACACGCGAACACTCTGTTGCGAAGTAACGCGGCCCGGAGCGTCACTGCTTCGGGCCGCGTGTGTTTGGCGGCGGGCTGTGAGTCGCGCGCTTGACAGGTAGCTCACACTGTGCAACCACGGAGCAGCCGCTCACCCTATTCCCCCATGTAGCGCAATTTGCCAATTTGCGCCACTCAACCGTCAGGCCTATCGGAACGCCGCGGCGGTGTCGCGGCAAAGATGGCTTCAGCTCCGCCGGTTCCTCCGTTCGCGGCGAACCGCGCCGCGTGGCCCCGCGTACATGAGAGCAGTTGCGGGAACAATGCCGCGCCATGGGAGTGACCATGCGACGCCCACGCCATAGCGGCTTTACGCTGCTCGAACTCCTGACGGTCATTGTCCTGATCGCGATTCTGGCCGCCATCCTTATGCCAACGGTCACGAGCCACCGCGAATCCGCGCGTCGCTCCGTTTGCGCCGGCAACCTAAGCCAGATCGCGAAGGCGATGTACATGTATGCCGATGTGCCCGCCAACAACGGCTTCTTCCCCACCACCGGGACGAAAGCCGATCCCTTCGCCGACAACAACCCGATGCTGACGTGGAACCTGCTCTACAAGGGCTACATTCAGGACCCGCGCGTCTTCTCCTGTCCCTCCAGCCCCGTCTGGTTGGGCGACCTGCAGAAGATCACGCCCACCGTGAATGAGCGCCTGCCGGCGCAAGGCGAATTCCTTACCCCCTCGCGCTGTTCCTACGGCTACGACCCCGGCCATAGTGCGAACGATGGAGTCACTGCCCTGGCGGCGGACAAGAAGGGCGCCGGTAAGAACTCCGACAACCACGGCTCCAACGCCGGGCAGAACGTTCTGCTCGGCGCGGGCACGATCGAGTTCCGTGACAGCACTGTCAACAAACTTGATAGCGCGACGACGGACGACGACATCTACAGCCTCAACCCCAAGCTGCCGCGCGCACAGGACGCATACATCCGGCAGTAGGACGGCCGTGGACTTCGAAGCCTTGGCGCCGCCTTTCGGCCGGTCAGTGCGCCTGAGTGTTGCTGACCAGGAGCGCGATGATCGCCATAGCGGCTAGGATGGAGACGACCAGGAAGAAGATCTTCCAGAAGCTGTAGGGCCGCGCGCCGCAGACCGCGCCGGTCTGGCCGTTGACCTGGAACGAATAGGTCTTGGTGCCGTAGCGGTACGAGCTGATCCACAGCGGCAGCAGGATATGCTTGTACGTGACGCCGCTGTAGGCCGTGTTTACGGACGTGACGCGCTGTTCGTCGCCCCCGATCTGGTTGCGCACGGCGCTGTAGATCTCGCCGGCGATGATCTCCTTGGCGCTGTTCCAGCCGGCCTCGCACGCCACCACGTAGCGCTCCGCCGCGAAACCGCTGAGGTACTCCTTGGCGTAGGGCTTCAGCCCGCCAAGCTGGTACGTGGTGTTGAAGTCGGTGTTTCGCCCCGCACTGATCAGCACGTCGTCGAAGAACTCGCTGTACACCCCCGACACGTACGTCCAGCGCGTATGCCGCACCTGGCGCGTCTTCGTCACGGCCTTGCCGTTCTCGTACACCGTGTAGGTTTCGGTCGTGTAGTAGTAATCCCCGCGTTCGCCCGTCCAGTGGCTGACGGTGTGCGCGTCGTACGTCCAGAACGGCCGGTACACGCCCTGCAGTTGCCGCAAGCTGGATCCGCGTTTGAGCTGGCTGGGCGCGAACCACAGGGACGCGATCCATTGCCGGAACCGCTCCTGGGCCTGCGCCGCCGTGATGGCGAACGGCACCAGCGCCTCCGGGGCAATCACGTCCTCCCCGGCGCCGTCGCCAGCCCCGTCTTCGGTCACCAGCGGCCCGCCGCAGAACGCGCACGTTGTGGCGCGCATGGACGCGTCGAAGTGCGTCACGGCGCCGCACCCGCCGCAGCGGACGTCACGCCCGCCCGTCTGGCCGTAGCCCCGGCCGCGGGGCTTGGCCAGGTAATCGTTGAAGCTGTATTCCTTGATCTCCGCCTCGGTCTGCGGGATCTTCTCCTCATGGCCGCAATACGGGCATTTGAGCTCCTTCTGCCCCGGCTCAAAGACCAGGTCCGCGCCGCACTGCTTGCACGGGAACTTGCGTTCCTTCGCTGTGTCTGCGGATGCTACCGCGCCAGACTGGGATGGAGCGTCTTCTTCAGGCATCTCGTCAGTTGTCTTCCGGCTACTGGCTATTAGCTATTGGCAAGTTGTGCGCCGCGCGCCGCGCGGCGCAAAGCCAATAGCCAATAGCAAGTAGCCAATGGCCATCACATCTTCGCCAGCAGGTCCTTCTTCTTCGCGTCGTACTCGGCCTTCTCGATGAGTCCGGTGTCGAGCATCTTCTTGAGCTGCCCCAGCTTGTTGACAATGTCGTCGCCGCCCGCCGCCGATGCGGCTGTTCCGGCCGCCATGCCCTGCCCTACGGCGCTGGCCATCTGCCCGCCCATCGCCAGGCCGGCGCCCAGGCCCATGCCGATGCCCGCCATGCCGCCGGGCTGCTTGGCGGCGTCGGGGATCGCCGTCGCCACCTGGTACTGCGTGAAGCGGCCCAGGTCGCCGATGGCGCCCATCTCCGAACGCTTGTCGAGCGCCGCTTCGACTTCCGGGGGCACGGAGATGTTGGAGATCAGAAAGCGCGTCAGCGTCAAGCCGTGCTGCGCAAAGTCCGCGGTGATGGCGTTGCTGAGCGTGGTGCCGATCTCCTTGTAGTTCGCGGCCAGGTCGAGCGCCGCGACCTTCGCCGTCCCCAGCGACGTGGCAAAGGCCTGGATCAGCATGTCGCGCAGGTAGTTGCTGATCTCGGAGGTCTCGAACAGCCCGTCCGTGCCGACGATGTCCTTGATGAACTTCCCCGGATCGGTGACCTTGATCGCATACGAACCGAACGCCCGCAGGCGCACGACGCCGAAGTCCGCGTCGCGCATCATGATCGGGTTCTGCGTGCCCCATTTCAGGTCGGTGAACTGCCGCGTGGCCACGTAATACACTTCGCACTTGAACGGCGACTCGAAGCCGTACTTCCAGCCCAGCAGCGTGGAGAGGATGGGCAGGTTCTTGGTGTCAAGCGTGTAGGTGCCGGGCGAGAGCACGTCCGCGATCTGCCCTTCGCGGATGAAGACCGCCGCCTGCCCTTCGCGCACCACCAGCTTGGCGCCGTTCTTGATCTCCTTCGCGTACACGGGAAAGCGGTAGACCATCGTGTCGCGAGTGTCGTCCACCCACTCGATGATCTCGATGAACTGCGCAACCAGCCGATCGAAGAAACCCATAGCCATGCCCCCTTTTTGCGTATCGTGCCCGGATCACTTCATACTATATCCCGAACGCCGCCGGACGTAAATCGTTTTGCGGTTACAAACGGGGACGATTTTTGGAAATGGCCTGTGCCACGGGCTTGTGCTTTGCGGCGTCACTCTTCGCCGCGTGCCCTGGCGTCCTCGACGGCGCGCCACAGTTCCAGGTACTTCTCACGAACGTACGGGTGCAGCCGCGCGGCGAAGTCCTCGCCCAGTCTCAGTTGCTCGATCAGCGCGATCACATCACCGATGTCCTTGGCGCGGAGCACGTTGGTCATGCCGGACGCAAGCTTCAACTCCACCAGTTTCTCCAGCCGCAGGCACGACATGTCTTTGATGCGCGTGTTTGCCTCAGCGGGGTCCGGGAAGGCAACGGGCTTGGGCTTGCCGTCGCCGGGATAGCCGCCGGTGACGAGAAACTCGATGCGCACACCGGTCTCCGTATCGCGCAGGTTCTTACTGCCCGCGAACGGCGGGACGTAACCCAGGCCCTCCAAACGGGCGTGAAGAGTCTTCAGACCGTCCGGCGCCACAAGTATGTCCACGTCCTCCGTGAAGCGGCGATACCCGTGCAGAAACATGGCCATGCCGCCCGCAATCGCATACGGCACCCCCAACTCGTCCAGGCGCAGAGCAATCCTGTGAAGGGATTTCTGTACCGCGCTCTTCTCCTCAAAGTGCATGCTTCCCTCCATAAGGGCCAAGTCGAGATCACTGTCAAGTTCCTGCTCGTAAACACGCATGGCCAATCCCGCCGACCGGCAAGACCCACTGTCATTATACCCAACGCTTCATCGTACGCAAACCGAAGGCCAGCGGTCACCCGCCCGCTATCGGCGACAGCAGCGCCACCGCGTCGCCGTCCTGCAGCAGACGCGGATCGTTGCACCGCACCATCTGGTCGCCGACGAGAACCGCGATTGACGGCCGCGGGCCGCCGTCCTTGTCAAGCACCAGGCTCCTGAACTGCTCGCCGTGGCTTGCGGCCAACTGCACCACCAGTTCGCGGATGCTGCACGGCTTCTCCAGCGAAATGCGCTCCGTGGTCGTGCCCGCGGCGTCTCGCAATTGCGCCCAGTACTGCACCGTGATCGTCATGGCCGCTGCTCCACGATCTTGCCGTCCTGCAGCATCAGCACGCGGTCCGCCAGACACCTGGCCTCTTCCGGGTCGTGCGTGATATGCAGCGTCGTGACCCCCGTCCGGCGGCTCACGTCCTTCAACAGCGTGCACATCTGGCTGTGCGTCTCGCGGTCGAGCGCGTTGAGCGGCTCGTCCAGGCACAGGATGCGCGGCTGCGCGGCCAGGGCGCGGCCCAGAGCCACGCGCTGCGTCTCGCCGGCACTGAGGCCCTGCGGCCTGCGGCCGAGCAGATGCGTGATCCCGAGAAGCTCCGCCAGCTCGCGTACCCGCCGCGCGATCGCATCCGGCGGCGTAGCGCGGATGGTCAGCGCGAACGCCAGGTGCTCGTGGACGCTCATCGTCAGGAATAGTGCGCCGTCCTGCGGCACGTAGCCGATGCCGCGTTCCGCCGGTCGCAGCCGTGTCACGTCCGACCCCATCAGCTCGATCCGGCCGCTCACCATGCGGCGCAACCCGCAGACGCATTCCAGCACCGTCGTCTTGCCGCTGCCGGTCTTGCCCATCAGCACGGCGTACTGCCCCGTGGCCGCCTCAAAGGAGATGCCTTCGAGGCGGAAGGCGCCCGCCCGCACGGTGAGGTCCCGGACCGCGATCATAGTGTCGTCGCCCTGTACAAAGCGTCCCTGAAGCCGAACAGCCTGGTGATCACGAGCACCGCCAGCGCGGCGCCCACCATCAGCAGCGAGACGGCCACCGCCACTTCCAGCCGCCCGATGCTCAGTTCCAGGAACACGGTGACGCTGAGCACTTCCGTGCGCATGCGCGTCGCGCCGGCAAACACCAGGATCGGCCCGAACTCCCCCAGCGCCCGCGCCCATGCCAGCGTGCCCGCCGCGAGAATCCCGCGCCGCGCCTCCGGCAGCACCACGCGCCGGAACGCCTGCGCGCGGCTGCACCCCAGCGTCAGCGCCACCTGCTCGCGCCGCGGGTCAATCTGCTCGAACGCCACGCGCATCGTCCGTACGGCGAACGCGCACGCCACCGTGAACTGCGCCAGGATTACCGCCGGAATGCCATAGGTCACATAGCGGTCTATGTAGTTGAACGGCACGTAGCGAAACAGGATCAGCAGGCTCAGCCCGATCACCAGCGGCGGCAGCACGATCGGTATGTCGAGGATCGTGTCCACGACGCCGTTTACCGCCGCCAGCGCCACGCGCCTGAATCGCGACCAGCCGTTCTCCTCGTCCGATGCCGCGGCCTGACAGGCGGGCACGAGATGGCGCGACAGCAGATACCCGATGGGCACGGCGAAGAAGACGGACAGCACGGCCGTCACGCTGCAGGAGACCAGGCTGAGCACGATCGAGTATTGTATCGCCGGCTCACGCAGCGCCTGGCCGACGTCGCTCCACGAGGTGTAGAACGTGTCCGCGGCCAGCAGCAGCACCAGCAGCAGGATGTAGAGGCCGCCGATGATCCCCATGGAGATGAAGAACGGCGCGTCCGACGCCGGGCGGTACGGCGCGACTGGAGGCTGGTGGGCTGTGTCCCGTGGTCCATCGTTCACTTGGCTTGGCCCTCGCCACCCGCGCCGGCCCACGGCTCGGCCGCCACGGGTTCATAGCCGTGCTTCCTGAAGGCCTGCAAGCCTCTGTCGCTCGCGCCCAGGTATCGCGCGAAACGCAGCGCCGCCGTGGGCTGCGCGCTGGCGGTCAGCACGCCGATGGTGACCTGCTCCGTCGCGCGGTCGAGAACGTCAACGCGCACCATGTCAAGCTGCGGGTACTGGCGGGCCGTCGCGTCCCAGACGATCGCGGCGTCCGCGCTGCCGACCTTCACGTCGTTGGCCAGGTCGTTGACCGTCGGCTTGAAGACGGCGGCGTGTTTCTCCATGGCGTCCCATTGGCCGGTGTTGCGGAGCAGCTCCCGGACGGCTCTGCCGATGGCCGCCTGATCGGGATTGGCCAGCGCCACGCGCGTGTCGGCGGCGAGCAGATCGGCGACGGTGCGAATGCCCTTCGGATTTCCCTTGGCCACGAGGATGACGGGGCGCATGAGCGCCAGCGGAATCGCCTCGGCGATCAGCCCTTTCTGCCGCCCAATCGCGATGTAGCTGTTATCGCCCGCGAGAAACAGATCCCCGCGCCTGACCGCCTCGATGTTGCTGAGGAGCTGGCCGGAACCGCCGTATTGGACCCCGATGCTGACGCCGGACTCCTTCTCATAGTCCGCGATGACCTCCTTCACGGGCGGCTGGCAGCCGGCGGCGCAGTAGAGGAGCAGCGTTGGTCTGTTCCCCGTGCCGCTCCGCAGGAGCAGCGCGCCGCACACGCACAGGACCGCCAGCGCCAGCACGGCGAGCAGCCACCTGGCCGCGGTCCCTGAGTTGGCCCTGCCTTGATCCATGCTGCATTGCTCCCGTCAGCCCTCGTGGCACGGCCTTCCAGGCCGTGGACACGGGCTGGCTACTGCGCGGAAGGACTCTCCCCTTCTTTGCGCGCACCCAACCGGCACACGCGGCTTGCATATGTAGCCACGCGCGGGTCGTGTGTCACCAGCAGAACCGCCCCGCCCGCCTTGGCGAACTCCGCCAGGTACCCCAGCACAGCCGCGCCGTTGTCCGCATCGAGATTGCCTGTGGGTTCGTCGGCGAGCAGCAGCTTGGGCTTGTTGAGCAGCGCGCGAGCCAGCGCCGTGCGCTGCCGCTCCCCCGTGCTCAGCTTCGCCGGCTCGTGGTCCTTGCGGTGCGCCAGGCCGAAATGTTCGATCAGCTCCTCCGCCCGGCGGCGGGCATCGGGCGTCCGGAGCGCCAGCGCGGGGCACAGCACGTTGTCCAGCACGCTCAGATACGGCACCAGATGGAACTGCTGGAAGACGAAGCCGGTGTGCGCCGCGCGGAAACGCGCCCGCGCTTCCGGCGACATGGCGTACGGATCGTGGCCCTCGATCCTCACGGCGCCGCCGTCGGGCCGCAGCAGGCCGCCCGCCAGCAGCAGGAGCGTTGATTTCCCGCAGCCGCTCGGCCCCTGCACGGCCACGAATTCGCCGGCCGCGACGGTGAGCGAGAGGCCGTCGAGGACGGTGATGGGGCCCGCCGCTGTGCGCGCCGGAGGCACGTAACGCTTCGTGAGGCCCTCGATCTCCAGTACCGCCGGCGTCCCGCCGGCACGCTCGATCTCGAGTATCACGCGGCTATGCCTCCCTGAGCGCGTCTGCCGGGTCCTGCTGTGCCGCCAGCAGCGCGGGTATCCAGCTCACCAGAGCCGAGAACAGCGGGGTGAGCACCAGCACCAACGCAAGAAGAGCCGGATCAAAGAGCGGGCCCAGCGCCGCATCGCCGGCGCCGCGGGCATCCCAGGCCCAGCTTCCCAGCCAGCCGCAGGCGTTGCCCAGAGCGGCGCCCAGCAGGCCGATGAACGCGGCGCGCGTCAGGAAGAGCACCAGGATCTGCCGGCTGCGCACGCCCAGCGCCCGCAATATCCCGATCTCGCTGACCCGGTCGCGGACGTTGTTCAGCGCCAGCATGCCGGCCCAGACCGCGCACGAGACCAGCACCAGCGGCACCAGGAGCGCGAACAGCCGTTCGCGTTCCGAGCGCTGGCGCGCGCGGTCCTCCTTGTCGCGCTCCAGCGCGTCGCGCGCGGCAGCCGCGGCGCGGTTGCGGGCTTCGGCGCGAGCCAGCGCCTGCGTGCCGAATTCGATCACCTGTGTGTCGGGAAGGATGTCGGCGACCTCGGCCCGTATTTTCCCCAGGTGGTCGGCCTCGCAGAGGCATTCCAGCGCCAGGATGGCGTTGACCTGCCCTTCCTTGCCGAGCAGCTTCTGCGCCTCGGCGAGGTTGAGCCACACCGT
>JAPLOD010000210.1 GCA_026692735.1 Planctomycetota bacterium | reverse complement strand
CGGCGCGGTCCCCGCAGACGCGGCCAGCGCCGGCTACAAGGACATTGTCGCCGCCGTGCGCGAGGTCTGCGATTACTGCAAGCGCAACGGCCAGCGCTTTCACCTGGAGACCGGGCAGGAGACCGTGGACGTGCTCCTGCGGTTCATTAAGGACGTGGGCCGCGACAACCTCGGCATCAACTTCGACCCCGCCAACATGATCCTCTACAACAACGGCGATCCCGTCGCGGCGCTGCGCCTGATCGGCCGCCGCGTCAGAGGCGTGCACCTCAAGGATGCCCTCAAGACCAAGGTGCCCGGCACGTGGGGCGCAGAGGTCACCGTCGGGACGGGCGAGGTCAACTGGCCGGCGTTCTTGGCGGCGCTCGCCGCCGTTGGTTTCCCCGGCTGGCTGTGTCTGGAGCGCGAGGCGGGCACGCAGCGCGTGGAGGACATTCGAACCGGCCGGCTGTTCGTCGAGAAACTGCTGCGGGGCGCGTGACCGTCCGGCACGGCCGGCGCGAACTCCCGCTCGCCCATCCCAATCGCGTGTCCACGACTGCACCTACGTGCACTGCCACCCGCCGTCCGTGCCGTTGCCCTGAACCCGGAACCCTGAACCCGTGCCCGTTCCGTGTCCAGAACTGCACGTGTGTCGTCGCAGCCCCCATCCTACCGTGCCGTTACCCTAAGCCCTAAACCCTGTCCCGTTTGCTGTCCAAGACTGCACAATGTGACTTTCTCGCCCTTGCCACCCCCTTCCGGACCGCGCGCTGCCCGACAACAACCCCCTGCCGCGCCGCTGTGCAATCCCACGGTAGCACGTTCTCCAGGATTCGTGTCACACTCGCGAATCCCGCCATGGCCTGGCAGCCCATGTTATGGTTGTACCGCAGGCATCCTGCCTGCTCAGCGTAACGACCGCGGGCTCACGAGCTCCCCGTGCCGTTAACCTGTAACATGAAACTTGTAGCCTGAAACTCGCTGTGGGCCGGCCCGGTTTCGCCCGTCGTCCCGTCGGGACGAGCCGGGCTGTATATGTGTCGAACCGACCAAAAATAACCCTACCACGGATCCGCCTGTCGCGCAACCGAAAACAACACACGACGGGACATTCCATCCAACCCCAAAAGGGGTTGCGTAACATAGCCCAGGGTTGCCGCGGCACGCGGCTACCCTGGGTCCGCGGATGCCATCGCGGGTGCCACCGATAGCTCTGCTATCGGTGTCGCGCTTTCGCGCGATGTCAACGCCGAGCGCAGGACGGAAATGAAGTGCCGCCTGCCACCCAACCCGCCTCGCCTGTTCGCCAACCGCCGCCATTACTGCTTCTCTGGCCCGCAACCGCCCTTGCCATCACCCTCCTGACCGCCCGCCGGGGGTCGCTCGTCCGGCACACCCGTACGGTCTCCTTCAGTGTGACGAGCACTGCCCACCTGCTCGTGCCGTTGTTCCGTGTCAACCTTGGATCGAAACCCCCAGAATCCCATTCCGAGCGATATGCGCAGGCACTCAAACCCAACCCCGCAGGCTAAAACACCTGAGAACCCGATCACATAGGCCACAACATCGAGGGCGTGGCACTCGATGCCGAGAAGATAGGTGAGGCCATGAACGATTCCCGCTGATAGCATGAGAAGAACGCCCAACGGCAAGAGCCACGGCGCAATTGCCGAGTTGTGAATCGCTCTTGCGAATGCGTAAAACCCGCAAACGCCGGCCACTACAACGATCAGACCAACGTCTTCCATACTGCCGCCCTCATTGTCCTGGCGAGCGTCGCCTCGCACTGCGGGGGCTGTAATTGTAGGTGGCTCGGCCCGACGGCCCTCCCTTGCCGCCAACACCTGCCTCGCCTTGCCCTGCCTTCACCGCCGCCACGCGCGGCGAACGTCATTCTTGTCCTTTGTCAGGTCGCCGATGGGCCGCTTCACCAATGCCACCCACCCAACGCGCCACAGCGACCACAACAAGAACATCAATCAGGCCAAGAACGGGGTGGTATACAACATCCACGAGAATATCCCCGTTGATCTTCGCGTCGTAGGCGTAAAGGTACGTCACCCATGCAAGAGGGAACCCCCTCGTTCCTTCGCCACCGAAATGCCATTCAATGACGTTCAATACACCACATGCCGCAACCACGACTAGAACTACAATCGCCTTGCGCATAGACACCTCGCCCGCCACACGCCCACCAGATACTCGACGGCAATCACACTCGCTGCCACCAATACCATGCCAACGATCAGGTTGAGCACAAAGTGCGACTGAGACAACATGCGGGCCTTAGCTCTTATTACGTCTTCATTAAGGAATGTGGGCTGGTCGAACGCGTAGCCGTATTGCAGCGGCCAACCGTAGCACACTCCTGATATGCGGTGCTGGCCCATTCGGTCCTGCGGGGAGATCCAGAGTTCGTCATCGTAATAGCCAGCAAATCGGTCCGGCCTGGTGTTCACCCAGGCAAGACAACATGCTGCGCACGAACCTATTAGGTACGACAGCAGACAGAAGCGCTTCACCACAACTCGCCAACCAGAGGGGCGGGCAGCGCGTTCCAGAAGCTTCACCATACAGCGCATTACTGTACCGCGTTTCACGCGGATGTCAGCAGGGAAGTAGCAACCGTCGCCCCCTCCCACCCTCTTCCGTTTCGCGTCTTCCCTCTCCACTCCCCTGCCGTTATCCTCCCCCTCCGTGGATGCAACTGACGGCACGCCCCAGGAGCGAAGCGCCGGGAGCCGCGGACGGCAGGGCTTCTTCAGCCTCAAGCTCCGCCCGTGGCACGTCCTCGGCCTCTTCGTCGTCCTCGCATGTCTCGCCACGCTCGCGGGCTTCCTTGGCCGCTGGTGGTGGCGCTTTGAGAACTTCGGCGCCTTCAAAGTCCAGGGAGCCGTCTTCCTCGCGTTGGCGGCGGCCGCTTTCTGGCTCGCCAAGCGCCGCAACAGCGCCATCGTCGCCGCGGTCTTCGCCCTCGTGAATGCCGCGGCCTTCGTGCCGCTGTACTTCGGCGGAAACAGCCCCGCCGGGCCGGCCCAGTTCCGCGTGATGCTCATCAACGTCCACACGGCCAACACGGACTACGAGGCCGTGCGGACCGCGGTGCGGCGCGAGCGCCCGGATGCCCTTGTCGCACTGGAGGTGAATCAGAGGTGGGTGGCGGAGCTCGATCACTTGCGCGACGAATGGCCGTTTCGCAAGCAGATGCCGCGCCCGGACAACTTCGGCATAGTGCTGTACTCGCGCACACAGCCGGTCGCAGCCCACATCCTGCACCTGGGTGAAGCCGAAGTCCCCACCGTCCTCGCACGCTATGACGTGGCCGGGAAACGGCTCACGCTCATCGGCACTCATCCTGTCCCGCCGGTGAACTTGGAATACGTGGCTTGGCGCAACGAACAGATGGCGCTGCTGGCCGAGCTCATCCGCGCCACGCCCGGCGCCGTCGTCCTTGTGGGCGATCTGAACATGACCGCCGACTCGCCGGTGTTCCGCGACTTCTGTTCCGCATCCGGCCTGCGTGACAGCCGGCAGGGCTTCGGCGTGCAAGCCACCTGGCCCGCGCACCTGCCGCCACTGCTCATTCCCATTGACCACTGCCTCGTGTCCAGAGAGGTGTTGGTTCGCAGCCGCCGCGTGGGCAAGTATGTCGGCTCGGATCACTTCCCGGTCATCGCCGATTTCTCCGTCAAGGAATAGCACGCATTTCCCACCGCCGCCTGTGGGCTGAGCCCCCCCGCCCGCCGCGTGCCGTTCAACCTGAAACTTGAAACCTGTAACCTGAAACTTGTAACGTGTCACTTTGCGGGCGGCGGTGTCGCGCCCGCGCGCTTCTTCACCAGCTTGTCCACTTCGTCCCAGTTGGCGCCCTTGAGTATCGTGTCGGCCATCTTCTTGACGGCCGCCCAGTCGGTGTTAGCGCCCTTGGCCGATTCGGCCCCCAGTTTCCGCAGGTTCTCCACCGGCAGCATGACGATGCCCGTGTCTTCCCCGCTCTTGACGGCGATGCCCACTTTGCCGATGGGCGCGCCCTGCACCAGCATCTGCCCGATGATGTTGGCCGCCTGCAGCGTCGCCTTCTTCAGGTCATCGAGCGCCGGCGCGGCGGTCTCCAGCATCGCCACGGCGTCGAACTTGCCGTCGCTGGGCGCGACGTCGAAGCTCGTTTTGCCGATGGACGCCGGCAACGTGGTCTTCGCCGCGGCCCATTTCCAGTAGGCAGTGAGCGTCGCGGGGTCGGTCCAGTCGAGCTTCTTCGGAGCGGCCTTCTCTTCGCCGGCGCAGACTGCCGCGCTCAGCGCCAGCGCAGCCGCCAGGAGAGCGGTTCTGTGGCACATGTGGAGGTCCGCCTGTAACCTGTAACTTGTGACCTGCAACCTCGCCCCGTCCCCCCTTTCCCCTGTCTCCCCGTCGGCTGGCCGTTTGGTTGCGGCTCTGCTGCCGATGGGTTCTCCGCGTCTCCGCGGTGGATAGTGCGGGCTACGCCTCGGCGGCTGTGGCCTTGAAGCTCTTGACGAGTTCCCGTATCTGGGCGCGCTGCCGCGAACTGTAGCCCACCTTGAGCGAGGTCTTACCTGTCGTCTGGTCCCGTTGCCGAAGAAACGATCTGCCCGCTGAGAACCAGTACGCCTGCTCTTTTGTCCCGGCTTTCGTGCTTACTTCGGCCAGCACTTTGTAGTGGATGCGTTTCGTAGTGTCGCTCTCGTGCGTCTTGATGATCCTCTTGAAGACCACCGGCAGTCCACTGATCGAGGGATTCGGGTGCATGCTTCACCGCCTTTAGGTTGTGTTGCGCCGTGGGGCCGCTGAACTGAAGATACGTCGCCGAGCTTCAGGAACAGATTGTACCACAACAGGCGCGATAAGCTCGCACAGAAGCAGGATTCCGGCCCGCGCCAACAACCTCCAGCCCATCGCTCACCCGATGGCCCGATCTCCCGATCACCCGATCCGCTAGATGGCTGGTGCCACTGCCCGCAGCCAGTGCAGTGCACCGCTGTCTTCATGCCGGCAGAGGCGGAATGTCCAGAGGCTGCCCGCCGTTGCGCAGCGACATCGTCGCCTGGTAGCCCGCGGCCACGGACATGCGCGCCGCTTCGGGCGTGGCCGTGGTCTTGATGCCGTCGCGCACGAAGTCCAGGAATTCCTGCACGATCACCGGGTCGGCCCCGCCGTGGCCGCCGCCGGCGCCGTTGTCGCCCCGGAAGACGGCATCGCCGACCATGCGGTAGCTATCGGTGCGCTTGTTCCAGAGGAAAATGGGGGAATCGGGCATGTCGCCGAAGTTCTCGATCCGCCCCGCCGTGCCGATGACGGTGTAGTTGCGGCACGCATCCGGCGCGAAATGGCACTGCAGGTACGCACCGAGGATGCCTTTCTCCATCGTCATGATCACGACGCTCTGGTCTTCCACGTCAATCGTCGGGCTGAAGCCGCTCTGCAGCAGCGGCGGCCAGTGCGACACGTTGAACGCGGGATCGCCCTTGTCGTCGGGTGCGCGGCGCGGGAGCTTGTCGTAGACGGCCAGGTTGCCAAAGGCGGCGACGCGCGTGGTGTACGCGTCGGCCAGCCAGTGCATGACGTCCAGGTCGTGAGCGGCCTTTTGCAGGAGCAGGCCGGTGGAGCAGCGGCGTTCGGAATGCCAGTCGCGGAAATAGGCGTCCCCGCCGTAGGAGATGAAATGGCGGCACCAGACGGATTTCACCTCGCCGATCGCGCCGTCCCTGACCAACTGTTTCATCTTGCGGATGACGTTCATGTAGCGCATGTTTTGGCCGACGAAGAGCCGCGCGCGTTTCTCGCGGGCCTTCTTGAGCACCCGGTCGCAGCCTTCGATGGTGATGGTCATCGGCTTTTCGAGGTAGACGGCGAGGCCCCGTTCGAGCGCGGCCAGGGCGTGTTCCTCGTGCAGGAAGTCAGGCGAGCAGACGAAGACCGCATCCAGGCCTTGCGTCACCAGCTTGCGGTAATCGTCGGTCGTGAAGACCTCCGGCCCGTACCATTCCCTGTTCTTTGCGAGGGCCTCGGGCCTGACGTCACAGCAGGCGACGACGCGCGCCCCGCCGTCGGGCTGATGCGCGTGCCGGGCCAGCCCGCCTCGCCCCCCTGAACCGATCACGCCGATACGCAGTTCACGCATGGATCAAGTCCTCCTGACCGTACCGCAGGCTTCCTGCCAGCCCCCTCCCGCAGGGGATGGTAAAACACCGGCGAACTCTTCCCGTGGGCTCTACGCTATCTGATACCACCGCGCTAATGCCACGGCAACGTAAGAGTTGCTGCCTGGGTGTGCGGCCCCGTTTTTGACTTGCAGTGGGGCGAGGCGCGGAAGACCCTGGAGCAAGAGGGGGACCGGTGGTATAATCGAGGTCTCCGGGAAAGACTCGCAGCGGTTCAGGGGCGGCTATGGCTATCCGCGTCCAGTGCCCGAAGTGCAAGCTGCCGCAAGAGGTGTCGGACAACGCTGCCGGCAAGGTTGCGGAGTGTGTCGGCTGCAAGGCGAAGTTCCCGGTGCCCGGCAAGAAGACCTGCACCCGCTGCGGCAAGGACCTGACCCACGCCAAGCGCAGCAAAGACCAGTTCGGTCGCTACTACTGCGCGGACTGCGTCCACCTGGTAGCTGCCCGGCCCTCAGACCGCGGCACCGCTATCGTCGGTCCCCCGGCCGCCGGCGCTCCGCCGCCATCGGTTACCCCCGCCGCGTCCCCCGCGCCCCCCGCGCCCGTTGCGCCCCCGGCGCCGGCGGAAGCTGCGGCACGCCCTGCGCCCGCCGCGCCTGCACCGGAGCCGCTCGAGTTGATGCCTGTTCAGCCGGCCGCCGCGGAAGCGGCCGCAAAGCCGGCGGGACGGCGTGGGCACGCCTATCCGGCGCCCTCGACCGAGACGCCTGCTTCGCTTCCCGCAGCGGCCCAGTCCCCGCCCAGCGCCGCGCAGCCTCCGCCCGTCGAGCCACCGGCGCCTTCGCCCGTGGAGCCGTCGGCGCCTCTGCCCGTCGGCATCAAGGTCGTTTGCCGCCCGCTGAAGAGCATCCAATGGCCCAAGCGCTGCGTGGGCTGCTTCGCGGAAAACCCGACTGAGACCATGCCCGTGAACGTCCTGCGCGCCACGAAGATGGGCCGGGGCGCGGGCCTTGTCGGCGCTATGGTCCGTGGTCTCACCGGTCGCATTGGCGTCAAGGCCAAGGGCGAGACGCCGCGCTTCGACCTCCCCGTCTGCGCGGACTGCTGCACGAAGATGGTGCCCGAGCGCTTGGGCGCGCTGAACGGCAAGAACGATGGCGCGTTGCCGCCTCCCCTGCGCGTGGAGACGCCGTTGCTGGTGCGAGAGATCGAGCGGCAATGCGTCGTGTTGACAGTGTTCAACCAGGACTATGCGACCGCCTTCGAGGAGGCCAACCCGGGGCAGGTGTTCGGGAGCGTTGAGGAGTGCGAGGGCGCGAGCCTGGAGGAAGTGACGGAGCCGACTGTGCCGCCCGCCGCGGCGCCTGCCGCGCAGCCGGCAGCCCCGCCCGCTCAGACCGAGACTCCGCCGGAGCAGCCGCTGTCCGAACCGGCCCCTGCCGCAGCTCCTGCGCCGCCGCCCGAGGAGATCGCGCCGGGGGATATCCTGGGGCACCTGGCCCGCACGCATCTGCCTGCAGGGGAAGT
>JAPLOD010000209.1 GCA_026692735.1 Planctomycetota bacterium | reverse complement strand
CGCGCATCACGGTGCGCTACGAAGACGGACAGAGCGAGGATGTCGCGCTGGCGGAGCGGGCGATTGCCTGGAAGGCCTGGCCGAAGTGGTTCAAGACACAGATAGATATCGCACCGAGCAAGTGCCGCGATTCGAGGCTACGCAGCGTTGATGTCGCGGGCGCGAAGCTGTGGGGCGTCACGCTGGCCGTCACTGACGCGGCAGCCGCGAAAACCGCCGCTGTGCTCGAGACCACGCGCGAAGAGAAACGGCAGAAGGAACTCGCCGACCGCTTGCAGGGGCAGTGGCAGAAGTCGCTCACGCAGGGGCACGCTCTGACCCTCGAAGCAGATTGCGTGGAGCCGGGCTACGCCTTCTGCTACGTCTGCATTGCCAGGGGCACATGGGAGATGCCGAAGGATGCGTTTCTCGAATATGACGTCGCGATCCCCTACGAGAGCGTGCGCTCGAACGGCGGTGTGGACCTGACCGGCGGGACCGTGGGGAGCGTGCGGGATTCCGGCGTCGGCACGCACCCCGGCCAGCTCAATGAACCGCGCGGCGCATGGAAGCATCACAGGTACGACCTCTCGTCGCTGGCCGGCAAGACGTTCGAGCAGGTGGTGATCGCGACCGACGGCTCAGGCTGCCCGAAAGGCCGCTACAAGGGCTGCTTCAAAAACATCCGGCTGACCGACGGGCGTGGCAACGACCTGGTGAGGCTGTACGACGACGGAGCGGCCATCCCATGCGGCAAGCCGGAGGTGGCGGAGAACGGTGGCGTACGAGGCATGGCGAACTGGTCGGTGAAGGCCGTGGCCGCGGCTTCGCTTCCCGGCTCCGCGCCGGCGCGCGCCCTGGTGATGAAAGACGGCGTGGCCAGGGACGACTTCTCGACGTATCCGGAGGGCGGCGACGGCGCGCCTACGTGGAAGGTCACGGACGGCGCATGGGTCGTGAGAAACGGCCAGTTCGTCGGGTCCGACTCCGCCGAAAAGGCCGGGTGGACGGCGAGCGGCGCGAACGCGGGCGACAAGCAATGGAAGGACTACCGGTTGGCGCTCCGCTTCAAGATCATCGAGCGCGCCAGCGACTGGCGCGACGGGCCGTGGATCGGGTTCCGCAACACAGCGAACGGCATGTGGAAGTACTCGCTGAACTTCCATGACCGCAACATCGTGCTGCACAAGGCCAACCGCGGCGCGGCTTCCACCGACCGGAACCCGATGGCAGAAGCTGCGTGGACACCGGACAACGAATGGCACAAGGTGGTCATTGCCGCCGCCGGCAACCACCTGGTGGTCGAGCTTGACGGGCGCAAGATCATGGACGTGCGCGATGACAACTACCTGGGCGCGCCGGCGCTTTTGTCCGGCGGCATTACGCTGTGTGCGCGCCGCCACGCCGGCTCCACCGGCACGACGACGATTGCGTTTGACGACGTAGAGGTACGCGCGACGGAGTGAGGGCCGCTGTCAGGGCTGCTGCTTATCCGGCAACGGGGCGCTGTCGCGCTTCGATGAGCCTCAAGACCTCCGCCAGCTCGCGCTTTTCCCGAGCGAGGCCAGCGAGCAACAGGAGGTTGCTGACGCGCTGCCACAGGAGCACGGCGTGTATCGGTTTGCTCAGGTAATCCGATGCGCCCGCGGCAAACGCCCGCTCTATCGTCTCGCCGTCGGTATGCGCCGTGAGGAACAGGACCGGGAGGTCCTTGGTGAAGGCCGTGGCGCGCAGCCGGGCACACGTCTCCAGGCCGCCCAGCACCGGCATCTCGACATCCAGGATGCACAGATCGAACGGCGCCAGCAGGGCCTCGCGCAACGCCGCCTGGCCATCCGGCGCCGCCACCACAACGGCGCCATGGGAGGACAGCATCTTGCTCAGCAGCGTCCGCACCATCCTGTCGTCATCCGCGACCAGGATGCGGGGCGGCGGGAGCGACGGGGTGCTGGCGGGATCGGTCATACGCTGTCCTTTCCCACTAAGGCGGCCAGGCGTTTGCGGAACTGCCCGAACTGCTGCTGAAGGCCCTCAAGCTCCCGCTGAGCCTGTGTGATGCGGGCGAGGCAGCGCACGCGCGCGACCAGATCGGCGGGCTCCACAGACTTGAAGAGGTAGTCGGTGGCGCCTTCATGCAGAGCCAGGCTCATCTTGGCCGGCGCCGTCTCCTCCGTGAGGAACACGACGGGGATGTGGCGGAGGCGTTCCAGAGAGCGCATGATCCGGCAGATATCGAGGCCGGTCATGCCGGGCATCTCGACGTCGAGGATCACCACGTCCGGCGCTTCCTGCTGCATGGCCTTCAACGCCAGCATGCCGTCGGTGAACGTCTGCACGCTGCAGCCGGCCTCGCCCAGGATGCGCGCCAGCACGGCGCCCAGGGCCTGGTCGTCATCCACGCAGAAGACGGCGGGCGCGGAAGGGCGGGAGAAGGCCGAGCCGTCGGCGCCGGCGGCGGGGCTGAGAGCCCCACCCAGCGCCGCGGCGCGAGGCGCTCCGCCCACCGCTGGGGGCGGCGCCATCCGTGCCTGCGTGGCGTCCACAATGCACGACAGCAGCTCCAGGGCGCTCTGGAAGCGCAGGTCAGGGTTGATCCTGGTACAGCGCGCGACCAGGCCGGCAGTGGCGGGGCTGATATCCGGACGGAGGGGGCGGATGTCCGGGAGTTCGTTGACCGACTGCTGCACCACGGCGGTGGACCAGGAATCGGCGACGTGAGCACGCCGCGCGGCCAGCAGCTCGAACATCGTCACGCCGAGGCTGTAGACGTCGCTGGCTGGACCGACCGGCAGTTGCTGGAGCTGCTCGGGACTGGCATAGCCCGGCGTGCCCCCCAGGTGCTGGTGGATGACGCCGCCCTGTTCCTGGCTCAGCGTCGAACCCGGCGTGAAGCGGCGGGACAGGCCGAGATCGAGTATTTTGCAGCCGCCGTCGCGCTTGGCGACCATGATGTTGGTGGGTTTGATGTCGAGATGGAGGAAGGACTCAGCGTGCATGGCCGCGAGGCCGCGCGCGACGTCGGCTCCGAGACTGAGGACGAAGTCTTCCGTGACGGGTTTACCGGCGAAGGAATCCTGGAAGTAGCGCTCCGCGCTTTGTCCCTCCACGTACTCCTGCACGATGTACAGGAAGCCGTCCTCCTTGTTCACGTCATAGACGCGGACCACATTGGGGTGATTGACTCTGGCCGCCAGGGTCGCCTCGTCTATGAACCGCGCGGCGTCGTCCTGTTCCTGGCCGAACATGAACTTTGCGGCCACGGGGATATGGAGCCGCAGGTGCGTGCCCATGAACACGGCGCCCATCCCGCCCGCGCCGATCAGGCTGTGGATGACGACGCCGCCGATGATAGGCGGACTGCCTCGCCTCGCGATCAGCTCACCGAATATCTCTTCCGCTGTCGGGTGCATGGTTCCAACACTCCACACTACACGTGCGGCAGTGTTGACGCAACCGGAGCATCGGGGTAATTTCGGCGGCAGTGCCTCGCAACACAACGAAGCCCGACGCATCAGAGCCTCCGGGAGGGCGAGCAGATGAACGCCGTGGTCCTGCAGAGCAAGCCGCGAGACGGCAACCGCTTCAGGAGACCCCTGACGCGCAGCGGCTTCCGCGTTGTGGTGGTCTCCAGCCGCGAGGAGGTCCTGGCGGCGTGCAAGGACCGCGAGCTGGGCGTGGCGGTGCTGCCGTGGAGGCCGGGCGCGGGCGGGACCGCGCGGGTCGTTGGCGAGATCAGGGGGCACGACACGTCCCGGGGCCGCCATACGCTGGTCGTCGCGCTGCTGACGAAGGCCGACGCGAGAGCGGAGGCCCGCGCGCTGCAGGGAGGCGCGGACGTGTGCGTGTCCGCCACGGCGAGCGCGCCGCTGTTCGCAGCGCGGCTGAAGGCCGGACTGCGGCTGCTGCGCTCGCAAGCGGCAGCACCGCGGGTGTCCTCGGCGGAGACGAAATTCCGCGCGGTGTTCGAGTCATCGCGGGACGCGATCATGCTGCTGGATGCGAAGGGCTTTTTCGACTGCAACGGGGCGACCCTGGAGATGTTCGGCATCCCCACGCGGGAGGAGTTCATCGGCCTCCACCCGGCGGAGCTCTCGCCGCCGACCCAGCCGGACGGCGCGGACTCCCGGAGCGCGGCGGGGGCGCGGATCGCCGAGGCCTTCAAGCAAGGCCACAAGAAGTTCCAGTGGATGCACCGGCGGAGGAAGGGGGAGGATTTTCCGGCCGAGGTCTGGCTTACGGCGTTTCATCTGGAGGGCCGGCAGGCTCTGCAAGCCACGGTGCGCGATGTCACCGAGCGGAAGCGTGCCGAGGAAGCGGTGAGGCAGGGCGAGGAGCGGTACCGGTCGCTGGTGGACAACCTGAATGTCGGCGTCTACCGGAACACGACGGGGAAACACGGCCGTTTGATCGAGGTGAACCCGGCCCTGGTGCAGATGTTCGGCTACTCAACCAAGGAAGAGTTCATGCAGATCCGCGTGTCGGATACGTACCAGGACCCCGAAGACCGGCAGGTCTTCATGCAGGAGGTGCTGAGCCGCGGGTTCTCCGAGGGACGGGAACTGCGCCTGCGCCGGAAAGACGGCACGCCGTTCTGGGGCGCGGTGACGGCCCGCGCCGTCTACGACAAGCAGGGGAACATCAAATGGATAGACGGTGTCATGCAGGACATCACGGAGCGCAAGGTGGCCCAGGAGAGATTGGCCTTCAACAATGCCATGCTGTCGGCGCAGCAGGCGACGTCGCCGGATGGCATCCTCGTGGTGGACGTGCAGGGCAGGATAACGTCGTACAACCAGCGCTTTGTTGACATATGGGGTATCCCGCCTGACGTCGTGGCGTTGCGGTCGGACGAGCGGGCGCTGCAGTCGGTCGTGGCAAAGCTGGTGGATCCTGAAGGCTTCATGGCGCGGGTGAAGTACCTGTACGAGCACAAAGAAGAAAGGAGCCACGACGAGATCACCCTTGTGGATGGGAGGACATTGGACCGTTACTCGGGGCCGATGTTCGGAGCGGACGGAACATGCTACGGGCGGGTATGGTACTTCCGTGACATCACGGAGCGCAAGCGTGCAGAGCAGGCGGTGAGAGAGGGCGAGGAACGCTACCGCTCCCTCGTTGACAACGTGAACATCGGCATCTATCGCAACACCGCGGGGCCACAGGGGCGGTTTCTCCAGGCGAACCCGGCCATGGTGCAGATGTTCGGCTACGAAGCGAAGGAGGAGTTCCTGCGGATCAAGGTCTCGGACCTGTATGAGGACCCGGCGGAGCGACAGGTCTTCGTGAAGGAAGTGCTGGCCCAGGGCTATGTCCAGAACCGCGAGCTGCGTCTGCGCCGGAAGAACGGCACACCGTTCTGGGGCGCGGTGACGGCCCGCGTGGCCTGGGATCACCAGGGACAGGTCAAGTGGCTTGACGGCGTCATTGAGGACATCACGGAACGCAAGCTGGCGGAGGAGAGACTGCGCGCGAGCGAAAGGAAGTTCCGCGCCATCATTGAGCAGGCCTTCCAGTTTATCGGCCTGATGACGACGGACGGGATCCTGGTGGACGTGAACGAGACGGCGCTCGCCTTCAGCGGCGTGAGCAAGGCGGACGTCCTGAACAAGCCGTTCTGGGAAGGGCCGTGGTGGAAGCATTCGGAGGAACTCCGGGCAACGCTGCGCGCTGCCGTGAAACGCGCGGCGGCGGGGGAGTTCATCCGTTTTGAGGCCACGCATCCCGCCAAGGACGGGAGCCTCCATTACGTGGATTTCTCCCTCAAGCCCATCCGGGACGACGCGGGCAACGTGGTCCTGCTCCTTCCGGAGGGGCGGGACATCACCGAGCGCAAGCAGGCGGAGGAGGCGTCGCGGCAGTCCGAGCAGAGGATGCGGCTCCACGTGCAGCACACACCGCTGGCCGTGGTTGAGTGGGACAGGGAGTTTCGAGTCGTCCGCTGGAACCCGGCGGCGGAGAGGATCTTCGGCTATACCGCGGCGGAAGCAATGGGCAGACACGGCAGCTTCATCCTGCCGGACAGCGCCAAGCCGCTGGTGAACGAGGTCTGGAGCAAGTTGCTGGCCGGGTCGGGAGGCGACCGCGCGAGCAACGAGAACATCACCAAGGACGGCCGCACGATCCTGTGCGAGTGGTACAACACGCCGCTGGTTGACGCGAAGGGGAACGCCGTGGTCGTCGCCTCGCTGGCGCAGGATGTGACCGAGCGCAAGCTGGCCGAAGAGAAGCTGCGGGCCAGCGAGGAGAATTTCCGGCGGCTGGTCGAGAACCTAAGCAAGGAGTATTACTTCTACCGCCACGACGCGAAGGGCGTCTTCACCTATGTCAGCCCATCCGTCACGCCGATGCTCGGGTATGCCGCCGAGGAGTTTCTGACCGACTACCGGAAGTACATGACCGACAACCCGATCAACGCGACCGTGCACCGCCGCAGCGTGCTCACCCGCAAAGGCGCTCGACGGCCCCCTTACGAGATCGAGGTCTTCCACAAGAACGGGAGCAGGCGCACGCTGGAGGTGACGGAAGTCCCCGTCGTTGACGCGGCCGGCAACGTGGTCGCGGTGGAGGGGCTGGCGCACGACCTGACCGCGCGCAAGCGGGCCGAGGAGGCTCTCAAGAAGGAACGGGACTTCTCCGAGACGCTGGTCCAGGCGTGCCCCGCCTACTTCGTGGCCATCGGCGCCGACGGGAAGATCATGATGATGAATGAGTCCATGCTGAACGCCCTGGGTTACAGGAAGGAAGAGGTCTTGGGCAAGGAGTACCTCTCCACCTTCGTGCCCGAGGAGGACCGCGCGGAGGTGTCCCGGGTGTTCCGCACACTGGGCTCGTCACCGGAGTCCACCGCCAGCACCAACCGCGTGCTGACCGCTGCCGGCGCGAAGCTGCTGGTCGAATGGCACGGGCGCACCATCTTCAAGGAGAATGGCGAGGCAGACTACTTCTTCGGCATCGGCAACGATATCACCGAGCGGCAGCGCCTCGACGGGGAGCTGCGCCAAAGCGAACGCAAGTACCGCGAGCTGGTGGAGAGCGTCAACAGCATTGTGCTGCGGATGGACTCGCGGGGGTACATCACCTACATCAACGAGTTCGGGGAGCGGTTCTTCGGGTACGACCGCAGCGAGCTGATTGGGCGGGACATCGTGGGCGCCATCACGCCCGCGGTGGAGTCCACCGGCCGCGACCTGCGGGCCCTGCTGCAGGAGATCGCGCGCAACCCGGAAGCGTACGCGGCCACCGAAAACGAGAACATACGGCGCAACGGGGAACGCGTCTGGATTGGCTGGACGAACCGCGTGGTGCGCGACGCCCAGGGCCGCTTCGTTGAAGTGCTGTGCGTGGGCACCGACATCACCGAGCGCCGGCGCGCGGACGAAGCGCTGCGCCACGCCAAGCAGCTCGCGGAGGACGCGGCGCGGGCCAAGTCGGAGTTCGTGGCGAACATGAGCCACGAGATCCGGACGCCGATGAACGGCGTCATGGGCATGATCGGCCTGGCGCTCGACACGCCGCTCAACAACGAGCAGCGCGAGTACCTGCAGTTGGCCAAGAGCTCGGCGGATTCCCTGTTGTCCATCATTGACGACATCCTCGACTTCTCGAAGATCGAGGCGAAGAAGCTGGAGCTGGAGCAGATCGAGTTCAGCATCGCTGAGGTATGCGACGAGATCCTGCCGTTCGCGGGGATTGACGCGCACCGGAAGGGCCTCGAACTGATCTGCGAGATAGACCCCGCGATCCCGCCGGGGCTGATCGGCGATCCGCTGCGGTTGAAGCAGGTCATCACCAACCTGCTGCGCAACGCGGTCAAGTTCACG
>JAPLOD010000208.1 GCA_026692735.1 Planctomycetota bacterium | reverse complement strand
CGAACTCGCCGAGCACGAAACCCTTGCCCCGCGCCACGCCCGCGCCCCATTTGACCTTCTCCAGGAACCAGCCGTAGAACCTGTCGTCCTCAAGCGCGCAGTCGTTGATGTAGTGATGGCCGCCGTAGATGCCCGTGATGTCGTCCATGTTCTTCTTCGCCCATTCGATGGTGTGCCACAGTTGCACGGGCGACGCGTCAGTGGCAAGGAGCTTGATGTCCAGCTTGCGCGCGGCCAGTTCGTCGTACAGGCATTTGTGGTAGGACTTGAACTTCGGCAGGTCGTTCTGCAGCGAGCCCCACTGCTTGAGCGACAGCTCGTTGGTCATGCAGTAGTACTTGACGTTCGTGCAGCCCTTCGTGCGCACGAGGTACTCCAGGTAATCCACGACCTTCTTCGCGTAGGCGCTGCGCTCATCGCCTTCGAGAACGTCCTTCGGGTTCCACGTGGTCAGGTAGACTTGGGTGCCCACTTCCTTCATCATCAGGATGTAGTTGGCCTGGACATCGCGGCGGGCCTGGTTCCAGTCGCAGAAGTCGCTCAGCCGCGCGAAGGTCGGCCGGAGTTCCCGCCAGCGCTTCGCCAGCACCTGATCCATGTGCGTCTTCGTGATGCTGTGTTCGTGCTCCGAACAGTGGAAGCCCACGCCGCTGAAGACCGGCGTGACAATTGCCTCGGGGTCCAGGCGGATGCGGCACGTCTCCGGGGGTTTCTCCGGCGGCGGGTTGCGCTTCATGCAGGTGACCTCCAGGTCGTCGAACCACGCCGAACCGTTCGCGTGCAGGAGCAGCGCCACGCGCACGCGCTGCGCGCCCTTGGGCGCCGTACCTTCGACCTCCAGTTGGCGCCACTCGCGCGCGTTGGCATCGGTGGCCATGCCGCCGTGGCTTACGTCAAGGCGCTTGTCCTGATCGAAGTACTCAATCACGACGTACGCGCCGGGATTGGCCGCGACTCCCGACGTGCGAACCCACACCGAGGCGTGGTAGATGCTGCCCTGCGTGGGCTTTTCATCCACCACGCGGGTGAGTTTCTGGTAGGCCGGCTGCTCCCCGGCGGCGACGGTGATGCGAGCACACTTATCGCCGTTGTGCGGATTCTCGGTCGCCACGGCGAACTCCGCCGCGCCTTCTTTCTCCCAGCCTTCCAGGCCTTTCTCGAAACCGTCCTGCACGACGACCGCGGGAACATCCTGGGCCGCAGCGGCCCGGGAATCAACACCAGCCAACGCCACCGCGATGACGGCAAGACCCCGTGCCAGACCAAGAAGACTGAAGCCATTCCCATCCATTGCTCGCCCCTCAAATCGCAGGCGCCAAGCTGCGCTCTCGTCAGTTGAAGGACGGCCTCGAACCCCGTTCCTCGACTGGCGCCACCATCCAGAGGATTGATTCCTCTCTCCAACCCGTGCACGTAGTATACCAAAAAGAGAGGCGCGGCGCGCCCTGTTGCGGCGGGCGGGCGGCGAGACGCCGGCGGTACAGTTGACGGCGCTCAGAACGCGGATACCTTGTAGCTTTCTCTCAGGAGGACACACACATGAGGCGGATGACGGTGAGGTCGTTAACGAGCGCGCTGCTGATCGGCGCACTGGCGCTTTGGGTTGCAGCGGCACGCGGCGGCGAAGGAATCGCGATCAAGAGCGACGAAAAGCTCGCGTTCATGGGCGATTCGATCACCGCGGCCGGGTGGGGCAGCAAGCTGGGCTACGTGCGGCTGATCGTCAGCGGCCTGGAGGCCAACGGCGTGAAGGCCGTGCCGATCCCGGCGGGGATCAGCGGCCACAAGTCAAACGACATGCTGGCGCGCCTGGAGAAGGATGTGTTGAGCAAGAAGCCGGCGTGGATGACGTTGAGCTGCGGGGTGAACGACGTGTGGCACGGCGCCAAAGGCGTGCCGCTGGAACAGTACAAGAAGAACATCACCGAGATCGTGGACAAGTGCCAGGCGGCGGGGGTCAAGGTCATGATCCTGACTTCGACGGTGATCACCGAGGACGTCAACAGCGACAACAACAAGAAGCTGGCCGAGTACAACAGCTTCCTCCGCGACCTGTCCAAGGAGAAGAAGTGCCTGCTGGCCGATCTGAACGCTGACATGCAGGCCGAACTGGCCAAAGGCGAACAAGCCGGCAAGAAGCCCGGCACCATGCTGACCTCCGACGGCGTCCACATGAACGTGCTCGGCGACATGATGATGGCGCGCGGCGTGCTGAAGGCCTTCGGACTGACCGATGAGGATCTGAAGAAAGCACAAGAGGCGTGGGCCACTACACCCGAAGGCGTGGAGACCAGGTGCCGCCTGACGCTGCGCCAGTATCTGGCGCTGGACGCCGCCGCCACCGCTCAGAAGAAATCGGTCAACGACCTCCTCAACGAGATGGTGGCCAAGGGCCTCGAAGCGCTGCCGAAGTAACTGACCATCCGAGCCGCGCGCGTAAGCAGGCGGTTGCCGTGACCGCTCCCTGACGGTCGCGGCTCGGAAGGGCCATGGAGTTGCGCGGCGCTGTGCTTAGTCAAGCCGTCGCCGCGGACATCAACACGGGGTCCGGCGAGTCCACCTCGCCGCCGACGATGTGTGCGGCTTCGCGGCAGCCGCCGTCGCAGGCGCCGATCGCCTTGCAGCCGGCGCACTGGGCGGGCAGGTAGTCCTTCTTTACGAAGCGCCGCCAGTAGGGATGGTCTTTGACCTTCTCGATCTCGCTGACGTGCTGCAGGCGCACGGGCGAATGGTTGCACGCGCGGACGTATCCGGACGGGTCAACCACGAAGAAGCTCAGCGCCGCGGAACAGCGCGTGCCGACTTTGAGCCGTTCGTAGCGGCTTTCGTCCACCACGCACTTGGGCAATTCGGTGCCGACGCTGCCGTAGCGGTTCGCCGTGCGCAAAACGTCCTCGGCGATGTCGAGCATCTTCGTGATGCCGGCGCGGTCGAGCGACAGGTCCTTCGCGTAGCGGATGCCTCGGCCGCCGGGGAGGAAGCGGTTCATCAGCAGCGTGTCGGCGCCGGCCAGAAGCGCCTCGGCGATGGTCTCATAGAGTTCATGCAGGTTCCTGCGCGTTACGGTGACGCCCACGGTGGTGGTGACGCCCAGCTTGTGGGCCCTGCGGAACCACTGCAGCACGTTCTGCGGATCGCCGCCGGCGGTGTGTTCGGCAAAGGTGGCAAGACCCGGCAGACTCAGGCTGAGGTTCATCTCGTATTTCTTGCAGAGGTCCAGAATCTCCTGGCTCATCGCCTTGCCGTTGCTCAAGAGGTACAGCTTCGGCGGACCATGGCGGGAGACCAGCGCGCCGTTCTCGCTCTCGATGAACTCGGTGGTGCAGGCGGCGGCGCCGGCGACGATGTCGGTGAGACCGTCCTTGAGGAGCGGTTCGCCGCCGGTGAAGGCGAAGTTGTTCGCGCCCAGGCGGCAGAGCTTGCGGATGAGCGCCTTCCACTCGTCCGCCGTCATCTCTTCGCGCACGTCGAAGCCGTTTCCCTGCGCGAACCACGGGCAGGAGCAGAACAGGCAGGCATGGTTACAGCGATAGGTCATCTCCAGGACCGCTGTCGTGGGGAGGAAGGACGGGGCGAGGCGGCTGGTGACGGGCTCGGCGGTCATGGTTTCACGCCCAGCAACTGCTCGAGCCGCGGCATATGTTGCTTGAGCGGCGTTTCGCCGTCGTTGGAGAAGACATGCTTGCGGGCGCCAACGAGAAATTCCTTCACAAGCCGCAGATCATCCGCCGTGACACCCGTCACCCGATGCGGCGCAGCCTGGTCCGGATACTTCACCACCAGCACAAGCTGCGGCTTCGTCACATCCGGGCTGCACTGCTTGCAGAACTGTGACTCGTCCAGTTCCACAGCCAGGCCGGAGATCTCCTTCGCGGCGCGCCGGCAGGCGGGCAGTTCATTGGTGATCCGGGCCATCACCTCCCAGGTGGCCTTGCGCTGTTCCGAGCCGGAATCCGCCAGGGCATACAGCGTCTTCTGGCCGCATTTCGGGCAGACGTAATCAGCCGTATTGGGGGCCGCCATCGGCTCGTAACACATGGCACCGATCTTGAGTTGCTTAGGCGCGGAGGCGCCCGAGAGTTCCTGAAGGCGCTGGCGAACCTGGTCGCGCGTCACGCCGCCGCCTTTGTCAGGCAAGGCAACGGGAGCGGGGTTGCCGCCCTCGGAAGTCGGAGGGGCGGGCTTGTCCTTCGCGCCGCAACCCGCGAGGATGGCAACCAGCAGCAGGACGACGAACGCGGCGAGCAGGTATGGCATGGCTCCGCTCCTTTACTTCGCTGTCGCCCCATCCACCTTCGCACCCAGCAACTGCTCGATCCTTTGCGCGTGCTGCATGAGCGGTGTTTCGTAGCCGTGTTCGCCAACGTGCTTCGCGCTGCCGGCAAGGTATTCGCGGACCAACTGCACGTCCTCTGTCGTGACGCCGGCGAACCTGTGCGGCTCAGCACTGCCCGGACGACGCACGACCAGTACCAACTGCGGGTTGACGACACCGGGGCTACAGTTCCGGCAGAATTGCGAATCGTCCAGTTCCACACGCGAACCGGGGATTGCCGCCACCGTGCGGCGGCAGGTCTCCAGTTCCACGTGGAGCGTCAAGGTGATCTCACGCACGGAGGAACGTTGCGCTTCCGAAGCGTCAGCGGAGAGCGCGTAGAGCGTTTTGCCGCCGCACGTGGGGCAGACGTACTCAAAGGTCGTGGGCGGCGCGGCCATCTCGTAGCAACACGCCATCGGCGCCCGTTTCTTGGGCGGCGGATCGGCGCGCGGCGGCGTCTGACGCTGCTGGGCGGCCTTGTCGTCCGCGGCAGCGCGCGACGCCTTGGGCTCCGCCGGTTTGCGGTCTGGTGACTTGGCATCCTTCGTGGCAGGCGCGGGCTTCTTGTCATCCGGCGCGTCCGGCGAGGGCTTCCCCTTGCCATTGCACCCCTGCAAAATGGCAATGAGCACCAGCACAACGAACGCGGCAAGCAGGTAAGGCATGGTCCGCTCTCCGTAACGCGCGCAGTTTCCTCGATCAATTTGACGCCCGGGAGTCGCTTTAGTTTCTCCAATGCCAGAGTACCGGCGCGTGCGCGCAAAAGCGAGTGCAGCGCGAACCGCAGCTATGCGCGTGACGGCCCGAGCGCGAACGGGTAGGATGCTGGGGTGACCACGGGGCACCGACACGAGGGGGCGATATGATGCGCGCGAGAACGGGTTCACGCAGTTTCTGTGCTGCAAGCTTGCTGGCCCTGGCCTGGCCGCTCCTGGTCGCGGCCGCGGAAGAGACGCCGCGGGCCGTGGAGCTATCCGGGACGGTGCCGGCGACGCTCTCACGCGCGCCGGCGCCCGCGGCCAACGAAGAGATGGCCAAGCTGCTCAAGCCCTTCGACATTCCCGCGGCGGAGTTCAAGTGGCAGATGAAGCCGGTGCCCACCAGCGACGTGCCCGTCTACAACGTGACGTTCCCTTCGCCCGTCGTAACGGCGGCGGCGTGCAACAACACGGTGCACTGCGAATACTTTGCGGCGCAGAAGAGCGGGCGGCGGCCGGCCGTGATCGTGCTGCACATCCTCAACGGGAACTTTGTGGCGGAGCGGCTCGTGTGCGGCTACCTGGCCGCCGACGGCACGAATGCGCTGCTGCTGAAGATGCCCTACTACGGGCCGCGGCGGCCGCCGGAGTGGAAGGGGCAGATGAGCGACGACATCGAAATGCTGGCCGCCGGCATGCAGCAGGCGGTCATGGACGTCCGGCGCGCGGCGGCGTGGCTGAGCAGCCGGCCGGAAGTGGACCCCGACGCCATCGGGCTGTGCGGGATAAGCCTGGGGGGC
>JAPLOD010000207.1 GCA_026692735.1 Planctomycetota bacterium | reverse complement strand
CCGAACTGGCGCTTCGAGAGAAGCAGATTCAGCAGAACTACCGTCCCATCATTGCGGTACACAAGTGGTTTGCTCGTCGTCCAGGGACGCTCTTCCGTGCGCTTCTTCTCTCCGAGTTCGGGCAGCCCCCGCTTCGGGAGTCCTTCTACCGGTCACACCAGTTTAGCGGCCTCCACATTGCCGATCCGTTCATGGGTGGGGGCACACCGCTTATCGAAGCGAATCGCCTCGGTTGCACGGTGACCGGTTGTGACATCAACCCAATGGCGTACTGGATCGTCAAACAGGAGGTGGAGCACCTCGATATCGCCTCTTACCTGCGCGCCGCCGCCGCTTTGCGGTCTGCCTTGGGTATCGAGATAGGCATGCTTTACCGCACGACGTGCTTGGAATGTGGCACCAGCGCCGACGTGAAATACTTCCTTTGGGTGAAAGTGCAGGCTTGCGGCAAGTGCAGCGCGCAAATGGATCTTTTCCCCGGATACCTCTTGGCTGAGAACGTAAGACACCCAAACAATGTCTTTGTCTGCGGAGGGTGCGGGGAACTGACCGAGGTTCGTGATCGGAATGAGCCTGGTGCGTGCCGCTGTTGTGGGATGCCACTGGTGGAGAGTGGGCCCGCAAAGCACAATCGTTGCGTTTGCCGAGCGTGCGGCGCCTCTCACCCGTATCCCGACGCCGCTCAAGGTCCGCCCCGACATCGAATGTTTGCCATTGAGTACCATTGTCGAAGATGCAGGCAGACCCGCCAGGGACGCTTCTTCAAGAAGCCGGACGCCAATGACCTTCGCGCCTTTCTGGACGCTGAGGCCAGGTGGTCTCAGATGAAGCCGAGGTTCGTACCCGAGGATGGGATTCCATCTGGTGACGAAACGGACCGGCTTCATCGGTGGGGCTACCACCGTTACAGCGAACTCTTCAATGCGCGGCAGCTCCTAGGGCTGGAGTTGAGCTGCGCCATCGTCGCACGCGAGCGGGAGCTACGCATAAGAAACGCACTCGCGACAAACCTCTCGGACCTGCTTCGCTACCAGAACATCCTCTGCCGCTATGACACGATGGCTCTGAAATCGCTGGACATTTTCTCCGTGCACGGCTTTCCCGTGGGACTAGTCCAATGCGAGTCCAACCTGTTGGGTATTCCCAACGGCGCCGATACGGCAAGCGTGGGCAGTGGCGGATGGTCCAACATCATCAACAAGTTTGCCACGGCGAAACGTTACTGCGAGAAGCCGTTCGAGGTTCGACACTCCGCGAAGCGCAAGGTCCAGGTACCCATAGAAGGGGAGTGGATTGGGGAGCTAAGGAACGGACGGCCCCAGAGTGAGCGACGCGTGGTGGATCTCTCGTGCCGGAATGCGTGTGAGCTGGAGTTGCCCGCATCCTGCCTTGATGGAGTCTTCACCGATCCGCCGTATTTCGGGAACGTGCAATACGCGGAGCTAATGGATTTCTGCTACGTATGGCTGCGCCGACTGGCGGGAGCCAACGACAGAGCCTTCTCACGGGCGTCAACACGACATTGTGACGAACTGACGGGCAACACGAACATGGGACGAGGCCTAGAACACTTCGCCGAAGGCCTGTCGGCAGCCTTCCTAAGAATGGTACGTGCGTTGAAAGCCGGCGCCCCCTTTGTCTTTACGTACCACCATAACGACTTGGAGGCTTATCTGCCCATCGCCGTGGCAATGCTGGATTCTGGGTTAGTATGCTCTGCCACGCTGCCGTGTCCCGCTGAGATGAGCGCGTCCATTCACATCAAGGGGACCGGCTCGTCAATAGTTGATTCCGTGTTCGTCTGCCGAACAACTGGGGTCGTCCTGCGTCGAACGCTCACCGAAACGCCGTCCGGCATTGCCCGTTTGGTGAACGAGGATGTTCGTCGGCTCCGTGGGGGGAACGTTCACCCTACGCGCGCAGATATCCGCTGCGTAACCTATGGGCATTTGGTTCGTCTTGCAGTCTGGTTCCTTCGGCGCGGCTGGGACAGACGTCCCCCGGCCGCAGAGCGATTGCGGGCAGTACGGCGGCGGGTAGAACTCCTGGGCAGATTGTCGGCGATCGAGGCGAAGCTCGACGACCTGACGGTGCGGCCGGCGGCGTCTCCCGCAACGCTGGTGTGCGAGGCCAAGGCATCCTATGGAGAGAAACGCAATGAAGTTGCCTTTTGAGGCATCATGGGCTGAGATACAGGCGTCGCCTGATCTCTTCGTCTCGTCGGTATTCTCGTGTCTCGAGTCAGAGTTCCTTGTTCTGCCAAAGGGACACGGCTTCGTCGAATACCCAGTGTTTGAGAAGGGCTACGAAGCACTGAAACAGGCAACCGCGGGATTCAGCAGAGTCGATGTGAATACGGTCCTGCGAGTCGTCCAAGAGACCCCTATAGCCGTGGTGGTATTGCGCGCGATGCTCGGCCTATCGCCCCCGGAATGGGCGTACCTTGCAGCACAACGCTCCGGCACGGACGTTCCACAAGGTTTCGCCAGGACCCTTGACCGGGGAATTCGGAAGGCGCCGCTCGTTCCGCTGAAAGCGAGAATGGGAAAGGCAACAACTGCCCGCTTGTCTGCAATGGTAAAGGCCGCTTGTGAGCTTCTTGCCCACGGGGCGCCCAACATCAACCCCGACTCAATCCACCGGCTCGACAAAGCGGACACATCTTCGGGGCTCAAGGGAGTCCAGAGCCTCGCGGCGATCGGAGTCCCATACGCGATGCTTCTGTATGAGAGGTTCCTTGGGCGGCCCTTTGCCGGACATCGCGATTCAGTGAGCGAGTTGATTGGCGACAATCTTGAGTCGGCTATTGAGGACGTCCTGGCCAAGGCCGGAATCAGCTACCGCAAGACCAAACATGCCGAACGCCTTCCTGGTTTCGATCAGACCCCCGACTTCATCGTCCCGAGCGAGTTCAACCCACAGGTGATTATTGAGGCAAAGATTGCCGAAGACGATGGAACTGCGCGCGATAAGGCAACCAGGATTCAGCATCTCGGTGAGTTGAGCGCGCGAGGACAGCCACCTGGCGGCCTCAGGTTCGAGGTCATTGCCTGCATTGGCGGTCGTGGCTTTGGCGTACGCAGGGAGGATATGAACGAAATACTGCTGGCTACTCGTGGCAAAGTGTTCACTGTGAAGACCCTCAACCGGCTGGTCGAATGCACGCGTCTCCGGGAATTCTCTTCCGCCAGATAGACTCGCGACAGTTACCTGCCCCCTTCCCGCCACTATTGCGGCCAGCCACAACATAGGTGGTTGTCCGTGGTTGTCGCGCGTCTCGCTACACCCCCAGCTTGCACGCCCACAGGTATCCCGACCGCGACGACACGTCCGTCTCCGCGATGTACGCTGTTCTATGGTCGCCGGAGAGGCATAGGTCGTGCACCCGGTACAGCCGCTTGCCGGTCTTGGTGTCCACAATCTCCCCAAGATGCTCAAACCCGCCCGTCTTGCGGTCGTAGATTGCCAGGAAGCCCCCTTCCTCGTCGCCGCCGGACATCAGGATGCGCCGCTTGTCCAGCAGCGCCAGGCCCGGCAGCCGCTTGGTCGGGTGCGGCCGGCCCAGGTACGTCACGCGGCCAGAGCGCGGGTCCAGCCTGCAGAACGTCCCGCCCGTCGTCCCGATGTACAGGAAACCGTCCTGCCCGTTGATCATGCAGTCTATAGGACCGGCGCCGCGATACATGATATCGGCAAACCTGACGCCCTCGGGCAGGCCGTGGTTGAAGTACATGATCTTCCGCGTGCGCGGGTCGTACTTGAACAGATTGTGCTTCACGGCGTCCCACGTGCCCCAGTAGCAGCCGTCGTCGTCCAGGGCGCTGATGTGCGTGATCGAGCCCATGTAGTCGTAGTCTTCCACCTCGCCGCTGTCGAGATGGTACACGAAGAACTTGAAGACCGGCTGGGTCATGCCGTAGATCAGCTTCCGCTCTTCGTCCAGGGTGATGGTCTGCGGGTAGTCGTGCCGCACCGGAATGCAGAGTTTCTCGATCTTGCCGCTCCTGGGACAGAACCGGAAGATCGCTCCGCCCGGCGTCTCCAGCCGCCGATCCAGCGTGTACAACGTGGCCGTCGCGCCGTAGATGGCGCCGTCGCTGGCCAGGCATAGCGAGCGGTGGATCTTGACCTCGAACTCCTCGGCCACGTCCTGGTAGCGCAGGCTGGTGAACTCTTCCTTCCGCGGGTCGAAGCGCACGAAGATGTCGTTGTTGAACGCGGTCAGGCCGCAGTAGAGCTGGCCCGCGGGATGCCACAACAGGCTGACGAACGCGATGCGGTTCTCAAAAAGGTCCCTGTTGCGCTTGCGGTCGAAGCGCGTGTCGTCCGCCATGACGACCGGCTTCTTCGTATCCCGCAGCACGTGGTACTTGATGGCTTTGATCTGGCTCATGCCTATAGAGATAACCGCGTTTCCGCGCCCGTCACAGTATGTTTCCCCAAACGAGGGACAGTCGCGATCCTGCCTCGCCGCGTCGCCTTGACGGGCCTGGCGCGCAACCTATCATCGCCTTCACGTTTCACGGCACGCACCTTTGTCGCTCCTCCGGGAAGATGATATCGCCAAAGGGGACGGCAGGTGAAGAAGACGGCCTTCAGCATCTGTGTAAGGACCACCGTTTGGGGGGTCGCTTTGCCTGCACTGCTATCCCTGTTGCCCGCGGCGGCTGCGGAATGGGACGTGCCCAGGGATATTGAGTTCAAAGCCAACGCCGACGGCTCTACCCAGCACTATGTCGAGATGCTGCCAAACGATTTCAACGCGGGCGAGGTACACCATCTGATGATTGCGTTTCACGGCCACGGCACCGACCGCTGGCAGTATGTGAAGGACACACGTGACGAATGCCGGGGCGCGCGCGATGTTGCCCTGCGTCATGGCATGATCTTCGTCTCGCCGGACTATAGAGCCGCGACCAGTTGGATGGGCCCGAAGGCGGAGGCCGATGTCGTCCAGATCATCGCGGAGCTTCGCGGTAGATACAAGATTGGCAAGGTTGTCCTCGTCGGCGGGTCCATGGGTGGAACTGGCGTCCTGACGTTTGCCGCGCTCCATCCGGACCTGATTGACGCTGTGTGCAGCAACAACGGCACAGCCAACCATGAGGAGTTCGCCGGATTCCAGGACGCGATCGCGGCGTCTTTTGGCGGGAGCAAGAAGGACAAGCCGGATGAGTACAGAAAGCGGAGCGCGGAGTTCTTCCCTGAGAAGTTCACGATGCCGGTCGGCATCACGGCCGCGGCGATGCTCGACGCGCTGGCTCTGTTCGCGGGTGTTGGTGTCGGCTGCGAGTGGCTCATCCGCCGCCGGGAGCGCCGCCCGTGACTGGAGCCCCAAATACAAGGCGAGCCTGGCTTCGGCTTCTTGCCGCGCCATTCATCTGGCTGGCCTTCGCCCTCACCGTGCTCTCGGTGGCGTATGTTTCGTTCTGGACGCTCTACCCTGAAGTCGCGCTATGCGGATGCGCGTGTTTCGGCGTGACAGCGTGGTTGCTCACGGACAAACCACGCGGCGCCCTGCTTCGCCGAGTCGCCTGCGGCGTGCTTGGCGCCATCCTTGGGGCGGTCGGGGCGGTAGTCCTCGACTACGTCGCCTTTCCCGCGTCGGGACGGTACGGCATTGAGCTCGTCGCCGCGGGAGCGACGGCGAGCGCCATGGGGTGCTGTGTCGGCATGCTGGCGGAGCGAAGATGGTCCGGCGTGCCGGTGCCGAAGTGGGCAGAGGTCAAGAAGCAGCTCGCCTTCATCGCAGGAACTGGACTCTTCGGCTCCGTCGCCTGCGTCTTCATGGGATTTGTTCCGTTCCTGATGCTTGGCGTGCCCGGCGTCTGCGTCGGCATGGGCGGGATGGAGCTCCATTTCCGGCTAAAGGCCAACGTTCCTGCGCTCCAGCAATGGGCAGGGACCCAAGCGCCGAACGCAGGCACGGTGCCGGAGGAACAATGGCCCGAAGCCATGCGGGAACTGAAGCCCACAGGCGCCGAGGTAAAGCAGGGCCGCCTGTACCTGCGCTTCGACTATGGCCGGGTTCACGACTACACGATCATCGTCCGCCCCGAGAGCCAATGCAGACATTGGTATGATCGAGTCGGGTCTGCATACGTTGAGCACTGAGCGACGGCCCGCCGCCCCGAAAACCGTGGTACAATGCGGCCATGTATCGAACTCTGGCCTGTTTCTTTTTTGCCTGCGCCTTTGCCTCTGCCGCAGACGCGCAGCCGCAGGCTCCGTCCCCCCTCTGGGACGGCCAGGAATCCATCGCCGACTACGCCAAGCGAACGAACCTGCCGCCGACGAGGACGCTGGACTTGGGCAATGGCGTGAACCTGGAACTGGTGCTCATCCCCGCCGGGAAGTTCGTCATGGGGACGCCGGAACCGAAGCCGGTGGACGAGGACGGCTACCACAAGAGAATCGTGACCGGCCAGGCTGCACTGGCCGCAGGCATCGGCGTGTTGCTGGTGCTGATTGCCGTCGTCATCATCCGTGCCGTTCGCCAACGCCACAAGCCGCAGTATTCGCTGGGGCGGTTCGTCCTCATGATCCTGACAGCGAGCGTCGCTGTTCTGGGTGGGATGCACTGGTGGTACTCAACAAAGGGATTGGCACAGGCTCGGGCCGAGTACAAGGCGGCGCTGGCGCGCTTCCAGACCTCCGGCGAGTGGGAGAAGCCGGCGCATTACGTAACGCTGACGAGGCCCTTCCACATGGGCAAATACGAGGTGACGCAGGCGCAGTACGCGGCGGTAATGGGCACGAACCCCAGCCGCTTCAAAGGCGCGAACTTGCCGGTGGTGTGCGTTTCATGGGACGACGCGACGGAGTTCTGCAAGAAGGTCAGCGCGAAGGCTGGTCTGGCCGTGAGATTGCCCACCGAGGCCGAGTGGGAGTTCGCCTGCCGAGCCGGGACGAACACGACGTACAACACCGGCGACACCGACGCTGACCTCTACAGGGCGGCGTGGTACGGGGCCAGCTGCAAGAGCACGACGCATCCTGTCGGCCAGAAGGCAGCGAACGCTTTCGGACTCCACGACATGCACGGCAACGTGTTTGAGTGGTGCGCAGATTGTTTCGAGAAGTACAAGCCGGGGGCGGCTGTTGACCCTCAAGGTCCGAGCGAAGGGCAGGACCACGTGTTGCGCGGCGGGTCCTGGAGCTACCCTCCCGAGTACTGCCGATCTGCGTCCCGCTGGCTCGGCTCGGACTCACGGTTCGTGGACTTCGGCTTTCGGGTGGTGGTAGAAGTGCCGAGGACGCCATAGCCGCGTCGCCAGAGCAATCCGCTTCGCCGCAGGCCCACGTCCCGCACGCCGACACTCCCGCCCGCACCGGACGGCCCGCGCAGCGGCCCCTGCATTCGATAGGGATGGCAACCCAACGCTCGTCGCTTTTCCCCAGGAATTCCCGCCCGATAGGCCGGGAACCAGGCCCCAGACGTCCCCTAACGCCCCCCGTGAAGTGCCGGACGTAGGCACCGGGCAGGCACCGAAGAAGTTTTTTTGTAAGTATAAGCGGGCGAAGGGGCTTGAACCCTCGACCTTCGGCTTGGGAAGCCAACGCTCTACCGCTGAGCTACGCCCGCATGAGCCGAACACTGCAAATGGTATTACCATGCACAGCGGGGCAAGTCAAGGGTCTGGACGCTCGCGCGGAAGCTCGGCTCAACCCAGGCAACATTGTCGTAGCCAGAACGACTTGCCTCCCTGGCGTCTGTGCTGCATCATGTGATTCCGTCATCTGCGAAGCGAGCCATGCAAGTATTCTACTGTGAGACCTGTGGCGCACGTGTCAGCGAGAGCGACCTTGAAGAGGGACGCGGCACTCGGACCGGCGACCTCACCTTCTGCGCTAAGTGCAAGCCGCCCGCGCCGCCCCCGGTCGCAGGCACGGCGCGCAAGTCCGGCATCAGAGCCGCGGTCCCGCCCGCGCCGGCGCCGGGTGCAGGAACGGCGCGGAAGTCAGGCATCAGAGCTGCAGTCCCGTCCGCGCCGACGCCGGTTGCAGGCACGGCGCGGAAGTCAGGCCTCAGACCTGCGGTCCCGTCCGCGCCGACGCCCGAGCGAGGCGCTGCGGCTCCAGGGACGGTGCGCAAGTCCGGCATCAGAGCTGCGCTCCCGCCCTCGCCGGCCCCGGTTGCAGGAACGGTGCGCAAGTCAGGCATCAGGGCGGCGTTGGAGCCCGGTTCTCAGAAGCCATCACAAGTGACGCTGGCGGACCGCCGCCGCCGTGGGAGCGAGTCCGCCAGGCAAGACCGACTTGCTCGGGAGAAGACGATGGTCCCGCTGATCGCCGGTGCGATCGGCGTGATCCTGCTCGTCCTCGCCATACTGATGGCATGGTACGGCGGCAAGAGCCGCCCACGCCCTCCCGCCAAGCCAGAGAGCCCCGCGCCTCAGCAGGAGCGCCCCAAGACAGCGGGCGGCGTGCCGAGCGAGAGGTAAAAGGACGGCGTTCGCTTGCGCCGTGGCCTGGCAGCGGTCTCGCTCGCACTTCGTGCCGGGGACAAGCTGCGGGGAAAGGATCGGCACCATGACCAGGCGCGAACGGTATCTGGCGGCGCTGCGCAATCAGCTCGTGGATGAGCTGGTCTGGGCGCCGAACTTCGACTATTGGCTGCACGTCCACACGGCCGAGGGCACGCTGCCCGGGAAGTACCGTGGCATGTCACGCAACGACATCGTGCGCGCCGTGGGCGGTTACATCTGGAATCGCACCGGCGGGGCCAAGGCGGTACTCGATGCAAGCGTGAAGCAGACGTGGCTCGATCAGGGGGAGACCTGGGTCCACGGGATTCAGACACCGCGGGGCACGATCCGCCAGGTCCACACCCAGGCTGAGGGTCCGCATCGCACCAGAGCGTTGACGGAGCACTTCATCAAAGACCTCGTAAGCCTTCGAGTCCTGAAGTATGTCGTCGAGGCGACGCATTACGAGCCCGACTATGCGCCCGTGGAACAAGCGCTGCGCGAGACCGGCGACGACGGCGTGGTATTGAGCGGCGCGGACGCCGTTCCGTTCATCCAGTTTGCCAAGACCGATGCGGGGTACCTCAACGCGTTCTACCTCTGGGCTGACCACCGCAAAGAAGTGGACGAGCTGATCGCGGCGTATTCGCGGCTGTTCCTGGAACGCATCCGTGTGCTGGCTGGCGGTCCGGCGGACGTGATCGCCATGGGCGACAACATGGACGGCGCGACGATCTCACCCGCGATCTTCCAGGAGTACGCCGTCCCGTTCTACCAGGAAGCGCGCAGGATCGTGAAGCCGGCCGGCAAGGTGTTCGAGGGCCACTGGTGCGGGCGTACGGAGACGCTGCTGCATCTGGTGCCGGGCTGCGGACTGGATGTCGTCGAAGCGATTGTGACCAGCCCGATGGCGAAGATCGAGTTGCCGGCGGCGCTCGACCTGTTGCGCGGCGAAGTAGTCCTGCAGGGCGGGATCCCATCGGTGCTGGTCTGCCCGGAGACCTGCACAGACAGGGAGTTTGAGACGTACCTCCGGAAGACCGTTGTCCCGTTGCGAGGGCGCAGGGGGTTCATCGTGGGCATGTCGGACAATGTCCCCCCGAACGCGGATTTCGCGCGTGTGGAGGCGCTGGCCGGATTGCTTGGGGCCGGCGCAGCGGGCAGCGCGCGGCGTACAAGGCGGCGCGTGGCGAAACGCTGATGCGGGAGCGCCTCACGGATTCCGGCGCTATGGCTGCGTGCCCGCGTTGATTTTCAGCGCTTCGATCTTCCCCGAAAAGCGCGTCTCCTTCCCGTAGTCGCCAACCGGCTGCCCGTCATCGCCGCCGACGCAGAAGTTCTCCTGCGGCTGCACGGGCAGCGGGCCGGGCGCCTTGCCCTCCGCAACCTTCTTGCCGTTGATGGACAGCGTCATCGCCCCGTCAGCCGCAAGGCGGGCCTCGATGCTGAACCGGCCCGCCGGCGTGTCGCCGGCGATGGCGACCGGCTCCTTGTTCTCGCGCACCGTGAAGACAAGCTTGCCGTCCCGGAGATGCAGCGCATAGCCAGTCGTAGTGCCGCCATGCGCCAGGATGACGCCGTCGCGCGCCTGCGGCTCGACTTCAACGGAGATCGTCAGCGGCTTGCCGGCGACGCGCGGCGCGTGTTCGTGATCGAGCACGTCGCCGATGGTAAGCTTGTCGAGCGAGGCTGCGGCGGGCGCCGCGGCGGCGGGCGTCTCGGGAACGAATGTCATGCCGGGCAGCAAGAGCGGCTGTGGTTTCTCGACGCGGCCCGGCGGACGAACGCCGGGGCCGTTTCCGGTCGCGCCGAGGTCGGCATCCATTTTCTCAACGAGTTCCTGCAGGCGCTTCACGATGTCCGCATGCTGGGCCGCCACATTGGCCGTTTCGCCTATGTCGTCCACCAGGTTGTACAGCCGCGGCGTGTGCGCCTTGTCGGCATCGGGCGGGGGGCCCTTCTCGCCGGGCTTGGCCTCATGCTGCGGCTGGATGGCGAGCTTCCACGAACCGGCGCGGACCGCGTCGAGCCGGTTGCCGTTGAAATAGTACTGCGCCTCGCGGGGCGATTCCTTCGCCGCGCCGCTTAAGCACGGCCAGATGTCCACGCCGTCAATCTTCCGGTCAGCGGGCACGCTGCCGCCGGCGAGCTTCACGAAGGTGGGCAGCAGATCAACGTTTCCCACAACGGCATCGCAGGACGTCCCGGCCGCGATCCTTCCCGGCCACCACGCCACGGTCGGCTCGCGCACGCCGCCCTCCCACGTCGAGCCCTTGCCGCCGCGCAACGGGCCGGCCACGCCGCCGTGCTTGCCTTGAGTCAGCCAGGGGCCGTTGTCGCTCGTGAACAAGACCAGCGTGCGTTCCTCCAGTTGCAGCTCGCGCAACGTGTCAACCACGCGCCCTACGCTCCAATCCACTTCCTCGACCCAATCGCCATAGGTGCCGTTCGCCGACTTGCCGCGGAACTTCTCGCCTGGATGGAGCGGCACGTGCACGGCCGTGTGCGGCAGGTAGACGAAGAACGGCTGCCCCTTGTTGTCCCGGATGAACGTCACCGCCTCGTCGGTATAGCGCTCGGTAAGCTTGTCCTGCTGCGCCGGCGAGACGGTCTCGATGACTTCGAGATCGCGCACCAGCGGCAGCGGCGGGCGGCGCCCCTTGGCCGCAGCGCCTTTCGGCCAGTCTTCGCCGCCGCCCATGTCATTCGAGTACGGCAGGCCGAAGTAGCGGTCAAACCCGTGCCGCGTGGGCAGGAACTCACGCTGGTCGCCCAGGTGCCACTTGCCGACGCAGATCGTCGCGTAGCCCTGCTGCTTGAGGAGTTTCGGCAGCGTGGCCTCGCTTGTGTTCAGACCGGTGGGGCAGGCGGGGAAGATCACGTTCGGCATCGAGACGCGCTTGGCATAGCAGCCGGTCATGAACTGCGCGCGCGACGGCGTGCAGACCGGGCAGGCGTAGAAACTTGTCAGCTTCATGCCCTCACGCGCCAGACGGTCCAGGTTGGGTGTGCGGTTCAGCTTCGACCCGAACGGTCCGATGTCGCCGTAGCCCATATCGTCGGCGAGGATCAGGACGAAGTTGGGCTGCGCCTGCTGTCCCTCGGCGCACTGGCCGACGACGGCAGTGAAGCCCGCCACGATGGCGGTGAGCAGGTCGAGCAGACGCTCTTTCATAATGCACTCCTGACTGGCATCTCGCGTTGCCTTCGGCGTTCCACTACGGCGACACATAACCATACCGCCGAACGGCACGCGCCGTCAATCCTGATCGCGCGGTGGGCGCGCACCTGCGTGCGGCGCGAAGGGATTGGCAAGGGCAGGTTGACGCCGGTAAGTCGCTGCAAAAAAACACCGCAATCGTGTAGTCTGGCGGGGGTGACCGACGGTGCTGATGCCCGGTTACTATACGGCATCCGTTCTGCGCGGGAGGTGACATGCCAGACCCGAGAGAGGTGACTATCGCTGCCGAGCGGGGACCGATCACGGTGATCTGTGAGGAGCCCCCGGAGCAGTACACCGTTAACGGCCGGGTCCTCTTGCGCTTCAAGCACCCCCTCGGGACCGTCTTCCCGCAGTTCCGGACGATCGTCAACCTTTCAGTCCCGCACCCGCTGCAAAAGGACATTTTCTTCGAGCTCGAGAACGGGAAACGCATACGCCAAGGCCTGCCGCCGCTCGGCTCAGGCGAAGTGGTGCAACTGCTGTACACGGCGGCTGACATCATCATTGATGCGGGGATCGTCTACGTGCGCCCGCTTCCAACGCATGTCGGGAATTCGTTCCCGGGAGACGACCTGCTTTGCGAGGTCGTTCCGCGGAAGTCCATTCGCTTCCTGGACATCTCCGTGGACCCTGTCCGCCGCGAGCTCAAACGCCGCGGCGAGCTCTGGCGCCTCGCTGTGCCGCCAATTGACGTGAGGGAGATCAAGCAGTTCATCATCTCGAGTCTCGCGAGCCTTGCTACCAAGGCCAGGTACTACTACAGCAGGTCCACCGGCAAGCGCATGATGACTCTCGCCAAGTTCCTGGAGCTCGGCGGCCTGCCGTTCGAGGCGCTGAAGTCCGCCCTGAAGGAGGTCCAGCGGGAAGCGAACCGCAGGAACCTCTACAGCCGTCCGGAGCTTGAGTTCTTTGGCGCGGAAGGGTTTGACGCGGAGTCCCTGCTGCGCACCGACCTCGACCGCCTCGATGAGCAGTCCCTGCGCGGGCTGCACGCGAGGTGGGCCAACGATATCCGGAAGCTGATCGCCGCGCCGCTGCAGCAGGACGACATCGAGAACGAGGTCTGGCGGAAGGCCATGTTTGCCTTGCTGTGCGGCGAAGGCACGCATCAGGCTCTGCGAGAAGATGAGACGGTCACCGAGGAGCAGCTTATAGGGCTCTCCCAGGAGTTCGTGCAGACGGTCCAATGGCTTCCCGGGGCGCGCATGGAACACAGGACGTTCCGGTTCGACCCTTTGTTCAAGGAGGCCATGGAGAAGCCGGACGACACGGAGATGTCCGGTCTCTGCGACGAGCGGGTCAAGAGCTTCATCCCCAACATCGTGCGACAGCACGATTGTCAGGTCACGGCCGTCAACGTGGGCCGGGTCATCCACCCTCTCGGCCGCGCGGATCATCGCGACAGCGGCAGGCGCGGTGTGTACGTTTACCAGGTGCAATTGGACAAAGAGGAGGCGTTGGTCCGGGTCATCCGCGTTCTCAAGTGGGATGTCGGAAAGAGGATTGAGGAAGCCCGGCAGCAGGGCCGGCAGCTCAGCAGGCACGAGGCCCTGCTGCAGACAACCGAATATCTGTCCTATGTTCTTGACCGGCACATCGCCTGCCAGAGGCTCAGCCTGAACGCGCCCTCGATCCGAGCCGGCATCTACACCGAGAGGTGGGAGAATGATGTCGTTCTCGGGTTTTACTGCGAGCGCATGTTTGTGCCGGGCCGTGCCACCAACCGCATCCCCGCGGAGTGGTACCGCAGCCCCCCGTTCGTGCTGACGCTGGCGCGGGCGCTCGGTCGCGCGCTGGCCCCCAACCTGATTGTCTCGCGCATCTCGCCTTCCGACCGCCAGGTGCTCTTCGACGACGGTGACGAGATCTGGCCCGCGGAGGCGCCCGGCGCCGGCGCGCTTGACCTGGTTGTGGCCGACACGACCGGCTCATTCCTCGGACACGACATGCCATTGCTGGACCTCGTTCCCGGGAACATCGTGCCCGTGGTGAACCGGAGGCGCGAGCTGCTCAACCCGGCGGACCTCATGACGTTCACCGCGGTGGTGATTGCCTCCGCGGTTGAGCGCTATGACAGCATACGCACGGACATCGTGGGCAACCGGCCGGCCTATCGAGAGTTCTTCGTGCATCGCGGCAAACCGGATGCAGCCGGGAACCTGCCGTATCGCTGGCTGAAGATTCTGGACAAGGTCGAGCAGACGCCGGCCACCGCGGTCCGTGACGTCCTCGTGCGCGCCGCCGCCAAGGCGCTCGGCGTTACCGAGGGGGAGTTGGACGCTTCGCTCTGCCGAGCCGCGAAGGCAGGCGCGGGATGATGACAGAAGGCGAGGACATGGCGCGGCTTTTCCTGAAGCGTCAGCCCTCCATGCTTCGTGAAGGCCCGTTCCTCATGTCCTTCTGCAGGAAACTGATCGAGCAGAAAGCCGAGTCCTGCCCCGACTTTCCTGAACATCTACGACGGGCCGCCTTGGAGGCGTTGCAGGATGAGGATGTTGGTTGGGTTCGTAGCGGACTTCAGGCTTTGGCTGTCGTCGGGGAACCTGCGGACATGGCGGCGATAGCAGCGCTTACGCAGCATCCAGACGAAAGCGTGAGAGTTGATGTTGAGACCTGCCTCTGTGAGGTCCGGCGGCGCAAGGGCTGAGATAGGCTTGCAGTTTCTCCCCCGTCGGTTCTTGCAAAATCGCAGGGTTGCTGAATAATGCCGCCGTGTCTGGGCGGCTGCAGAATGTGAGTTCTCGCGCCATCTTAGCTCAGCGGTAGAGCAGTGCTTTCGTAAAGCACAGGTCCTGGGTTCAAATCCCAGAGATGGCTTTTCTCCGAAGTGCTCCTCGCGTCACGTTTGCCACAGGTAGATGGGGCGCCTCGCCGGAGCGCACTGCTGGTGTCTCAGGGCGGTGGATGACGGGGAGAGCGCCGTGACGTACGGCTGTCCCGCGCTCCTCGACGCCGCGGGTGTTGTGCGGTGCAGCAAACCCGCAACTCATTCGCTCTATGTAAGTTAAAGATACCGTGGAGCGCCTGGGTGCTCCAGCAGGCGGAGGGTTGCGCCGATTGGTTCATACTGAAGGGAACCATTCTCGCGTGGTCTGGTTCCTCCGCATCCTCCTGCACGTTGCTGACCGTCCCATACCAGCCGTGGCGAACGCAGAACCTGACCGCGCGTTGTGCGTGGTTCGCGGCCTGTTGTGGAATTCCCACGAATCCCGGGAAGAAACCGGCCGGCTCAGGGAACTATGATCCAAGAGGCAGAAAAACCGGGTGGGCGATCCGGCCCCGCTCTGAGCGACCTGGAGATCCTTCGTCGGGCTCAAGAGGGAGACGATGCGGCATTTGAGGAGCTGGTCAACCGTTACGGCAAGGAACTCTACGGCTTGGCGCTCTACCTGACGGGGCAGGACAGCGATGCGGAGGATGTCGTGCAGGAGACATTCCTGGGCGCGTACGAACGGCTGGGGGCATTCGAAGCCCGTTCGTCCGTGAGGACCTGGCTGTCGCGGATTCTGATGAACCAGGCGGCTCGGCACCATCGTTCGCAACGCGTGCGCTCAAGCGTGCAGCCGCTGCGGCTTTCGGAGGCTTCGCAGGCGCTGCTGGAGGGGGCCGCAACGGCATCGCCCGCGGCCGTGAGCGAGCTCCGGATGGACATCCTGGAGGTGTTGCAGGCGCTTCGGCCTGAACACAGGGCAGTCGTGGTGCTGCGGGAACTGGATGGGATGAGCTACCGGCAGATTGCGGACGTGCTGGATGTGCCCGCGGGCACGGTGGAGTCGAGGCTGTTCCGGGCGCGACAGGAACTGAAGGAGCATCTGAAGGATTACCTCGCGTAAGGATCTTCGCCATGGGATGTGAACTTCTCAGCCGGACAGGCGCGTTTCTGGACCGCGAGCTCCCGCCGCCCGACCGTGAGGCCTACGAGGCGCACCTCGCCACGTGCGCCGAATGCTCGCGGGAACTGGCGCGGCTGGAGCGGCTGTCGCGGTTCCTGTCCGCCGCCGGCAT
>JAPLOD010000206.1:3932-15482 GCA_026692735.1 Planctomycetota bacterium | reverse complement strand
CGTGCGATGAGCTCGTCCGGCTTCTCGCTCGCGGACGCCTCAAACCAGAGCGGGAACGATTTGCAGTACACGATCTGGTCGGGGGCGAGCGCCCCGGCGGAGGCGATCTGCTTGCCGTCCTTCGCGCCGACCAGCGACAGCGTGGTATCGCAGTCGTCAAAGCGCACTAGCTTCAGCCGTTCATCCGGCGCCAGAAGCGCCCGCAGGGCGGGGCCGAGCGTGTTGATCAGCGCCTTGGCGTCGGCAGGGCTGAGGCGGGTGACCGGCCCGAATGCTTCCTTCGGCGCGCTGCCGCCGAGCCTTTGGCGCAGCTTGCGCATGACCAGGTCCGTGTTGGCGCGGACTTCCTCGGGCGAGTCCCCCGCGACCAGGAAGCCGTGGCTCTGCATCAGCAGGGCCGCGGGGCGCGCGCGGCCGGTGCGCTTGGCGTACTCCTGCAACGCCTTGCGGATGGCGTTGGCCAGGATGTAGCCGGGCGTGACGTAGGGAATCCAGAGCGCCTCGTCGCCGAGCATCTCGCGACAGAGCGCCTCGCCCTTCGCGCAGTATGTCAGCATGTTCGGCAGCGCCGGGTGCGTGTGGCACACGAACTGGCCGGGCATCAGGTTGTGCAACGCGGACTCGACGGACGGGCGCTGGCCCTTCTCGGGGTGCACGCGCGCGGCCAGGATCGCTTCCTTGAAGGCTTCCTCGCGCCTGGCGACGTCGGCGCCGAGGTCGTGATCGAGGAGCGCATCGAGGTCGGCGCGCCGCAGCTCCACGAAGTCGTCGGCATCCACAGTGGCGAGCGGCTTGCCTGAGCCCTTGACGAACAGGCGGTCGCCGATCTTGACGGAGGTATTACCGCCGCCGGCGAGCACGAACTCCGAGTCTGCGCCGTAGTAGCGGGACAACGCCACCAGCTTTTCCATGGGACCGGCGTCCGGCTTGGACCCGGGCCACGTCACAGTTGTGTCCGCCATGTCAGTTGTTCTCGTAGTACCTCTGGATCACGGCCGCGCCCAGCTTGCGGAACGCCACGATGCGTTCCTCACTGTCCTTGTACGCCGGGTTGGGCTGACCGCGCCCGTCCACGAAACCGCATTCCCCGTGCAGCGACAGGAACTGATGCGCCGCCACCACGCAGGCTCCCTCCCAGAAAATCTCCTTGATCTCATCCGGCACCGGCGCGTTCGCGCACGCAGGCTCGATCGGCAGCAGGTCGAGCGTGTTGTGCTCGGTCCCCGCGGTGACGACCAGCCCGGCCGCGCGCATGGCCTTCACGTAGCGCGCCAGGACGGTCTCCTTGTTGCGGAGGGGGATGAACTCGGCGCAATGAACGTTCCAGCGCTTGATGTTCTCGATGAGCTTCCCGACCGGCTCTTCGAAGGGGCAGACGGGCGACGCGCCATCGGCCAGCGTCGGGTAGCACGGGATCCCGCCCAGTTCGAGGACCAGCCGGTACGCCTGCTGGAAATCCACGAACGTCTCTTCGACGAAGGCCGGCTTGCCCGCCTTCATCAGGTGCGTGCGAATGTCGTTCTGCACGGGCACCGGATCGGCGGACTTGGGCCGTGCACCGAGTATCTCGGCGAGCTTGTCCAGCCGCTGCGCCGCGGGGACTTTTTCGAAGAGCACCTCCTGGAACGCCTGGGCCACGTGCCGTTCTTGCGGGAAGACCGTCTCCCGCGCGCAACCGTGCCGGGCCACGATGCGGCCGATCACCGCCTGCTCATCCAGGCCCGTGTCCACGCCGTGCGCCGCGAACTTCTCCGCCATGCGGCGGCTCATCTCCGCCATGCGCTGGGCGTCGTTGTGGCGGATGATCCAGATCAGGCGCTGCGCCTCGCCGCTGAGCCTGTCGAAGCGGGTGATGCCCTTGCCGCAGAGGTACAGCTTGCCGGGGTTGCCGGGGTCGTTGAGCTTCGCGCCTTCGCGCAGGAGGGGCTCGATGAGCGCGATGATCTCCAGGCCGAAGAGCGGGAAGATCCTGCGCCGCCGCGCCAGGGCCGCGAAGCTGCCGTAGACTTCGAAATCGTAGTAGTTGCTGATGCCCAGGACGCGCACATCCTGCTCCGCGGCCAGGTTCACCGCCTGGGCGACGTTCTGGAACGCGGAGAAGTTCGGGGGCAGGTGGATATGGGAGTTGACCAAGGGCCTCGTCCTCGGGGCGCTGCCGCCCGCGGCCATGGCCTGCATTTCCTTTACCGTCGCTGAATCCCGCAATGCTCCCAACGCTTGCTGAACAGGCCGCATCACCGCACCGCCTCGGAAATGAGAGAAACAACCACCTCGCCGCCCCGGTTCATGGGCGGAATCTCCGTGCCACGAACTCCAACGAGAGAAAGGTAGGGCAGGGCGAGACCGTTTTCCAGCGCTTCTTGGCGCGGTCAAGCCGACCGTCCCGATCTCAGGGAACGTGTAGACGCAGTTGGGCACGGGGGCGTCGGCCCTTGAACGGATAGGCCGCAGTGTCCTCCATGACCATCAGCAGTTGATCCTTTTCAGCCGCGCTGGCGCGCGAGAGGTATCGCTGCGCCTCTTCCTGCCTGCCGAGTCTCTCCGCAAGTCTATTGAGATCTATCCTGTTCAGGACATCCACTGTGACCGGCCTCTTTGCATCGGGAAAAACGATGGAGCGCAGGAAACGCTGGCACACATCGGAGTTCAGCAGGTCACAGACGAAGCGGGCCTCTTTCTGGAGTCGGCAGGAGACGAAGTAGCAGGTATCGTCCACGACAATCGGCTTGCCCGCCCACGTCCCAAGGACCTGGAACTTGCAGGTCTTGTAGAGGCCCGACACCGCCACTTTCCATGGTCCGAAAGTGTACTCGCCGACCCCGAACACGGAGAAGCGAGGGCGGCGCTCGTAGATGATGCTGCGCCTCTTGTCGAGCGCGTCGGCGTGGCGCAACAGATACTCCCACGTCTTTGGCGCGCATGCCTTGATGCTTGCTGTCTCGTCGCCGGGGCATCGCTGTGTGAGAAGCACCCACCTATCCGGCGAAAGCCGGTTGTTGGCGAGATCGGACGACTTCAGCAACGGAAATAGATACGTTGGCTCTATTGCGAGTTCCTCGCCCAGGCCGTTAACGAATCCGTGGCCGCCTTGCGAGAACTCCATCACCTGGGCAGCGTCGTGCTTCACCCCGGAACGCCATCGGTAGTACGCGATGCCATCCAGATCACGAAACCGGCGATACTCCTCAACGTCAGCGACAAGCTCCTTGCCTGCGAGCCCAACCGAACACGTTTTCATTGCGAATGAGAGGCCGGGATACACAGCGGCCTCGCATGCGGACGCGGCCACTCCGGTATGAATGATGAGGAGACAGGCAACCACAGCGGCCCCGAAGTGTTGCTGCGCATCCACGGCGTGTATCGAGCAGTGGCCGATCTTGAGCCCATTGAGCCAGCCATACCGAAGTGTCTTCCGAGCAGTTGCCGTCTTGCAGAGCATTGCAACGCACGCCCGCCGGCTGCCCAGGGCCTCGAGAAGCCTGATAAGCATCCACTCAGAGATGTCGAAATTGGCCTTACCTGTCTTTGCGGCAAAGCCCTTGTGACCCTGGAAGTTAGACTTCTGCGGAAGATTGTTGCTCTTGAGACAGCCGAGGGTCGAGTTGGTGACCCACGGTGGGTTTCCAATGACCAGGACTTCGCCCGGCAGCGAACTGAAGAACCGGCGCCAGTCCATCGCGAAGAAGTCCTGGCGCTGAACCGTAACCCGCTGCTTGTCTACGGCAGCGACGGCGGCCACGGCTTGGCTTACATAACGGTCGTTAAGATCAAGACCATAGATATGGGAGGCCGAAGGGAATGCCTTTGCTGCCGCCACGATAAAGCTGCCCGCCCCACAAGTCGGCTCCACAATCGTTGAAGGCAGAATGCCACAGCGCGTGCCGAGGAACTCCGTTATGGCACTCGCCAGCTCATGCGGCGTCTGGAAATCCCCGAACTCTCGTTGCCGGCCGTGCATCGTCAGAAGACCCTGTGTACGCCCGCGACTTTTCCCGCTTGGTCAATGACGCGCTTGTACTGTAGCCGCCACTGCAGTGCGTTTGATATCGTCAGGTAGCCCACCGCGGGCCTTCGCCTGAGGATCTCCTCCGCGAGCTGATGCGCCTGAATATCATCAAGCGGGAGAAACCGCTCGGACATGAAGGCAGTAAGATCATCGCCGTTCCCGTTGTTATCCAGAATCTTCAGGATGCCGGTCGTGGTCTGGTAGTCGGCTGTGCATGCACTGTCCACGAAGACGACGTGGTTGATGGTCAGCGTGGCAGTGCGCGTTCTGCGGTCGTCGTTCTTGCTGTACACGAAGACAAGGAGCGAATAACCAAGCCCATAGACTTTCTGCTTCGCTGACGTGAAAGGGCACGACGACTGGGGCTGGCGGATGCTCGTAACCTTGATATCAACGCCCAACGACGGGAAGTCTATGCCTTTGGCTGCGCAGCCCTCGGAAAATGTGTATCGCTTCCGGAGTGCCCCCTGAAACTTCTGCTCCAAGTACGTGCCAACAGCCTTGCCATCGGTGACACCGAAGAGGCGGCGTTCTCTGTGTCTCGATTCGCGCTCGGCAAAGTCCCTTGCCTCGCGTTTCAGGATGTCCACGGTAAGTGCCGTTTTCACACGCTGTTACCCATCCGAAATTGGTTGCCGTGCCAACTTGGCCTGAAACCTTCTTGTAACCCGGTCACGGATGCCTGTCCAGCGTGTACCGGCCCATGCGGAGAACGGCGAGTTGCAGTTGCCCCGCGCGGCTATCCCGCCACCGCCACGACGCGCTGCAGCTTGCGGGGAGGCAGATGCAGCGCCATGTGCAGCGCATCCTCGGCGGCCTCCTTGAACGCCTCGCTGATCGTCGGGTGCGCGAAGACGGTTTCGGCCACGTCCTGCACGGACACCTTCTGGTGCAGCAGCGCGCCCGCGGCGGCGATGCACTCGGTGACGTTGTGGCCCAGCATGTGCACGCCCAGCAGCTCGCCCGTCTCCCGGTGGCGGACCACCTTGACGAAGCCATCCGTATCGCCGGCCGCCAGCGCCTTGCCCAGGTATCCTATCGGGTAGCTGCCCACACAGACCGGCAGGCCCTTGGCCCGCGCTTCGAAAGGCGTCAAGCCGACCGTGCCGATCTCAGGGAACGTGTAGACGCAGTTGGGCACGGGCGCGTTGAAGGCGCGGGCATGGCCGAGAGCGTTTTCCACGGCCACCACGCCGTGCGCGGAAGCCGCATGAGCCAGCAGGCAGCGGCCGTTGGCATCGCCGATGCAATAGTGGCCCTTGACCGGCGTTTCCATCCGGTCGTTGACGCGGATGAAGCCGCGATCCGTCGTCAGGCCGACGCTCTCCAGACCGAGGTCCGCCGTGTTGGCCTTGCGGCCGGTCGCGACCAGCACCTTCTCGACCGTCACGCTCTGCCCGTTGCTGAAGACCGCCTTGACGCCGCCGGGGACGGGAGCAAGCTCGTTCACTCTGGTATTCGTGAAGCACTTGATGCCCCGCTTGGCGAGGATCTTTTCCAGCGCGTCGGCGATCTGCCCGTCCAGCAGCGGCAGCAGCTTGGGCAGCATTTCCACGACGGTGACCTGCACGCCGAGCGGCTGCAGGATGCAGGCGAACTCGCAGCCGATGACCCCGCCGCCGACGATGAGCACGCTCTTGGGCAGGGCTTTCCAGTGCAACGCTTCGTCGCTGGTGCAGACCAGGTTGGGGTCGGTCGGCCAGCCGGGGATGCGCGAAGGCAGCGAGCCGGTCGCAATGACGATCGTGGTGGCAGTGATCTCCTCGGCCGCCGCGCCGTCCTTGCACACGGCGATCCTGCCCGGCCCGTTCAGCACGGCGCGGCCCTGGAAGAGCGCCACTTTCCGCCCGCCGAAAAGCGCTTTGATGCCGGCGCGCAGCATGGTCAGGATCTTGTCCTTGCGCACCTGGATCCTGGTCCAGTCGAACGTCACGCCGCTGACCAGCACGCCCAGCTCGCCGGCGTGCTGGATGTGGTACAGGAGTTCGCTGGACGCCAGCAGCGCCTTGGAGGGGATGCAGCCGTTGTTGAGGCACGTGCCGCCGAGGTGCGCCTGCTCCACGACGGCCACCTTGGCGCCCATCTGCCCGGCCTTCAGCGCGGCGATGTAGCCGCCCGGGCCGGAACCAAGTACCGCGATGTCAAAGTGCTGGCTCATGTGTTCAGTCCTGAGTCCCGAGTCCTACGCTGCACGAGTCCGAACCCGCTGGCTGCGAAGGGCTATCCTCCAATGCCTACCAGCGTCCACTTGCCGTTGACTTTACGGATGACATAGACAAAGGCCTTTGCGTAGCCAATGAAGCTCTTTACGCCTTCCTTCACCTGGCTTGCGTCGCAGTAGAGGTCCCCATCTTCGTGCTTGTACGCTGCTACCACCCGCTTGTTGTTCATGAGGCGTTTGTTCTCAGTCACCGGGTATATCTGGAGCCTCACGCTGGCAAAGAAGTCATCCAGCGACACCTTCTCTTTCAGTGCGACCTTGCGGAGTTCCAGCCACGCCTTCTTGAAATCCTCCTTCGAGAGCACTTCGCCGTTGTCAACCGCAACTACCTTGTCCGCGATCTCGAACTCCGGCGCCTGCTGTTCCGCAATCAGTGACCTGACCACATTGCGAACGAATTCCTTCTCGCCACCGTTCTTCTCGCCTTCCTCAGTCAGACAAGCGCAACTGACGAACAGCATTACGGCAACAGGCAAGAGAGGCCTCATCGCGTCTTTTCCTCGGTCCCTGTTCGCTCAACCCGCTCACGCCGGATGCACGAACGCACACCCGTCAAACGAGCTTCGCCGGGTTCTCCAATAGTTCCTTCAGCCGCGCCAGGAACTTCGCGCCGACCATGCCGTCAATGACGCGGTGGTCCACGCTCAAGGTCATCGTCATCACTTTACCCACGCGAGCCGCGCCGTCCTGCGCGACGAGGGCGTCATGCGCCGCACCCACGGCCAGAATGGCGGCTTCGGGCGGGTTGATGATCGCCATGAACTCCTCGATGCCGAACATGCCGAGGTTCGTCACGGTGAAGACGCCCTCGCCCATATGCTCGACCTTGCCCTTGCGCGCGGCCTCGGCCAAACGCTTGGCTTCCGCGCCGATCTGCTGCAGGCTGAGTTTCTCCGCGGCAACGATCACCGGCACCGCGAGGCCTTCGTCCATCCCCACGGCCACGCCGATGTTCGCGGTGGGGTACTCGAACAGTTCGTTGTTCTCCATGCGGCAGCGGAATTGCGGGAATTCGCCGACTGCCTTCGCCACCGATGCCAGCACCACGTCATTCACGCTGCACGGGTACTTTGCCTTCTCCTGCCTGTAGAACGCGAACATCGGTTCCGCATTCACCGTCAGGTTGAGGTAGAAGTGCGGAATGTTCTGTTTCGAGAACAGCAGGTGGCGTGCGACGGCCTTGCGCATCTGGCTCATCTTCTTGCGCACGCCGCCGGCGGGAGCCGGGCCGGCGCTCGCCGCCGCCGGTGGAGCGGCTCCGGGCCTGGCAGCGGCCACGTCGGTGGAGAGAATCCGCCCGCCGGGGCCGCTGCCGGCGCCGACTGCCGCGAGGTTCACGCCGCGCTGCTGGGCGAGCTTGCGAGCGGCCGGCGACGCCTTGACGCGCCCGCCTTCCGCAACTGCCGGCGTCCTGACGGCCGGAGGTGCTGTGTCCGCGGCACTGCGGGGCCAGCCCGCAGTGGCACCGGGCACCGCGGCAGCAACGGCCGGAGCACCGTCTTGCTGCGCAATGAAGATGTCCACATCGGCGTCGTTCTCGGCGAGATACGCCACCGGCACTTGCACGAGCACCGTTTCGCCTTGCGGCACAACGATCCGCGCGAGGCGGCCCTCGTCCACTGCTTCGACGTCCACGGTGGCCTTGTCAGTCTCGATGACGAAGGTGACCTGGCCTTTCTTGATCCGGTCGCCCGGCTTCACATTCCACTTGATGATGGATCCCTCTTCCATGGACTGCCCCGCCTTGGGCATCACGATCGGGGTGACCGGCCCGCCTGGAGCGCGGGCCGGCGCGGCAGGCTTCTGCGCGGCTGGAGCGGGCGGACCTGCCGGGGCCACCGGGGCGGCAGCGCCCACCGCGCCCAGCACGGCCAAGGGCGTCTGCGGAGGCACTGGCGTGCCGGCGGGCGCCAGGATTTCCTGGAGCGCGCCCTCCACGGAAGACTCCACCTCAATGAGCTGGTCGTCTGTCTCGACCTGGAGAAGGACCTCGCCCTTCGCGACGATTCCCCCGACGGCCTTGCACCAACGGAGCACCGTCGGCTGGCCAGTCCCTTTCACTTCAGGCATCTTGAGAGTAGGCATGGTTGAATGACTCGACGCTGCCAAGGACCCTGTGAACCAGGACCGAGATTATGAAGACCTGCACATTACTTCAAGCAAATTTCCAAAACAATGTTGAAAATATGAAACAATTGTGTTTAATTCCTGCAATAATCTGATTGAGTGGTGACGGCGGTTCGAAACATGAGCATGGCAACGAGGCAAAGGCGCGAACGGATACTGACGGAAGTTGCTGACAGGAAGCATCTTTCCATCAAGGATCTGGCGACGGCCGTGATGGTCTCTGAAGCCACCGTCCGCCGCGATCTGAAGGTGCTCGCCGACATGGGCCAGGTGGAAGTGGTCCACGGCGATGTCAGCCTGGCGCGCAACAGCAGCTTCTCTTTCCGCTCCAAAGCCCAGCGCAACGTCGAGGCCAAGCGCACCATCGGCCGGCTGGCCGCGGAGCTGGTCAGCGACGACGAGCAGGTCTTCCTCGACTCCGGCACGACCTGTTTCGAAATGCTCCCGCCGCTCAAGCGCAAGCACGGCCTCTCGATCATCGCCAACTCGTCCCGCGTGGCGATGGAGTGGGACAGGCCCGGCAGCATCATCATGCTGGGCGGGCAGTACCGCCCCGACCGCATGGACACCGTCGGTCCGCTGGCGGCCAGTTCGCTGGAGCAGCTCCGCGGTTACCTGGCGTTCATCGGGGCCGACGGGGTGAGCATGGATGTGGGCGTCATGGCCAGCGACATTGACAGCGCGCACATCTACCGGCTGGCCATCCAGAACGCCCGCGAGACGATCCTGTTGATTGACCACACCAAGTTTCTGGCGCCTTCCCTGTTCAAGATCACGGGCTGGGAGGCGCTGTCGCGGCTGGTGACAGACCAGCCGCCGCCGCCGCAATGGGCCGAGTTCCTGCAGGCGCGCGGCATCAAGGTTCTCTGCCCGGATCATGCACCCGTTGCCAGCAACGCCTAGATTGGAGCCAAGCCATGCCCAAGCAGCAGATGATAATTCCCAATGAAATGCGCCGCCCCGGCCAGGTGGAGTTCACCCCGATCCCCATCAACCAGTACAAGAAGACGGTCAAGGAAGAACTCAAGCGCTACGCCAAGGAGGACCTCGTCCGCATCCACCGCGACATGGCCATCATCCGCGGCTTCGAGAACATGCTCAACGAAGTCAAGCTGCGCGGCAACTACCAGGGCATCCCGTACGATCATCGCGGCCCGGCGCACCTGTCCATGGGCCAGGAAGCCGCCGCGGTCGGGCAGGCGTATCTCCTGGGCGTGGACGACCACATCTACGGCAGCCACCGCAGCCACGGTGAAATCCTGGCCAAGGGCCTCTCCGCCATCCAGAAGCTCGATGACAAGACCCTGACGGGCATCATGACGAACTACTTCAACGGCGACTGCCTCCGCGTCGTCGAGAAGGACGCCGCCGGCGGCGTCAAGGACCTCGCCGTTGACTTCCTCATCTACGGCGCTCTGGCGGAAATCTTCGGCCGCGAAGCAGGCTTCAACAAAGGCATGGGCGGCTCGATGCACGCTTTCTTCCCGCCCTTCGGCATCTATCCCAACAACGCCATTGTGGGCGGCTCCGGCGACATCTCCGTCGGCGCGGCCCTCTACAAGCGCGTCATGCACAAGAACGGGATCGTCATCGCCAACATCGGCGACGGCTCGCTCGGCTGCGGCCCCGTCTGGGAAGGCCTGTGCTTCGCCACGATGGACCAGTTCAAGGAGCTGTGGGACAAGGAGCATCGCGGCGGCCTGCCTATCATCATCAACTTCTACAACAACTTCTACGGCATGGGCGGCCAGCCCGTCGGCGAAACCATGGGCTTCAAGGTCCTCGCGCGCCTTGGCGCCGGCATGGCGCCGACGCAGTTGCACGCCGAACGCGTGGACGGCTACAACCCGCTGGCCGTGATTGACGCCATCGGCCGCAAGAAGGAAATCCTGCTCCGCGGCGACGGCCCCGTGCTCCTCGACACCATCACCTATCGCTACAGCGGCCATTCGCCCTCCGACGCCAGCTCGTACCGCGAGAAGGCCGAGGTTGAGCTGTGGCAGAAGGAGGACCCGCTCGCCGTCTATCCGGCGCAGCTCGTCCAGAGCAACGTCTGCACCAAGGACGACCTGGAGAAGCTGCAGAAGCGCGTGGATGAGCTGATCCTCAAAGCGTACAAGAAGGCCGTTGATCTGAAGATCTCTCCGCGCGCCGACCTGATGAAAGTCGGCAACCTGCTCGAGAAAACCATGTTCTCGAACCAGAAGATCGAGAAAATGGCCGACGGCAAGCCCGAGGCGCTCATCCCCAAGGAAGACAACCCGCGCGTCAAGCAACTCGCCACGCGCAGCCGTTCGGCCTTCGATGACAAAGGCGCCAGGCTCCCCAAGGGCAAGTGCGTCGGCATTCGCGACGCGATCTTTGAGGCGATCCTCGACCGCTTCTACACCGACCCCACGCTTGTCGCCTACGGTGAGGAGAACCGCGACTGGGGCGGAGCGTTCGCCGTCTATCGCGGCCTGACCGAAGCGCTGCCCTATCACCGCCTCTTCAATACGCCGATCTCCGAAGGCGCCATCGTCGGCACTGCGGTCGGCTACGCCCTGGAAGGCGGCCGGCCGCTGGTCGAACTGATGTACTGCGACTTCATGGGCCGCGCGGGCGACGAGCTCTTCAACCAGCTCTCCAAGTGGCAGTCCATGTCCGGCGGCTTGCTGAAGATGCCGGTCGTCGTGCGTGTCTCGGTCGGTTCCAAGTACGGTGCGCAGCACAGCCAGGACTGGTGTTCGATGTGCGCGCACATCCCCGGGCTCAAGATCGTCTTCCCGGCCACGCCCTACGACGCCAAAGGCCTGATGTATACGGCGCTGACCGGCACGGACCCGGTCATCTTCTTCGAAAGCCAGCGGATCTACGATCAGCCCGAGGAATTCGCCAAGGGCGGCGTGCCGGCGGGCTACTACGAAGTGCCCATCGGCGAACCCGACATCAAGAAGCCCGGCAAGGACATCACCATCCTCACCATCGGCGCCGTGCTCTACCGCGCCCTCGAAGTCGCCAAGACGCTCGAGGAGAAGCACGGCCTTTCCTGCGAAGTGATAGACGCGCGCTCGCTGGTGCCGTTCGATTACGCCAAGGTCATCGAATCCGTCAAGAAGACCCGCAAGATCGTCCTGGTCTCCGATGCCTGCGAACGCGGCAGCGCCCTGCAGACCATGGCCGCCAAGGTGGCGCACTTCGCTTTCGACGAACTCGA
>JAPLOD010000206.1:0-3914 GCA_026692735.1 Planctomycetota bacterium | reverse complement strand
CACGCACCTGGCCTTCGACGAGCTGGACGCCCCCCCGGTCGTCGTCGGCGCGCGGAACTGGATCACGCCGCCGGACGAGATCGAGCAGGCGTTCTTCCCGTTCGCCTGCGACATCCTCGACGCGATCCACACGCACGTCATCCCGCTGAAGGGCTATACTGTGACGCGGCCCTGCGACAATGCGGAGTTGCTGCGGCGGAACCGGGAGGGGATCTGAGGAGGCGGGGTTCACGGCGCGAGGTGCCGTGTGCTACTTCGTGCCACCTCCTGAAGGGCGGCGTGCGCGCACCCGCCGCAGACCTCGCGGACACGGTCATTGGGCCATCTCTGCGCAGTCGGGATTCAGCGTTGAAGCTCCATGTGGAATGTGCTATACGCGCACCATTGAGCGTGTCGCAGGGCAAAGTTGCGGTGAAGCCGTGCCCCCGTGTGGTAGTCTATCTGTTGGGGACGGAGAGATTGCGGGGTCGCTGATGAGTCTGCCGACGTTCGGGAAACCACCAGTTACCGAAGTAGCGTGCGGGGTGCAGTTCAACCCGGCAACGCCTTTTCGCACGGTTGACTTCGGACTCTTCTGGGAACACATTCGCAAGGAGTATCCCGACACGAGCGATCAGCCCCCCCTGCCGGAGATCCCGGAACCAGGCTTGGCTGTTCCTCAGGCGAGATTTGAAATGTTCCGAGAGCCGCCGCTACGAAGGGTCTGGATGATCTCGCAGGACAAAGCCCGACTGATCCAATTGCAGGACAACAGGTTCCACTACAACTGGCGCCGAGTTAACGAGTCTGACCCGTACCCTCGGTTCGAGGCGGTATCCGCCGGATTCCTCAAGGAATGGCTTACGTTCGAGACATGGGCAAAATCGGCGAGGATCGGTCAGGTGCGGCCGCTGAGATACGAGTTAACGTACGTGAATCTCGTCACTGCCAGCAACGGCCTGAAACGGCCTGGCAGCAATTACGAGTTTCTGCGGTTCTTCACGCCCATCAGCGGACGCCTTCTTAAGGACCCGGAGCTAATGAATGGTGAGTTGCTGTTCCGGCTGCCGGGCGAAAAAGGGACATTGTCAGTGAACGTGAAGCAGGGCATCAAGAAGGCGGATAACTCGCCGGTCCTTAACATTGAGTTGACAGCTCGCGGCAACGCACAGGACGTATCGCTTGCCGACTGGCTCAAGGTGGCTCACGAGTGGATCGTTGTTGGCTTTGTGGACATTACGACGGAGAACGCGCATAAGGAGTGGGGCCTTGAGTGACCAAGCGAGCGTTTATTGGTGCGGCCCGGACATCGATTACCTCCGACCTCACGCTAGGTCGGATATGGGGCATACGCATCAGCCGGCTCGGAACGTGGTCACGCCAGATCGCACAGGTCTTGAGTGGCTGCGCGCCTGGGATAGCCCCGCTACGATGGCAAGAGAGGAGATGAGCAGCACAGGGCCCGAGTGGCTTCATATTGTCGCAGCTTATCTCGACACCTTTGGCGAACAGAGCCGCAGGTTGAGACGGAAGCTACTATGTGAGTTTGAGGCGGCGCCAGGGACGGAGCTCGCCGAAGCACTCCTGCAAGAGGCGACCACCAGCCGAAGTCCGTACGCCCTTGATAGTGCCGTGGACTTCCTTGCTGCGATAGACACGGACATTCTTCAGCGGCTGTTTGACCGGGCGCGTTTTCGTCGTGAGGCGAATGTTGATTTCTGGGATATTCTCGCGGGTGGGATAGCGCGGTCAAACGCAACCACGGAGACCAGATTGGGGCTGTTGCGTCGCTTGTTGGACTCGGAATCCCAGGCTACGCGGGGAACGGCCGTGGCAGCACTTGCCAGGATGGCTCACAACGGGGTCAGCGAGGCCATCTCGGAACTCCAGACCTTGGCGTACGGTGACGACGATGAGACCGTTGATGATGAGACTGTTAAGGAAGAAGCCAGGCTTGCTCTAGACGACCTGACATGATGCAGCAGCCGAGTCTGAAGCCTTTGCCGACCTTGGACTCACTTGACATCAAGTGTCATTCTGTCTTTCTGCGGAAACTTAACTCCCCGAGAGCCTGGAGACCCGGCGACGCACAAGCCAGCGCGAAGGACGTCTTCCCAGAACACACGAACAGCCTCTTTCGGGTGTCCACGAACGATGAGCTGTACAAGGTTGCTGCTGCGATAAACTCGGGCAGGGAGTCCATGGATGAGAGAATCTCGTTCATCTGGATTCGGGCCGATGAGCTTGTGTTGTGCGGTATCTCGCTGAGATCGGTGAGGGACACGGAGTCCATCAGGTGCCCCGCTGCACAACGACTGCATGTTGACGCGGCCGCCGATGCAGCCCTTTGGTCCAGCTTGTGCGCACGCCTCGCGAGCGGTGATAGATCCCGCGGTATCACACATGGTGACATGAAGCGGATCAACGAGTTCCTTCGTCCACTGGGATGTTGGTCATACATTGAGAATCTCAACCGCCAGTGTGCGCTCTGCCCATGGGCAACGGGACGTCTGATGCGTCTCCTTCGACGGATTCGCTTAGTCTTATTCCCGTCCGCCGGCACGTAACCCCTAGACGCCGCAATGTTGGCCTGGTGCCTTCTTGCCGATCGGTGGGCGGGCAACAAGCCCGCCGCTTCTGTTCGTGACCGTCACCATGCCTGTCTTTTGCGCTCTGCCTCGTGCCGTATTCCGCCGGCGCCGTATGGCAGCATGCCGTTCCGATCCCGGCCGTGACAGTCACGCGGCCGCCACGTCGCGGTCCTCACGCGCGCCTTGACCGGGGGCTGCGGTATGATAGTATGTCATACCAGTAAAGGAGGTGTGCCGCCATGCCCACCGCGAAGGTTGCGATAACGCTGGACGATGCACTGCTGAAACGCGTGGACCGCCTGGTCCGCAAGGCCGTCTTCCCCAGCCGCAGCCGCGCGATCCAAGAGGCCGTCGCCGAGAAACTGGCGCGGATGGAACGCAGCCGTCTAGCGCGCGAGTGCGCCAAGCTGGATCCAAAGGAGGAACGCGCGCTGGCGGAACTCGGCATGGCGGAGGAGGCCCGCGCATGGCCGCGATACTGAGGGGCGATATTGTGTGGGCCGAGCTGGACCCGGCCCGCGGCCATGAGCAAGCCGGCAAGCGGCCCGTGCTGGTCATCAGCCATGACGTCTTCAACGAACGGTCCGGCACGGTCATCGCCCTGGCGCTGACGAGCCAGCCGCCGCGCGCGGGATACCCCTTGACCTGCGAACTCAACGACCCGCGGTTGCCGAAGAAGTCCTGGGTGAAGATCGGCCAGATCAGGACGCTTTCAACGGAGCGGCTGCAGGGCAGGCTGACGCGCCTGCCGCCCGAGGCGCTGGCGGAGATCATCGAGGCGCTGAATGAAATCGTCGGATAGGCTGCCGTTCCCGGTCCCCATATAGCGGCCGTGGCGCGCCCTCGCCCAGTTCGCGGCCTGTCGTGAAGCCGCTCAGTCCGTGCCTCCCGCGGCACACCGCACAATCCCTTCCATCGTCTGCTCATGCCTCTTCCCAAGACGACATCCCACCCAGAAGAGGCCATATCCCATGAGCGCGAAGAAAAAACCGCATCCCGCCATGGCTGCGTCGCCACGCGGACCGCTTCCCACGACGAGCGACACAGGGACAAGGAACCAAGCGGCCAGAAACAGGTAGACGAACAGCATTCGCCGGAAGTACCACCGCACTTCGCCGCTGGCAACTTCCCCCACCAGCACCGGCATAAATGCACCCGGATTATCCCAGCTCCACTCGGGCCGCGGACAAAGCTTGAAGCGCTCGCCGCATACCCTCGCAACGATCTTTCCGTCATAGGGAACGAAGAACGGCTGCGACTCATGGGCGATCGTCATTTCCGCCAAACGCCGGAAGAAGTCCGCCTCGGTGCCATTGATCGGCAGGGAGTTCGGATTCGCCATCC
>JAPLOD010000205.1 GCA_026692735.1 Planctomycetota bacterium | reverse complement strand
GCTCCTGCAAGCCCAGCAGAAGTCCCCCGTCATGCGCGGGGGGTCCTGCAACCAAGCTCTCGAAAGCTGCCGTTCTACGTATCGCCAGGGAGATGGCCCTGCCTTTCAATGCTCCAGCGACATGGACCTAATCGGCTTCCGGGTGGTGGTGGAAGTGCCGCCGAGGACGCCGTAGGCGGCCTTGTCCCCTTGCCCGGCGTTCCGCCGCCGCCGATAGTGGCGGCATCATGTATCGAGTCCTGAGCCTGCTGCATTCCGCGCGAGGAAGGTCTGCCTCTTTGATGGCCATCCGCGGAACGTCAAAACTGCGTGTCCGGGTCGGCTCTCTGCGAGCTGGGTATTGGCGGGTTCTTCAAGAGTTCTTTGACCTTCGGGAAAAGAATGAAGTTCGACTTCAGTGTCTCCAAAATGCTGCTCCGCGCCTCGGGTACGATTTCGGTCTTTAACGCAGCCATGAGGTCGGCACACGCCTTGGCGCCGCCGATTTGACCCAGTGCGTCCGCGGCAAGGGAGCGCACGTTCCAATTCCTGTCGCCGAGCGCCTTCTCCAACAACGCAAACGCTTTTGCCCGCCCCTCCTTGCCCACCGCGAAGCCACCTGAGGAGTATGCGTCCGGCGTATCCGCGCGTGTAACGACGTTCTCCAACGCGATGGTGGCGCTGCAGCGTGTGCCGTCATCCGGATCAGCAGCCGCCTGTTCCAGGAGCGCAAGCGCTTTGTCGCCGCCGATATGACCCAGCGCTTCAGCAGCGGTCCCGCGAAGAAAGGCATCCTTGTCGGCCAACACGGTTTTCAGCAGCGGCAGCACCTTCTCCGTCAGTGTCTTGTCCTGTCCCAGGGTTCCCAGCATTCCGGTGGCATCGCGCCGCACGTTCACGTTCTGGTCTGCCAGCATCTTTTGCAGCAGCACCAGCGCTCTCTCTCCGCCCAACTGGCCCATCCCGCACGCCGCGCCGCTGCGCACGGCGCGGTCCGGGTCGGTGAGCGCCTTTTCCAGCCGTGCCAGAGCCTTTTCACCGCCGATCCGACCCAGCGCGCCAGCGGCGCAGGAGCGCACGTTGTCGTTCGCATCGGTCAAGGCCGTCTCAAGTAGTGCCAGTAGCTCTTCTGTGTAGGCCCCTTTCGTACGCAGGCCGATCATGCCCAACGATCCCACGGCGTTACGTCGCACGTCCACATCTGAGTCGGTGAGTGCTCGTTTCAGCAAGCCAATCGCTGTTTCCTTCTCAGGAATCATGTAGAGCTGTTCCGCCGCGTATAGACGGAACTGTGCCAAACGATTCTTCAGCAACTCGTCAAGCGGCACGAGCAGTTTCCCTGCGCCCAGTTCGCTCAGTTCGCGCGCGGCAGACTGACGCACGGAGGAATCCGAGTCCGTCAACGCGTGTTTCAGACGAGCCACCGCCTTTTCGCCATCTATGATGCCCAACCCGTGGATGACATCTTCACGGTGATCGTCTCCGCCTGCCAATCTTCCTTCCAGCAGCGCCAGCGCCTTCTCGCCCCCTACTATCCCTATCGCCACTGCAGTCCAACTGCGCACGCTGGCATCCGGGTCGGCCAGTGCCTTCTCCAGAATGCCAAGCGCCTTTTCCCCGCCTGCGTGCTCCAGCGCAAACACAGCGGCGCCGCGCACGTCGCGGTCCAGGTCGCTAAGCGCCCTCTCAAGTAACACAACCGCCTGCTCTCCGCCTATCATCTCGGCAGCGTTAATAGCATTCTTGCGCACGCTTGGGTCCTGATCCGCGAGCAATTTCTCCAGAAGCGGTAGCACCCGCTCCTCTGTAGCGCCGACCATCCCCAACCCGCCAGCCACTTCACTGCGTACCGTGGCGTCCGGATCGGCGAGTGCCTTTGCCAGCAACGCCAGCGCCTTGTCGCCGCCAATGTTGCCCAACCCAGAGGCGGCGCTGCTTCGCACGGCGGCGTCTTGATCGCTGAGCGCTCGTTCCCAATGCTCCAACGGCGTCTCACCCTCCAGGCTCCTCCACACGCCAACGGCGATACGGCGCACAGCCGCGTCCGGATCAGCCAACGGCTTCTTCAGCAACTCCAGCGCTTTGTCGCGAACGATTGTCCTCAGGGCCTGGACCGCACCGCCGCGCACCGCGACATCCTGATCCGTAAGCGCTTTCTCGATCCGCACTAGCGCCTTCTCGCCTCCCACCTTTCCCAATGCGGTCGCGGCACTACGACGCACACTCTCTTCGGGATCAGCAAGCAGTTGTTCCAGCACCGCCAGTGATGACCCGTCGGCGATACGGCAAATCGAAGTCGCCGCAACACGGTGCACGTTCGGATCTTTGTCGGCGAGCGCCTTTTCCAGCAGGGCCAAGGCTTTTCCCCCGCCGATTTCGCCGAGTGCGCTGGCCGCATGGCAACGTACGTTGTAGTACCGCGTCTCCGGATCAGGGTCTGCCAACGCCTTCTCCAGCGACGCCAGCGCCTTCTCTCCGCCTACCTGGCCCAACGCCTCGGCTGCAGCCCCACGCACGTGCGCACCCTTGTCGGAGAGCGCTTTCTCCAGCAAGGGCAACGCCTTCTCCCCGCCTGAGCGGCCCAGCGAGCGAGCCACGCTCGCGCGAACGTTGGAGGCGCCCATGGGAGACCAGCACGCGTTCTTGCGCTCTGCATCGAGCTCAAGCGCGATGAGTTCCATCGCGCTATCGTCCGTTATGAGTGCGGCGTCCCAATTGCTTCGGCGCAAACCGATAATCGCCAGGCGCGCGACTTCTGCGTCGCCGTCCCTGGCTGCTTTCATCAGCACGGGAACTGCCCGAACATCACCCCAACAGCCAGCGCGCCACACTGCGTCCCGGCGGACGGACACATCCGCCGATGCCATATCCTTGCCGACTCGTTCCACCTCCTGATCAGAAGCGCCCGGATAGAGAATGGCGGCTTTTCCGCCACGTTCCCACGCAACCTTGAGGCCGCGCGTGGCTGCGACGGCTTCGATGAACTTCCGTCCGCCAACTGGCTTGAAGCGCATCGCCACCGGCACCAGCAGTGTGGGCACGCCCTGCTCAATTACGTTCAGCCCTTTGCGGCGTAACTCGTCGAACGCTGTCTGTGCTAACGCGCCGCGCGGCGTCACGGTGATGCCGGAAGGATCTGGTTTCTCCTCCGCTGTGACAGTGGCCGCCGCGGGTGATGCCTGCGCGATGCCTTTTCCGCCGCCAAGGGTATTTCGCTGCACGTACGCGACAACGGCGCCGGTGCCGAGAAGCGCGGCGATCAGAACAATCGCCGCAACTGCCTTCAATTTCGCATAGAACATGACCTTCAGCGCGCCTTTTGCCAGGAGCGCCGAAGTACCCAGCGTTGCCGTCTGGCCGCTCAGCATCAGAGTTGCCGCATGGGCCGTTGTGCCGGCGAAGAGCGAAGGAACAATCACGCCGGTTGCTGTCAGCAGTCCGGGCAGCAGGACGCTCGCCAGCCGCAAGTGGCTCGTCAGGCGCTTGCGCAGCCTTTCACGCCCGCGCGAAAGCCGCGCCGCGAACGTGCCGACGTTGAGCGCCAGCACGCGGGCGCCGTCCTCGATGCTATGCCCTTGCAGATGATGCAGGATGACCGGCAAGCGGTACTTCTCCGGCAGCGCGTCCAGCTCTTCGTCCAGTACGGCGCGGAGCCGCTCCATTTCCTGTTGGTGTTGCTGTTCCTGTTGCCGCATGGCGCTCGCCTCCTGTTCGTGTTGGGAGCGGCGCGCGGCAGCTTTCCGCATGTTGGCGCAGATGCATCGCGCGACGTGATGGAGCCAGGCTGCGACGGATGCCTCTTTCGTCAATCGTTCCGCCCGGATAGCCAGCGTCAGGAACGTAGCTTGTGCCGCATCTTGAGCGTCTTGCTCAATGGGTAAAGCTCGCTGACAGACACTGAATACCAGCGTTTCGTGGCGGCGAACGATCTCCGCGAATGCTTCCGCGCTTAATTGCGGCGTCTTCGCGGCAAGAAAGCAGGCCAGACAGGCTCCGTCCGTGGCGGCTTCAGTCTGCTGCATGCGCGTAGTTTCCTCCCACGTCTATACCAACGCAAGGGGCGGAATTTATGCATTAAAGTTCTTCTGGTGAAACAGTTGTACCGTTGACCTGGGTTTTGGGCATGTGTTGCGCGGCGGGGCTTGGCTCAAGTTTCCCAGGCACTGCCGATCTGCGCGTCGTTACGGGTTCGATCCCGATTCCCGGGGCATCCACATCGGCGTTCGGGTGGTGGTGGACGTGACGCCGAGAACACCGAGGACGCCGTAGCCGTGGAGCACGGCAGTCCTGCCCCAAGCTCGTCGCTTTTCTCCAAGAATGCTGACTGCGAAAGCGGGAAACCGGGCGAAAACGTACCCGAACAATGCCAGTGCGGCGCCAATCGTAGGCGCCGGGTAGGCACAGGGAAATTTCTCGTTCCTGCAAGTCCAAGCGGGCGATGGGGCTCTGACCCGCGACCTTCGGCTTGGGAAGCCCCTGACCCTCCCTCGCGCCCCATCCGCTTGCAGGCGCCAGGACGGGACAGAATACGCCCACCCGCGACGCCCCAAGGGGTTGCGCCAACGCAGCCTTTCCCTCGCCCACGCGACGAGAGAATTCTCTTGGCGCCTCATCCGGCTCGCAGTGTGGATTCACTATCTATCGAACGGACCCGCTACGCGCCTGAACGCAACCGTCACCGAATACGGCGCGCCGCCGGAAGAGAGCGAGTCCACCTTCAGTTCGTGAGCGCCGACGGGAAGGCCCTTGGGATCGAACTCCGCCACCGCCTCGCCCTGCGGCGGGATCTTCACCACCTGCGGCTGGCTCTTACCCGGCGGCTGGACCCTGACGCTGATCTCTGTCGAGCCGAACTGCGCGATCCGCACGCTGACGCTCCGGTCCGAACCGTCAATGAGCGTCTGCACCGGTTCAACGACGAACGGCGGCAGGATCGTCTCGCGGCAACTCAGGTCGTCCGCCCACACCTTCCCGGGGCCCTGCAGCCAGATGGCCAGATAGCCGGGCTTGACCTCCTTGTTGACCGTGACGCGCCGCCACAAGCGTCGCCAGCCGGAGGCGTCGGGCGGATCTTCGCCTTCGTTGTCGCGGACAGCGGCGCCAGCCGGCACCGTGAACCGGATCTGCGGCTTCACGGAGTCGGTTTTGACGAACGCAGAGAACTCGTACGTTTTGCCCGCGGACAGCGTCATACTCGGCCCCGGACCGCCCCACCCCCACACGCAGACAACCACGTCCATGCCGGTGGCCTCTCTTGAGTTCTCCAGCATGAAGCTGGATTTACCGCTGTGAGCAACAGTGTTATCAACGCCGCCTTTGCTGACAGGCTTGCCGCTCATTTTCCAGGGCCCGGTGCCGTTCTCAAAGCCGGTCTCCGGCAGCAGTTCCGGGCCGTACCTGACAGTGCCGCCTTCGTTCTTGGGCATTGGCAGCTCAAGCGGACCGGGGCGCTCAGAAACGGTGGCGAGCGCCTTGTCGAGCGGGACGAATGTCAGCAGGTCCATGCACGCGACCGCAACTTTCCAGCGCCACTTATCGAGCGTGGCGCAGACAGGCGGCGGCGTTCCGTTGCCAGTGCGCGGCTGATAGCTGAAATCAACTGTCGAGAGCACCTCAAGCGCCGCCTCTCTGCCGGCGGCCACCGCTTTCGCGGCGTTAGGGTCGGCCTTGGCTGCGGTGATCAGCCGCCACAGCAGATCCATGTAGCGGTGATCATCTACCCCTGCGCGGGTGCCTTCCCACGGAATGCTGGGCAGCGGACCATCGGGGGCAAGCATAACGTATCCGTGATTGCCGCGAATGGGATCCCTCCACGCATCGCCAAAACGGTACACCCACTGCAGGATTTCGCCGGCGCCGGTCTTCCAGCAGTAGAAGCCGAAGAAGTAGCGATCGCGTGTGTAACCCGTGACAGCCTCCGTCGCTCCGCCGCCGTTGTACACGCCGTACACCTTCTTGCGGGCGACCAGGAGCTTGCAGATGTCCATATCGAAGCGGTTGATCGTGACCAGGTCCGTGGTCGGTCCCAGGAGCCCGAGCTCGTCAATGCCCAGAGCCACGCCTCCGCCGAGCGTCACGTACGTCTGCATCTGCGGCAGCTTGTCTTTGAGCAGCTTGTGATAGTACGCCGTCTCCTTCAACTGATCCGGATGCCCGCCGGGCTCGTCCATGATGAACACGCGCATCGGCGGGCCACCTTCGGCCTTGATGGTCTCTTCACAGACCTTGATCGCGTTGAAGAAGTCCGCCTCCAGTTCCGGCGACCGCGGCCAGAAGTCGAACCAGCCTTTCTTCTGATCCCAGAAGTAAAGAATCTGATGGCCGACTTCCACGGTGATCGGGAAACGGTTCGCGGCATCGCCGTAGACTTTCTTGCGCAAAGCAATGGCGGTCTTGATGCTCTTGCGCGTGGCCTCCGCGTCATCGTCGCCGAAATGCTTGTCGCGGCTGACCACCTGCGCCCCCACGGCGGATTCGTTCGCGTTGATCCCGTGGTCGCGCTGGTCAATCATCTCTTTCTCCCGAATCCCCAGGTTCTCCGAAGGGAAATACGACACGCCGGTTTCGACGGGTGTGGGCGGCAGTCTGAACGGCAGCACCTTGATCGTCACAGGCACGTCGTACGCGCGCTTCCCGGCCGGTTGAATGCTGACGGCCCCTTCGTAGTCGCCGGCCTTGGCCGTAGCCGGCACGTTCACGGTGAGCCAGAGCTGGGCTGTCTTGCCTTGGGCGATGTCGAAGTGGTCGTGTTTCTCAAGATAAAAAGGCGCGAGCGTGAAGCGCTTGTCGTTCGCGTTCTCGTACGATACTGCGCTGCGCACGGGCATCACGAGCCGGACGTCGAGGTGCGAGGCCGGGATGCTCCCCCCCTGCTTCGTCTTCAGTCCGCCCGCAGTGACCTGGACGTTCTTGAGAGGCGTCAGCGCGTACACCGCGAACGAGAGCGGCTCGTATTGTCCCTGCGCGGCAAACGCCTGCAGCCTCACATCGCGTTCGAACGTGGCGGGCACCGTGTCGAGGTAGATCGGTTCGAACGGCCGCCGCTCGAAGACCATGAAACCGTTGGCCACCTCGTCCTGAGTTGGGTCGGGCGCACTCCGCACGCGCGGCTCGGCGCGGACTTCCGTCCAACCCGCCGGCACCGGTGCCAAACCCGGTCCGCGAGAACCCCATGCCTGGAATTGCGACGGGACTTCCTCGCCGGCGATTGCGGACCAGGCGAACATCAACGATGCCAACAGGAGAGATCGGTTCAGCAACATTGGCTCGCCTCCTTCAACACGTGTCGAACCCGGATATTCTGCTATCACATACAGCGAAGCTGTCAGAAAATCATTAATCACATTCCCGCTCAACTGCGTTGTCGTCCCGCCGCCAGGCGTGGATCAGAAGCGCACGCTCGTCTACCTGAGGGAAGGCGGCGAGGGCGAAGTAGGGGCGCTGTCCCGCTGGGCGTTCCGCACCCCCGACAAATAGGCCACTTCCGGCCGCCAGAACGACGATCTCGGTGCCGGCCGTGTCTTTGGTCATCTTCGCGGTCCGGACGCGAATCTGGCCTTGAAACCCCCTCGATAGCCGGGCCTGCCGAGCCTTATGCCTCGTCCCTGGCGCACTGGAGCACCGCGATGACCTCCTCAAGCACGGCGCGCACGCGCTCGTTGTCGCCGAGGGAATTCATCGTCGAAACATGGCGCTCAAAAGCCGCGAATCAAGAAACGCGCAAGTCGTTGTGGCGCAAGGGAGACGGGATTATCCGGGGGACACGAGTCGGTTTTCAGAAAGCGATTGAATAGAAATGGATGGTTTCACGTCAGGGCGCTGGAAGACATACGGGAAGTTCCCGAGCCACCGCCCTTGAATTGAAGGGAGAGCCCCATGTACAAGCGTGTCGTTTTGGTGTTGTGTTGCTGGCTTGCCGCCGGTTGCTGCGCACTTAGTGCCGCGGTCAGTCCGGAAGAGACCCAAAAGCAGAACGACTTCAAGAAGGCCTATGCGGCGGCCGACAAGAACGATCGGAAGAACGCGCTGCAGTTGCTGAACGGATTAACGGACCCCAGCACGCTCGCCCTGCTGACCTCCGCCTGCAACAACGATTCCGACAAGGATGTCCGCCTTGAGGCTTTTCGGGTGTTGTCCCTGGTGCCTGCCCGCGACACCTCGGTGGCGCAGGCCTTGGTCGGAATTTTCCAGCGAATCGGCGACTTTGACCAGAAGTTGGAGTACGCAACGCACCTGACCAACTCGAAGTTCAAGGCCGCCGCAACCGCCGCGGTGGCCGATTGGGGCTCGCGCCTGCGCTACCCCGATCTCATCAAGCCGCCGGCACCTCCCAAGAACCCGCCGAAGAGCAACGCCGCCAACAAGAATCAGCCGCCCGACCCGAACGTCCGCATCAACAAGGAACGCGAGCAATTCACCAGAGCCTTCGGCATCTTCAACACGCTTACCCAGGCCAACCTGGCCGGACCCGACAAGGACTCGCCTGCCGCGATAAGAAAGTGGTGGGACGCGAATTCGGCCAAGGTCACCGCCGCCGACAACGACGTGCTGGCCAAGTGCAAAGCGGAGGACCAAGCCAAGCAGGCCGCGCAACCGGACCAGAAGTGAGCCGACTGCGAAGATCACGCACGCGGAGATTCCACCGGACATCGGGGCGTCTCGGAAGACTGCAACGCCCGCGCTGACGCCGCCGCCATCCAATTCCGTGGACAGAACGGCATGCCGAACATGAAGTAGGGCACCGCGCCGTCCACGTAGTCCACATCGTCCACGTCGTGGGCTGATACCCGTCCGCTATCACGATTGCTTCGACCAGTGTTCCCGCCGCCGGTCCGTTCCGGCGGCCCCATCATCAACCCGCCGGTCATCGGCCCTGGTGATCCCGCCCTCGACACCCCGGTTTCTTGCCTCCGACGAAGCCGCTGGCGCCACGGCCAGGCGTCAGGCTTAATTCCGGGCCGAAACGCGTTACTATTCAAGGGTAGCTGCCCTGGTATTGGGCGGACGCAATCACACCGTGGCTGCGGGTGTGCCACCGCCATCAAGCCCAGGTTCTTCCCGGCAGCAAGCAAGCTCGTCAAGCTGCCGGGATCGGCCCGGCAGCCATTCATCCAGCCAATCGTCGGACCAGCCGGCCTCGTGCGCGACATCATCATCGTCGCCGGGGCCGGTCAGAGCCTCGGCGATCCCGCCATCGTTTCCGCCACCCCATCCCCGTCAACATGACCGTCATCACCACGGTGACGGTCGTCGTCGTCACCGCCGTCACCGTCGCGCCAGGCCGGCCCCCGGCATCAACCCCGGAGGGTCATCGTCATGTCCAACGCCGTCGCCGTCAGTCTGCTCGCCGTCATGTCCGATGCCGAGATCGAGGCCGAGTTCGAGAAGATCACCGGCGAACTCGCCAGCCGTATCGAAGCCTGTGTCGCCCGCGCCCGGGATCCAGACGAAGCGCGTCAGGAACTATGGGCTTTCTGTTGGCGGGATTTCCGGCAAGCTGCCATCCACGACCGCATCCTGCCAGCCGGCCAGTTGGTCTGGTTCGGCTGGCGCTGGCTCAAGGCCGGACGTTCGATTGCGGGTCACGAGTCCGTGACCGAGCCGCACTCACCGCTGTGCCAGCGGCGAGGACGGGCGCGTGTTATCCACCTGTCGGCGCTGTCATGCTCGAAGCGCCAGCAAGTTCTGCCCGACTCCACCATCCAGAACATCACCGAGGCGCTGACCACCTCCGAGAAGGACCAGCCCGACGTGCGAGCAGCGATGCGTCTCGATTGGGCGGCGTTCTCTCGCCAGTTGCCCGTGCGGCTACGGAAGATCCTTCGCTGGCTGTCAATCGGCGCAACCAAGACCTGGATCGCCCGGCGGCTGAACGTGACCAATGGGCGCGTCTCGCAGCTCTTGACGGATGGCGCGGAAGATGACCGTCCCGATGAGCGCCAGCAGGACGCCGACACCCACTGCGCAGACGGCCTGGCCGATCAATATCTTGTTCTTGAATCCCACTTCGTCCACCGGCCGCTGGAAGCGGCGTCCCCCATGGTGAACTTACCCGCAGGGATAAGAACGAGTTCCAACGTCACGCCCCCGCCGAGGTCCAGCGTCCTCGTCGGCGGGAGGTCGGCGCGCTTGGCGTACTGCTCGATGGATTCGTGACCGTCCCAGAGAGGCCACGTTGGCGCGGGCGTCTCCGCCGCGAACGCGCTCAAGGCGAGCCAGGCGAGGGCCAGCAGCGGGAAGCGGGGCGGCGTGGTCATGGGCGGCGCTCCCGGCGACGGATACGTGATTCGCAGAGGAAGGCGACGAGGAAGAGGGTGGCTACTGCCACCAGGCCATCCACTGCCATTCCCCATGGCTTGATGGTTGTATGAGGTCTGTCGAGGCGTACACCAAACGGCCCTTCGACGAAGGCTACCTCCGCTCGCCTGACCGCCACGCAGGGCCAACCATGTTCGATCCACAACTGACGTTCGGTATCGTGCATGTTCAGCCAAAGCAGCCCCGCCGCGACAAACATGAGCACCACCGCAGTCGAGAGATGGAACTGCAACCACGGGCGAGTCCTCGGTATTTCAGTCATATCATCCGCCTAGGCCGCGCCGAGCAGATACGCCACGAGGCTGAAACCGATACCAGCGCCAAGGACCTGTGTACAAAGAACCACGAAAATTCCACGCTTACTGGCAATCCCGTGTCGAAGGCTTATCCAACCAATAGCGAACATAAAGGATGCGATCTGGGGAACCACCATCACCGCTGGAATCCATAGCGGAAGAGGAGCGTTCGGCTCCGGCCCCCAAAGACTCCTCCAGAAATGCAGCACAACAAGTAACGCAAGTCCATAGCAAAATACCGCCAATAGCAGGCTCAACAACGTGAACCGCCACCTATCTCTCTTGGCCGCGCAAGCACAATCGGCAACCACTTTGAGGCCGCTAGGAGGTGGGACCCCCAGTAGTACGAGGATCCACTCCCACGTCTTCAGCCGTTCCGGCTGTTCGCTCATGCTGGCGCTCCGGTCAGCAGGCTCAGGGTTCGATACATGATGCCGCCATTATCGGCGGCGGCGGAAGGCGGGGCAACCAGATATTCCAGTACCTTCGACGCCTCTTCGTCTGTAAAGGGGCCTGCGGCGGTGCTCTTCCTGCCGCCACGAAGAGGTGTGGCAGCAGGACGACAACGAGGCCGACTTATTCGACCGCTTTGAACCAGAACGTGACTTTCACCGGCTGGTTCGCTTTGACCGTGATATCTTGCTGAACCGGCGAGTTGTGCCAGACCTTGACCGCGTTCTTGCCGCCATGGACCGGCTCAGTGACAACCTTGGCGGGGTTGTCCTCGCCGTAGGTGCTCCAGCCGTCCATTCCTCCTTCGAAATCGCCGTTCTTGAGCGTAGCGCCATCCACGGAGATATCGTCGTACAGCATCCAGATCGTCTTGATCTTGCCGCCGCCCTGGTCGAACCAAGGACCCATCACGCACATCCGGACCGTGCCGTCCTTGTTAGTCTTGAAGGTGAACTCGGCTTTCTTCCATTCGGTGTTGCTGGCCTCGAATCCGTAGACTCTGCGCTGGTCCTTCTTGTCATTGAGCCACTCGGCATTATTGGTCGAGCCGCCCTCGGATTGACTGACTTCCTGAACGTCGATGCCATTTTCCGTACCATCAATATCGATTCGGGCCTGACGCGGTTCGTCTTCCGCGCGAACCGCCGAACCGACGAGCATTACCGCCACGCAGACCAAACCCAGCCACAATGTCCTCATGCTATCCCTCCTCTGATCGGAGACCGCCTCGCAACAAGTTTGACAATGCCGAACGTAACAGGTGCCGACGACAACATACCGGCTGACAGCCGGACTGTCGAACAAAAAGCCGCTTGGCAAAATTGTAATCACAAGGGTGCTCTGCACTTGGTGTGGGCAGCGCGTTCGTTGTCAGCGTGGCTACTACAACGACCGTTGCCGCGCGCTACAGCGTGGCAGGCCGCGACGAACAACCGCCCGCAAAAGCCGACTCGCCACGCTGCCTGAAGGACATGGCCTCGTTCTTCAGCGTCCGGCGCAGGCGGCACGTGTCGGCGTGCGGGACGTGGGCCTGCGGCGAAGCGGCTTGCTCTGGCGGCGCGGCTACGGCGTCTTCGGCACTTCCACCACCACCCGCAGGCCGAAGCGTCCACTAAAGCTGTCGAGAATGAGGCACACGTTGCACGACGACCGGCAATGATCCGGAATGTCGAGCCAGGACCCACCACGCAACACGTGGAGGGGGTTCTGTCGAGGATCGTCGAAACCTTTCGGGTCAACAACATCGCCCGGGTTGTACTCCACGCCCCACCAGATATCCTGACAGTACTCGCAGACATTTCCGTGCATATCGTAAACACCCCACGCGTTTGGCGTTTTCTGGCCAACGGGGTGCGTTTCCCCAACCGGGTGCGTCGTCCCCCCGCTGTTTGCTTTGCACCATCCTGCCCGCTCCATGTCGGCCTCGCTATCGCCTGTGTAATACGCCGTCCTCGTCCCGGCCCGGCAGGCGTATTCCCATTCTGCTTCCGTCGGCAGTCGAACGGCATGTCCCGTCTTCTCGGCGAGTTTCTCACAGAACTGCTGCGCGTCGGCCCACTCTACACTATCAACTGGATGTCTTGGCCCCTCGAAGCGATTGCGGCTCGTGCCCGCCACCTGTTCATACTGCTCCTGCGTCACCTCATACTTTCCGAGGAAGAACGGTCTCGTCAGTGTGACTCGGTGCGCAGGCCTCTCCGACCTGGATGAGTGCGCGTAGTAGAACGCGGTCGCCTTGTACGCGTTTTGGGCAAGCGCCAGCGCCCTCGACGATTGCCACCAATGCATCCCGCCCAGCACCGCGACGCCAGCCACGACGATCATCGCCATGAATCGCGCCAGCGAATACTGCGGCCTGTGGCGCTTTCGGATGGCCCGAATGATGACCGTCCCGATGAGAACCAGTAGGACGCCGACGCCCACGGCGAACGCAGTCTGACCAACGACGATCTTCCTGTGGAAGCCGTCTTCGTCCACAGGCTTCGGCTCCGGCGTCCCCATCACGAACTTGCCCGCCGGTATCAGCACGAAATCCAGATTCACGCCATTGCCGAGGTCGAGCGCCTTTGTGGGCGGCAGGTTCACGCGCTTGGCGTAATGCTCGATGGATTCCTTGCCGTCCCAGAGAGGAAACGTGGCCTGCGGCTGCGCCTCTGCGCCACAAGCCAACGCGCAGGCGAGGAAGAGACAGGCCAGGGTCCGATGCATGGCCGCATTGTACCACGGTTTTCCCGCGCCGCGGCAGGCCATCGTTCATCGTTGCCCCGGCAAGGGCCATGTGCGGTCGAGCGGCGAGTCAGCGTCCCCGCTGAACTCCCGGAGGAAGCATTGCTTCTTGAAGGCGTCCAGGTCCGCGGGCCGCCCCTGCATGCGGAGGACGACCATGCCGGTGCAGAAGTGGAACGTGGAGTAGTACCACTTGCCGTCGGACGCCTTGCCGACGAAGATGTCGTCGAAGTTCCAGTCCTCCTTCGAGCACTTGTTGGCGCAGACAATCCACTCCCCGTTCTGCATCAGGACCAAGTGTTCCGAAAGCCATTTGTCCTGCGAGGACTCGTCGTTCCCCGGGCGGTCGTTGAGCGCCGCGATCCGAGTGGCCATCCAGCCGCTGTCGCTCGCCAGTCGGTTGGCCTCCTCGATGGCGGCGGCCCTCCATTGCCGCTGGACCGCTTGCCGGTGATGCCTCCGGACCGACGGCACCAGGAGGATGGCTGCCAGGCCAATTGTAGCCGCTGCAATGACGAACCGTAGCTTCCTCATCCGATCCTTCTTCGCGCCACTGGCGCAGCCTTCACTTGGCTTTCCCCCTCACGGTCTCCTTGCCACCCCAGAGCGGCCACGTTGGCGCGGCCGTCTCCGCCGCGAACGCGCTCGCAGCAAGGCACACGAGGGCCAGCAGTGGGAACCGGAGCGGGATGGTCACGGGCGGCGCTCCTTACGGCGGATGCGCCACTCGCAGAACGCCGCAGTGCCAAGCACGCCCGCGAGGAACACGAGTATATCCAGCACAAAGTTGAGACTGTAGCATCGAAATCGGGCACATTCTACCCCGCCCTCGCGTAGTGCAGGGCGGCCAGGGTGGGCCAACGCTCGGCGCATTGCCTGTCGCGGAGCAGGTCGAGCGCCATGCGGTGAATCATGGCCTGATGGGTGCG
>JAPLOD010000204.1 GCA_026692735.1 Planctomycetota bacterium | reverse complement strand
AGAGGCCCTTTGGCGCCGGGGACTGCGCCGGAGCGGTCCGGACCGCCATGGAAGGCCGTCCACGGCGCGCCGCCTGGATCGCGGTCACCGCCCAGCAGCGTGCCGCCCCAGATGCAAACGCCAACGATGGCGAGGACCATCGCGGTCAGCACCTTGTGTATCCAAACGTACCTGAACAGCGCACGGTACGTCCGCGGCTTGAAGACAGCCACCGCCGCCGCTCCAAGGAGGACCAGCAGGTGCGGCAGGATCGCCAGCAGAGCCTGGAGAGGACCGAGGGCGGAGGGAACAACTGCGTAAACGGGAGGCGCGAGGAGGATGAGAGCGAGGACAGCCAGGGCGGCGGTGCGGAACGAGGCAACGGGCCTCGGGTTGCGGATTGCGGATTGCGGATTGGGGATTGCGGATTTCATGTTTTGCTGAGCGCGTCCAGTTCGTTCACCATCGCGTTGTCCCGCGCGAGACCGACCGTGCCGTTCCCCTGACGCGCCTTAACCTGAACTTCATACTTAATACCGGCAGAGCAGCGGACTGTCATTTCTTTTTTGCGGGTTCTGGATACTATGAGCGGCCTGGTTGTTTTTTGTGACGTCACAACCAGGAGGGGAGAAGAGGCTCGAATGCCGGTTCCGTTGTCACAGATGGCGACCGTCTGCACGTACGTGTTGGGGAAGAAGCTGCGCGGCGTTAAACGCTACCCGCTGGTCCTGATGCTCGAACCACTGTTCCGCTGCACGTTCGCGTGCGCCGGCTGCGGCAAGATCCAGTACCCGCCGCACATCCTGAGGAAGCAACTGACGCTTGAGGAGTGTTTGCGCGCGGTGGACGAATGCGGCGCGCCGATGGTGAGCATCCCTGGCGGCGAGCCGCTGATGCACCCGCAGATCAAGGAACTGGTCGAGGGCCTGATCGCGCGCAGGAAGTACATCTACCTGTGCACCAACGCGATGCTGCTGGAGAAGAGCCTGGGCCTGTTCAAGCCCAGCAAGTACCTGACGTTCTCGGTGCACCTGGACGGGCTGCGCGAGGACCACGATTTCTGCGTCTGCCGCAAAGGCGCGTACGATACGGCGATCGCGGCGATGAAAGAAGCCATCCGGCGCGGCTTCCGCGTAACAACCAACAGCACGCTCTTCGACGGCGCGGACCCCAAACGCTTCCGGCAGTTCTTCGATGAGCTGATGGCCATGGGCGTGGAAGGCGTGATGGTGTCGCCCGGGTACAGCTACGCAGGCGCCGCCGATCAGGACCACTTCCTGCAGCGCAAGAAGACGACGGAGCTGTTCCGGGAGTTGCTGAAGGACCGCAAGAAGAGCTGGAAGTTCAACCAGTCGCCGCTGTTCATGGAATTCGTGCAGGGCTACATTGGGTTCGAATGCACGCCATGGGGCAGTCCGACATACTGCCTGTTCGGCTGGCAGCGGCCGTGCTACCTGCTGCAGGACGGATACGCGGAGACGTTCCAGGAGTTGCTGGAGACCACCACGTGGGAGAACTACGGGCGCAAGAGCGGCAACCCGGCGTGCCAGAACTGCATGATGCACTGCGGGTATGAACCGTCAGTCATGAACGCGACGTTCGGCTCGCCGGCAGGTTTCTGGCGCATGGTCAGGGCGTCGTTCAAGTACTGAGCCTCTCGCCCTGCCCTCTGGGAAAAGGAAGGCTATGGCAGACGAAGAGAAGTCGCTCCACGGCTGGGTGCCGCCCCTGACCACGAAGGAGGAACTTTACGCCGCGTTGGAGAAGGCGTTCCACTATCGCGGCGACGTCACTATTACCCTGAAGGACGGGTCGCAGGTCGTCGGTTACGTCTTTGACCGGAACGCGGATGTTCAGGAGCCGTTCATCCGGGTCTACCCGCAGGACAAGGACGTCAAGCTGAAGATTTCGTACGCAGACGTTGCCGGTTTGACGTTCACAGGCCAGGACCTCGCGGCCGGGAACTCATGGGCGGCGTGGGTCGCCAAGAACAGACAGGGGCTCAAGGACGCCAGCCCCAAGGCTGGCTAGTGCACGATGTGCAGTCTTGGACACGGAATAAGTGTCCCGGAAATGATGACCTCAGACCACTTTAGAGTGTTAAGTAGGCTGTGGCCTGCTAGACTCTCGGTCTGGTGGCCTCTTCGGGGACTCATATGCGGGCAGGGGTGCGAGGGTATACTGTGAGCGCTGGCGCCGGCTTCACGCTGGCAGAAGTGCTGATGGTAGCGCTCATCATCCTGATCCTCACCGCCAGCGTCGTCGGCGGCTACAACTCCATGCAGAAGAACCAGCGGCTGTCCAATGCGACCGAGAAGGCGCAGTCCATGGTACACCTGGCTCGCAGCCTGGCGATTGCCAACAACGCCATCTACCACGTGCGCATCGAGAACTGGCGCGTGGTCGGCGATCCCGATAAGGATGATCCGTACGCCGACCAGTTCATAGGCGTGTACTGCTTCCCGACGTTGTCCGACGCCACGAAGGTAACCCTGGAGGATTCGCCGGAGGTGAAGACCCGGGTCCCAGGCTACTGGAACATCGGAGCGACCATCAAGGACCCGGCGGTCTTTAACCACTACTGCGTGGAGCGCGTCCGACTGGACCTGGGCACGTACCTGGGCATCCAGCAGGATCCGGGAGCGACTGCGAAGTCGAAGGCCGTCCTGGCCTTCTATCCGGACGGTTCGGCATCCAGCCACATGACGATCTTCGTCACCGACAATGCGACGCAGGCCAGAATCCGCGACGGCCTCGCAATCCGCACTACGCTGAACGATTTCCGCGACCCCAAGGATCAGTCGGGGGTTTCGATGGGCACGCAGACCTTTCCCGATTACTACAGTGAGCTCAACAGGAACCGCATCTCGGCGTTCAACAGCGGCAATGCGCACATACGCATGATCAGGGTGCTGCAAGGCGGCTTGATCAAGCAACTGGTCAAGGAGCCGTATCTGAAGCCATGAGCCGCTGGGACACGCAACCCACGGAGGGCATTCGCGGGACGCCGCCTGCGGGCGGCTTCACGCTGGTGGAGATCCTGGCTGCGCTGGCGGTCCTGGCCATCGGCCTTTCAGCCGTGGTGGCGATGGTGCTGGGCAGCAGCCGCATCTGCAACGCCGCAGCGGACCGCAATTCCGCCGCGATCGTCATCTCCGAGGCCGTCGCGGACATCGAGCGCCTGCATCTCATCACGACGGAAACGGTCCGGCCGCCCTTCCCCGCCGGCAGGGACAAGGACGTGGGGCTTTTCATCGCCACCGCGGATAACGTCAGCGGGTGGCCCAATGTCCACGACGTGAACCTGTACGGCGGTGTCAAGGTCGGCACCGGCCTGGACAGGTGGAGGCTCGACCAGTTCGTCAACCCCACCAACGTGGCGACGATGATCTGGCCGCCGAGCACCTACCCACGGTACTACGGCGGTCCGCTCAGGCCGCCCGCGAGCACGACCGTCCCTGCCGCGGATGGCCCGGAATTGCGCACGAGCGGCACACCGTTCCGTGTGATCTACAAGCTTGAGCGTCACTCGGACTGGCAAGGCAACGCCTATTCGCCGTACGTCGGCGTGTACGTCCTCACGCTGGCCGTGTACAGGGACTTGAGCCCCGGCATCTCCCCGACCAAGCCGGAAAAGTACAGCAACCCCAAGAGGGCAGTCTACGAACAGGTGTCCGATCCCGTGGTGTTGTTCCTGCGGCGGCATTAGCCTGGATGGTTCACCGCAGAGGCACAGAGAACGCAGAGGAAGAACGATGATAACAGTCCTGGGGTTCAGAGTCCCCGCCGTTCTCCGCGTGCTCTGCGTCTCAGCGGTGAATGGCGCGGATAAGGTGGGCTGAGCGCATGGCGACGCGGCGTGCACATTCCTTCGCTTTCCCCGCCTGGCACGGCCCGGCCCGCGGCTTCTCGCTGCTGGAACTGGCGGTCGCGAGTTTCATCGCGATGATCATCTTCACGGTCGGCTTCATCGTCATCACGGGGACCCTCCGCACGCGCAGTGAGTCCACGGCGCGCATCCGTGCCACTGAAAACGGGCGGCTGTTCTTCCAGATGCTGGAGCGCGACCTGGCGGGGGCGTGGCCCGGACCGTTTAACATGTTCAAAGGCGCGGCTGATACCAACCCCTCAGTCCCGCCCGCCCCCATGGTGGTACGGGACACCTACGTGTACAGGACACCAGAGAAGGTCCCGCGAGACGTGCCGACCGATATCCTCCAGTTCTACACGCGTTCGGATACGCGCGCACCGGACGGCACCAACCCCGACCGGCGTGTCTTCGTGCGGTACTACGTCAACACGCTTGAGCACACGCTGTGCCGCCAGGTTGTGGAGGACGAGGGCCTGGACCCGGCGAACGGTAACACGACCCCGACAGCACTCGAGACCAACCAGAACAACGCGGCGCCTCTCGAGACGCGCCTCCTCCGCGACGAGCGCGCCGTGTTTGAGGGCGTGCACCAACTGCTGATCTACCACCGCCAGTGGCAACCTGACAACAAGACGTTTCTTCCCGCGCTCACCGACAACAAGGATGCCGCGGCGGCGGACTACAAGGACTGCACGCACCTGCTGGTCAAGCTCGTGCTGTACGATCAGTACGCGGCAGACCGCCAGAAGAACGAGGTGACCGCCTCCGAACGGAAGTCACCGGCAGCGGACTGGGACATCCTGACGTTCCGGGCGTTTGTGAAAGTGTTGCCGATCCCCACCCGTTTCATGGGCGGCCCGTAAACAGCAGGGGTGAGGGGTCAGGGGCGAGGGGTCAGTAGGTGGTGGCGCGGGCAAGACGGGAAGGACTGAACGACATGAAAGAGAAGCCGGTTGTCCATTCTTCATGTTCGTCCTTGTGCGGCGTGGCCGTTCACAGCAATGGTCAACCGTCAACCGTCAATCCGCAATCCGCAATTCGCAATCCGCAATCGTCTGGTTCAGTCCTGATCTTTGCGGTAATCATCCTCGCCCTGCTGGCCATGATTGGCATGACCTTCCTGGTGGTGGTGCGGCAATGCAGCCGGGCGTCGAGCAACGCGCTGATAACGTCCGAAGACGAGGTGGCCCCTCAATCGGGGATGCGCCACGCCGTGGTGACGTTGCGGGACATGGTGGCGACCTACAGCATCGTCACGCGCGACGGTGTCTTCTCGCCGGGCGGCGCGGGCTTCAAATACACCAACGTGGACGACTGGAACTGGGAGAACAACCCCACAACCTACCCGCCGCCGCCGGCGCCCAACGCCTACTGGCATTTTGAGAGCCTTGACGTCAACATGCCCGCGCTGTCCGCCCTTTCGGACAGCCCAACCCATCTGCGTTACACGCTCGCGTTTGACAACAGCGGCTACGTGAACCCTCCCACCCCGGCCTATCTCACGCCACTCCGCTGCGGCGCGATGACGGTCTCTATCATCCCTCCGGGTGGGGCTGGGCTGCCCATGGCCGAGGAACATGCCCACCAGCATCAACTGAAAATGGTAGGCAACACCGTGAATGACTTCTACCCCGGCCTGCCGGCGATCAAGGAACTGCCGCGCGTCAGCAGCATCCGTGGTGACTACTACGTCTGGATAGCGGATCTCGATGCCAGGCTGTACGCCGTCCCCAAGGCCTGGCCCATTGATACGCTCAACCTCGACGACTGCAACCAGGGCATGGGCGATGCCTGGGCAGCCAACGTGCGCAAGAACATCCTGGCCTTCGAGTACCCCGTAGGCAACCCTACAGTCAGACTGCTCGAGAAGCCCGCCAACGGCGCGCCGGATGTCGCCGCCGATCTCTTCAAACTCGTGCCCAATACGAGCGCCGGCCGTGACCTGCGCTGCCCGGATTTCCCAACCAGCAGGGACATGGGGCTGACACTGCCCAGCGTTGTCCAGGCCTGGGACGACGCGGACAGGGCGTACCAGGACTACCTGAACGCCGATTCCGCCGGCCGTCCGGCCGCGTGGGACGCGTACGTGCTGGTCAGGGACAAGTACCTCCTGGCCAAGAGCGACCTGGATGCCTACTTCACCGTGTACCGGGACGCGGGCAATACCGGCGGAACGCCGTTCGATACCGTAAAGGACGGCCCCGTCGCGGTGAACATCAACACGGCGCCCGTGGAAGTGATAGCGGCGATGCTGTCGCAGATCCCCGTCCAGGACGACCAGTTTTCGCTGTGCACAGACGCGGGCGGGACCGGCGAGCGGGCCTGGAGACTGGCGCAGCGCATCGTGGCCAAGCGGCCCTTCCTGTGCCGCATGGATTTCGAGGACTTCCTGGCCGCGCACATCAGGGGCAAGGTCTCGCAGCTCCCATTTATGGCCGGCGACCTGCCGGAGTATTCCGTGCCAGCGGACCTGACGCTGGGGACTGACACCGATGAGTATTACTTCGTCGCGATGATCTATTACGCCATTGACAAACGCTGGGGCGTTGACCATCAGCTCACGGACCCGCTCTTCAAGAAGCCTGAACTAAGCCTCTTCAAATACCTAGACATCGAACTGCCCGACCCACCCATTCCTCCCGCGCAGTTCAAGGCCAAGATCAACGACCGCGACACGTGGCCGAACGAACCCGCGTTCCAGAAAGTGCGCTTCGAATATTTCTTCGCTGACCGGTACATACGCCTCGGCCCCGGCAGCGCCACCGTCCCCGTGGGCGACGACAGGAAGGTGGTCAGCGTTGACAAGAACAACAACGTGAGCGGCGGCATGATCCTGCCCGGGCCCAACAACCTGCTGGAGACGGTGCCGGGCGCGGGAGACACGGTGGTCACGGCGCCCGCGCTGCGCGACGGCCTGACAACGCTGACGCCCAAGGAGTTCAACAACATCGTCAACAGCCTCACCGGCACGACGTTCACGGACGACGTGCAAATGTTGCCAATGGGCGCAACGGGATCCTACGACGACATTGCGATCGAGCCTGGGCCGAACGGGAAGTTGGAGACTCCGCCGCAAGGAGGCAACGTGGTATTGTCGTACCTCAAGCTTGGACCGACGAGCACCACTATGCCACTTCCTCCCGACGATGAACTCGACACGGACGCGAAGTGGGGCAGGGTGATCAAGCCCGGTCCCAACCTCACCCTGGAAACCCCTGCCGACCCGGCCCAAGGCGATACGGTCATCGCGGCGGGCATCGCGTTGGGGAGCAGCAATCGTGTCGAAACGTCAATCCCACGCGGCCGTCCCAGCTACTACAGCTTCGTGGACGACGCGATGTACGCCGAGAGCTTCTGGAGCACACACCCGGCTTCCGCAACCCCCATAGCAAACACGGCGCCGGAGTTCGACGCGGCCAAGCACATGCGCTTCTATTACCGCCTGAAACTCAAAACCATTCCCGGGACGCCCCCGACGTATGACTGGGAAGACGCGGTGCTCTGCGATCCGACCGATCCGCTGGTTGGTCTAATGTCCTGGAGCTGCTACCCCGATGTCGGCTCCGACCGCAAACCGGGCTTCTATCAGATGAACTTCGCCGACTGGACGCTTTCGTCCTTCAGTGTTACCTGCTACTACGGCTACGGTCCCATGCTCGCCCAGGGCGACCCCGATTACGAGATGACGCGCGATGATTCCACCGCCAAGCGGACCTCCGGCTCGCAGGGCAACGGTGACGTCTCCTGGTCGCCGCAGGTTGCGTTCCGCTCGCGCTACTTCGGCATCTATGTGCTGGGACGCGGCCTGATACGCGGCTGGAGCGCTGCCGCGAATGGGCCGTTGAAAGTCACGGGCGAGCGGCGCATGGAGGCCGTCTACGACGCGCTCAAAGACGAGATCATCTGGCAGCGCGCCCCCGCCTCTGATAAGCGTTCGCTGGCCGACCCGTAACAGCAGGCTACAAGCTGCAGGTAACAGGCTACAGGCACGGATGAACGACAGGTCAGGCGACACGCTGGCCGATGCGGTATAATAATGGAGGTTGGCCCGCTGAGGTATTGAACATGAGCACAGTCGAGGAAATCCGCGCCGCGATCGAAGCACTGTCCGCGAAGGACCGCGCGCGGCTCGCACGCTGGCTGCAGGACCAGGCAGAAGAATCCTGGGACGAGGAGCTTGCCGCTGACGCGGCCAGCGGCAAGCTTGCGCCTCTTCTGGCCGAAGTGGACCGTGACATCGAGGCCGGCAACCTCCACACATCGCCATGGTAGGCCCAGACGTGCCCTCAATCCAAAATCCAAAATCCAAAATCCAAACTGTGAAGGCCGCGCTTGCCGCGCGCGGCCTGGCGGCGAAGAAGAGCTTCGGCCAGAACTTCATGGTGGACCGCAATTTCGCCGCGGCAGTCGCGCGCGCCGCTGAGCCCGACCAGCGCACGCTGGTCATCGAGATCGGTCCCGGCACGGGGTGTCTGACCACCGCCCTGCTGGAGACGCACCCCGCCGCCCGCGTGCTGGCCGTGGAGATTGACCGCGGCTTGGCCGCGATGCTGCGCGAGTCATTCGCCGGTGAGATCGCCGGGAATCGCCTGACGCTGCTGGAAGGCGACGCTCTGCGCGGCAAACACGGCCTTGCTGCCGGGCTCGCTTGAACTGGCCGAACGCTTGCTCGCCCATCCCGGCGCGCCGGCGTACGGCGCGGTGTCCGCGCTGATGTCCCTGCGCGCCGCAGGCCGGATCCTGCGCCGCGTCGGCAACGAAGTCTTCTGGCCGCGCCCCGACGTGGCTTCAGCGGTGGTCAGGCTGGAGTTCAAACCGTGGGGCGATCCGAGCCGCGACCGTCAGGGAGCGGACGCCGACCGCTTGCTTACGCGCGCGGCTCAGATGCCGGCGCCCCTGCGCCGCGAGGAAGCGGAACCGTTTCAGCGCTTCCTGCAGAAGCTGTTCTCGCACCGACGGAAGATGCTGCGCGCGGTGCTCGGAAACACGGCGGTCCTGGAGACGCTCCGTCTTCTTCCCACCGCCCGCGCGGAAGAACTCCCACCCGAAACGCTCCTCGCCCTGTTCCGGTTGGTTCACCGCTGAGGCGCGTAGACGATGAGACGCGGGACTGCTGGTCATGGGATTCGTCGCGCCAGGGTCGCCGTGGGAGAATGCGTACAGCGAGACGTTCAACAGCCGGTTGGGGGACGAACTGCTGAAACGGGAGGTGTTCACGAGTCTGTTGGAGGCGAAGGTGTTGGCGGCGTGCTACAGGACAGAGTACAACCAGGAACGTCCGCACAGTGCGTTGGGCTGCAAGACGCCGCCGCGCTGTGTGCTCTGTGCTGCCTGTCCTACTTCCCGAAGCCGAGGTCCTCGCCCTCGTGCGTCGCCAGGCCGATCTGCTCGACGTCGCCCTTGCGGCCGTTGTACCACAGCATCCACCGGCCCTTGGCTTCATCGCAGAGCGCGTACGGCTTGTAGCACGCGTCGTGGTCCCAGCCGTTCGGCGTCGGGCTGATGATCGGGTTGCGGGGGTGCCGCTCCCAGTCCTTGATGCCCGTCTTTGAGCGCGCGATGCCGATCTGCGCGTGGTCAACGTCGCGGAAGCCGATGTAGAACATGTAATGCCATTCCCCGTAGCGCAGCACCTGGCACGCCGTGACCTTGTGCTGCTCCCAGGCGTTCTTCGGATCGGCTTTGAAGACGGGATTCGCTTCGAGCTTGGTCCACATGTTGCCGTCGGTGCTCGTCGCATAGCCGATGGCGTCGGGTTCGTACTGCTCGCCGCCCGAGTACCACATGCGGAAGACCTTGCCGCTGGCGTCCCACATGACAGCGGGGCACATGACCGCAACCTTCTCCCACGCCCGCTCGGCCGAAAGCACGGGCGCGGCGCCCGAACGCGTCCAGGTCTTGCCGTCCTCACTTGTGGCGTGGCCGATATATGAGCGCCCCTGGGCCTGGCCTGTGTACCACATGTGATAACCGTAGCGTTTGACCACGCTGGGCCGGTTGATGTCCTCTTCCCAGTCCGTCTCCTTGTTTGGCCCGAGCACGATGACCGGTTCGCTCCAGTGCACGCCGTCGGTGCTTTCCACCAGCGCGATGCTCTTCTTCGGCCGCCATGAAAACCACATGCGACAGCCAGACACACGGCCACCAGCAGGCAGGTCATTGAACTCGTCCTCCGCGAAGCAGTGGTCACGGAGAAAGTGTACACCGGCCGGCGGGCAGAGCGGACCATCGAGAGAGGAAATTCCAAAAGGCGCGCGCACCGACTTGACGCATCGTGACGTTTTGTTACCTTCCGTGACAGCCAGCTTTCAGATGCGGGGGGGATGCCCATGATCGCGGAAGAACGTCGGCGCAAACTCATGGTGGCGCTCAGCAAGAGGGGCGCCCTGTCCGTGGCCGCCGCGAGCGACCTTCTGGGCGTCAGCCGCATGACCGTCCATCGCGACCTGGACGCTCTCGCCGCCGCGGGCCTGCTGCGCAAAGTCCACGGCGGCGCCGTGCCGATCATCGCCGTCCCTGCCCGCCCGGACATTGCGCGGCCTTTCACGGAACGCCAGCCCGCTCACGCCGTGGCCAAGGAGAAGATCGCGCGGCACCTGGCCAAGGTTCTTGCGGGCGCGCGCAGCCTGGCGCTGGACGCCAGTTCCACCGTCTTCTGCCTGGCCGCCGTCCTCAAGCCGCTCCCCGGCGGCGGCCCATCCATCGTGACCAACAGCGTGCCGTTGTTCCAGGAGTTGCAGCGGCGCCGGGCCGGCTTCCGCGTGGCGCTCACGGGCGGCGAGCCACACCCGCGCACCGGCTCGCTGGTCGGGCCGCTGGTCCTCCGCAGCGTGGAAGGGCTGCACTTTGACGTGGCGGTGTTTTCCGCGGCCGGGGTCATGATGGAGACGGGGACGGTGTACGAGTCCACGCCCGAGGACGCGGCGGTCAAGCAGGCGTTCCTGGCCCGCGCCGATAGAGCCATCCTCGCCGTGGACAAGACCAAAATCAACTTTCTGGCCCCTTACACCTCCGCGGTGCTACGGGACTTCGATCTGTTTGTCACCGAGGACGGGCCGCAAGAGGTGAAGAAGAGGCGGCCCGCCTTAGTGCGCAGGTGAATCGTGGGGAAGTCGAATGCACAGGGAAATGAAGGAGGAGGCAACATGAAAGCCAGGAACGTCAAGGAACTGAAGACCATTACGAAGAACGTGCGCCAGGCCGCGCAGGCCGCGCTCGACCAGGGCGGCGGCGTGGTGCGCCTGGCGCCCTGCTGGGTGCCGCGCTCCTTCCTGCAGCCGGGCAAGCGGCTGAAGCTCAAGCCCGAGGATTTGTACGCCTTCGGTCTCGACCGCGGCGGCATTGACGAGCGCTGGTTCGCCTCGACGACGGCGGCCGCCAACGAGAACCGCACGCCGGACGAAGGCCTGAGCTACATTGTGTCCGACGGCGTACGGTTCCAGTTGAAGGATGCTATTGCTGACCTGGGCGCGGCGATGATCGGCGAGGCCATCTGGAAGAAGTACAGACGCTGGCCGGTGTACTCCAAGTTCTTCGACAACATGGGGCCGATCCCGCACCACATGCACCAGTCGGCTGAGGAGGCCGCGCTGGTCAAACAGGAAGGGAAGCCCGAAGGGTACTACTTCCCGGCCCAGCACAACCAGACCGGGAACAACTTCCCGTACACGTTCTTCGGCCTGACCCCCGGCACCACCAAGGCGCAGGTGCGCAAGTGCCTCGAAGACTGGAACACGGGCGACAACGGCCTTCTGGACCTTGCGCCTGCGTACCGCCTCAAGCCGGGCACTGGCTGGCTCGTCCCGCCCTGCATCCTGCACGCGCCCGGTTCGCTCTGCACCTATGAGCCGCAGTGGGGCTCGGACGTCTTCGGCATGTACCAGTCGCTCGTCGAAGGCCGCGAGGTGCCGTGGTCGCTGCTGGTCAAGGACATGCCCAAGGCCAAGCATAAGGACCTCGATTTCATCGTCGAGCAGCTCGACTGGGAAGGCAACACCGATCCGGACTTCAAGGAACACCATTACCTCGAACCCATCCCCGTCGCCGACACCTGCAAGGAAGGCTGGGTGGACAAGTGGATCGTCTACGGCCGCGTCAAGGGCGTGCAGTACTTCTCCGCCAAGGAACTGACGCTGAAGCCCGGCGTGAAGTGCAAGGTGAAAGACAAGGGCGCCTACGGCCTGCAGGTGATCCAGGGCGAAGGCCGGATGAACAAGCTCAACCTGAACTGCCCCAAGCTGATCGGCTTCCACGATCTGACGGAGGACGAGGTGTTCTGCACTGCGGAAGCGGCCAGGGCGGGCGTCACCTTTGAGAACACGTCCGTCACGGAACCGCTCGTGATGCTGCGCTACTTCGGTCCGGAAGTGAACCCCGATGCGCCCGAGGGCGGCGATCACATGAAGCGCTGCGGGTGCTGAAGCTGGTCCGAGCCGCAACCGTGAGGGAGCGGTTGCGGCTCGGCTTGCTGACGAGTGTGGCCCTGGATGAAACTACGCTGAAAGGATACCTCAATGGCAGCCAAGAACACCTACCCCAAGCTTCACAATGCCGCCTGGCCGGGCGTGGT
>JAPLOD010000203.1 GCA_026692735.1 Planctomycetota bacterium | reverse complement strand
TGGCCGTCGCCGAAATTCAGGCCGAACAACTGGCCGCGCTTGCCGTCGAAGGCGTACGGGAAGCGGACCCCAGCGGGGGCGCGCCTGGTGATCGGGCTGCTCCAGGTGTTGGAGGCGGCGGTCCATTTTGCCAGCCCATTGGTCCAGATGTCGCCGGTCGCGCTGTTCTTCACGACCCCGTAGCCGCCGCCCCTGGGAATGTCGGGGTACGTGCCGGCGGGGTCCCAGGTGTTCTTGTTGAGATCGAACCCGTCCACCTTGAAGAACTCATGGCCGCCCGGCCAGGTGAACCGGCAGCCGAAGAGCATGACCCGGTCCACCGCCGCGACGTAGTGCGAGCAGTGATACGTATGCCGCGACGCGGGCTGGCCGTCCGGATTGTAGGCCGCGTCCTTGGACGCCTCCGGAGATGCCGCGTGGCGCACCACCCAAGCGGGCGCATCGGCCCGGAGGTCTATCGAGACAACCCGGTTGTCGCGGGATCCGCCGTGGCCTCCGGCGGCGGCGATGATGATCTCGCTGCTGCTCTCCTTGAAAGCCATGCCGCAGAAGTCGTCTACCGGCGCGCCCCCTGCGCCGTTGGTCCCTTTGATGGCGAACCACTCGTCGAGCGCCTTGCCGGCTAGCCAAGTGGGAGGCTTGACGTCGCCGTCGGCCTTTTCCGCGGCGGCCCGTGCCATCTGCGCGGCGATAATCCCAATGATGCCAGCCAACATCAGTGCTGACCATCTCGTCCTGCCCATGGCTCTTCTCCTTGGGCTGTGTGCCAGCGGGAGCAGGGGAGTGTGGCCCTGGGGGCGGGACGGCGGCACGCAATGCAGCATCTCATATAGGATACCGCCGGTGACTCCGGCGCGCCTCGGCTGATTCCCGGAACAGCACGAGGTTATGGTATGCAACTGGTCCTGCCTCATTGTCGGACCAAGGCGGCATCAACCCGGATGATTCCGCCGCGCGCAAGCTGAAACTCTGCGCTCTTGTCGCCATAGCGCACTTTCAGCGGCTGTCCGGCGTCGGAGCGGATGGTGGCCGCTACCAGCCGGCCGCCGTTCCAGGTCATATCGAGAGTGAATCCACCGCGCGCCCGCAGGCCTGTGACGCTGCCGGTCGCCCACGCTTTGGGCAATGCCGGCAAGAGATGAATCTCGTCCAGATGACTCTGCATGAGCATCTCACAGACACCCGCGGTGTAGCCGAAATTCCCGTCAATCTGGAATGGGGGATGGGTGTCGAACAGGTTCGGCATGATGCAGCTGTGCAGCAGATCGCCGATCAGTTTATGGGCCCGGTCACCGTCTAGCATGCGAGCCCACATGTTGATCTTGTTCGCCATGCTCCACCCGGTGCTGGCGTCCCCGCGCGCATTGAGCGAGACGCGCGCCGCCGTGGCCAGTTCCGGCGTCTTCACCGGCGAGATCTGCCGGCCGGGGAACAATGCCACCAGGTGCGACAGATGCCGGTGGGTGTTCTTCGGATCGTCACGATCCACCATCCATTCCTGCAGTTGCCCCCATTTGCCGATCTTCGGAGGCAGAAGCTTGGCCCGCATGTCCGTCAGTTGCTTGCGGAATTCTGCGTCAACGCCCAGAGTCTCCGACGCCTCGATGGTGCTGGTAAAGAGATCCCACACCAGTTGCTGATCGAACGAAATGCCCTTCTCCTTCGGTCCCTGTTCAGGGCTCAGGCCGGTCGGAGTGACGAGCGTCCCGTCGGGCAACGCCTCCAGGCTGTCGATCCAGTATTCGCACACTTCCTTCATTGCCGGGTAGGCCCGGTCGCGCAGGTAGTCCTTGTCGCCCGTGAATCGGTAGTGGTCGTAGCTGTTCTGGAGAATCCAGGCGCTGGTGCCCGGTACCCAGTCCCAGGTGGATCCCCCGAAGAGACCGCTCTCGCGGCGCATCAGCCAGCCGCGCTTCTTGAAATCACGCCTCGTTGTCTCGGTTCGCACGGCACGGATCGACTGCACCCATTCCGCGTAGGGCTGGAAGCACTCCGACAGATTTGCGACCTCCACGGGCCAGTAATTCATCTGGACGTTGATGTCCGTGTGGTAGTCGCAGCGCCAGGGCGGATTGTTGGAGTTATTCCACTTGCCCTGCAGATTCGCGGGCAGGCTGCCTGGACGTGACGATGAGATCATGAGATAGCGGCCGTACTGAAAGAGCAGGACTTCCAGGCCCCGGTCCGCGGCCCCGGGCTTGCGCAAGTTGGTTAGGCGGGCGTCCGTTGGCAGGGACGTGTCGCCATCGGGTCCGAGGTCGAGCACCACTCGCCTAAACAGCGACTGATAGTCCCGGACGTGTTCGGCCAGCAGTTCGTCCCGGGAACGCTTCATGGCCGCTTCGACGTGTGCGGCCACCTTGGCATGGGGCGATTCACCCTTCCAGCCCTTGGCACGATCCTGGACGAAATCCGTGCCGGCACCCAGGATCAGCGTTACCGTGTCCGCCTGCTTGAATGTGAGCCTGTCCCCGACTGCTTCGACAATTCCCCCTTCGTGCCGGATGGCCACCTGCGCTTCGTAATTCAGGACTATTGCGTAGGGCTTCGCCCGTCCGCTGAACTGGTATCCTGCCAGCGAGCCGCTGCACACGAGGCGATCGCCGGCGGCCCGCACCGTCCCCTTGTGCGCGTCGGTCATCGACACCGCGCCCGTCAGCAATCCGGGCTTGTCGGCGGTGAAGCGGAAGACCATGACCTTGGCCGGGTAGCTGGCGAAGGCCTCGCGGCGGCATTTGACGCCGTCAGCCTCGTAGGTCACCGCATGCACGGCGCGGGAGATGTCCAGTTCGCGACGGTAAGGGCCGCCCGGATTCGCGGCGTCCTGGGTTTGGCCCCCGGCGAGCGGAATGGCTCCGAGCGCAATTTCCGCGATCTGGAAGTGCGTCGCATCATGGACCTCGAGAAACTTGAATCGGAACCAGGAATACACCGTCTGATTCTTGACCTGGAAGGTCTGCGGAGAGTTTCTCTTAGGCCAGATCGGAACGTCTTTGCGTTCGTCAATCAGAGTCCATTGCTTCCCGTCCTGCGAGCCTAGAAGGCGCCAGGACTTGGGGTCACGTGCCGGGACGTCATTGGCTGACGTCAGCGTGTAGGCCGTCAGCGGCTCCTTCGGCGGGTTCGGCACGCGGGCCTGCCAGAGAATGGGGAAGGAGTTATTGTGCTCGAAGCACCACTTCGTCCGAGCATCGCCGTCGCACGACGCCTCCACTCCCTCCCCTTCGGGCGAGACGTGTCCGCTGGGGCAGCTGACGCCCCGTCCCTGCGAGGCGGGCGCGTCGCCGAGTTGGACGAGCACGTCCCCGAACGCCTGGTAGGCGCCGGTGTCCTCCTCGTCGCCTATCCACAGGCTCTCCTCGTTGAACTGGATCTGCTCGCGCGCGACCCCGCCGAAGATCATCGCGCCTAGGTGGGCGTTCCCTATGGGCAAGGCCTCCTGCTCCCAGCGCGTCGCCGGTTTGTCATACCACAGGACGAGATTCGGATGTGCCTTGTCGGACTCCGCTTTCAGACTCTGGACAACGGCTGTGGCTGCGATCACCACAGCGAGTGTGGTTCTGACCAGAGCGAGGGAAATCGAATGACATGGCTGGGTCATGGAGCCCTCCTTGTATGCCGCACTTTCCGGCGTGGCCGGTTACGGTTCGCTGCCGGCCGTCGAGACCGCGAAGGCGTCTACGATGGCGTACTCCGAACTCGCGTTCACGATCCGGATCGTGTGCTCGCCGGGGGGCAGTCCCTGGGCGCTGAAGACCCGAATCTGCGCGAGGCGCGGAAAATCCTCCACTTTCAGGTCCACGCTGCCGCGCGGCTGGCCGTCAATGAAGACATCAATGCTACCCATGTCCTTGTAGCGTTCCGACAGCAGTTCGATCCCCGTGCCGGTGAACTCGTATTCCGCCACCTCACCGGGCGTCTGGGTGAAGTGAACGTCGTCCCGGTAATCGTGGTGCCCGCGCTTGGCGCCAACCTGCCACTTCCCGGTGTAGCGGATGGCGGGATCGTTGTCATTGACCAGCGTGGTTCTCGGCAGGGGCTTGGTCTTGATGGTCAGGGGAATGCGCCAGTTCTTGTACAGGCCGTTCGGCACGTCCTCAAAGGGGCAGCCCGACGTGTAGAGGTCAATCTTCACGTTGTCGCCGTTGCGCTCCTGGTGCTTGGCGCAGAGGTTCGGGCCATACATGTGTCCCTGCGCAAGAAAGCCGTCGTTGAAGGACGATACAAATGTCCACGGCCCCCACGGGTGTGCGGCTTCATAGAAGTCGTAGGTTACCAGGCCGGGCTCAAACCACTTCTTCAGCGTCGGCGTCACGTACCAGGACACGAGCAGGTAGCGGTTGAGCGTCGGGATAAAGACCGGCGAGGTCCAGCCCAGCTTGGCCGGCAGGCTGAGGATGGGCGTGGCCCTGGCAATGTCGCTCGCCCACGAGCCGTCCGCCATGCCGTCGCCGCCCGTGTGGTACATCCAATCTGCAGCGTTGAGCTTGGGAAGGTCGGCGCGCCGGATACGGGCGAGAATGAAATCGTCGCCGCCGTTCCAGAAGCCGTTGTTGGAGACGACATAAACGAACGTGTCGGAGCGGTCCCGGGTGACCTGGCCGCCGTTCCTACCGTAGTGGAAGAAACCGGGCCCGCCGAAGCGGGATCCCGGCCACATCGGCGTTCCGTAGTTCTCCTTGGCGCTGCGGGTCCACGTCACACCTCTGTCGTGGGACTTGATCAGGCTGGCATTGAACGAGATCTGCCGCATCAGCGGGTCCTTGGACTTATCGCCATAGATGTTGCGGACCACGAACGTGTAGAACACGCCGTCAATGCACTCCTGGCCGGTGACCTTCCACGTCGCGCCGTCCTGACCGGTGTCATTGGCTTTACCGTACTCGTCCATCGAATTCACCAAGGAGCCCTTCAGGTGCAGCGGGTCCGGCCCGGCGAGCTTGTTGAAGCAGACGTTCCGGGGTTGCTTGCCAAAGCCGCGGCCGTCGCAGGTGAAGTGGTAGAGGTTGTCGTCGTCCGCCCAGAAGGGATCGGCAGTGTCGCCGTGCATGTCATTCCATTTCTGCAGGTGGAGGAGGTCCGGGACTACTGCGGCGATTGGCGTTTCAGGCTGCATTGCGTCTGCTCCTTTCGGCGTCGCGGCCGCGTCCTGCGCCGGCCCGGACCCGGCCGTTACCACCCAGGCCAGGAGGATGAGTGTGGGACGGCAACAGTTCGTCTGCATCAGCAAGCGGGATTCCCATGTGAAGCCGTCGGCACTTCCCGGCGATGTAACTGGATTATACCTCGCGTTCTCCACATTTTTCGACAGGATCGGCGCTTGCGACCTCGATGACTCCTGCTGCCGGGCGGCGGAGAAGCTCATCAGGACGTTGCGCCGGCGAGTGCGGCCCAAGGCCGATCTGAAACATGCGGCAAAGCGTGCCCGCAAAGCAGGGAGGGAATTGCGGATGGGAACGACGGCGCACGGCGCACGTGTCAAAGCTCCAGGCAGCACGCACCGTCGCCACCGCGTAGCCACGTTATATCGAGTGGATGGGGACGTTCAGCGACCTGTGCTCCGGTGAGGATAGCTTCTCGGAAGGTCAGAGAAGGAGTTTCCGGCAAGGCGGGGAAGACGACGAAGAGGGAAGTGGGGTATCCAAGCGATCAAGCAAGGTCGCTGCCCGGCCAATCGCCTCCGCCCAGGAGAGAGACGAGTTCTTCAGGTTTTTGGAGGGCGAAGGTGTATAGGCGATGAATGCTGGGGACGGGGCACTGATGGGCAAACAGGGCCGCTACGCTCTGGTGATAACCGCGGACGGGTTCCGGATTCTGGA
>JAPLOD010000202.1 GCA_026692735.1 Planctomycetota bacterium | reverse complement strand
TTTCGATCGGCGAGAGAGCAAGCGGAACACGCAGAACCTCGTGCGCCGCCTGGAGGCCATGGGGTACAATGTCACGCTGGCGCCGAAGATGGCCTCGTGATCTGCGCCGCATGCGGGGCTCTATTTTCGGAGCAGAGACGCGGAGAGCGCAGAGAACAGCAGGGAATCGGACGCGGAATGGCGTCATGTTCATCGCCTCACTCTGCGTCCTCTGCGCCTCTGCGTCTCCGCGGTGAATAATGCGGGTTAGAACCTATGTCAGTAGGTGTCGAGAGCGGATGCGGATGCCGCCCCGTGATCCGACGCGATTCTGCCGTCGCACAGGCGCAGCATCCTCTTCGCCCTGGCCGCGGCCTTGGGGTCATGCGTCACCATGACAACTGTACGGCCTTCCTTGTTGACCTCTTCAAGGAAGGACAGAACTGACTGGGCTGTCTCGGGGTCGAGATTGCCGGTCGGTTCGTCGGCGAGGATGACCTGCGGATCGTTCGCCAGCATGCGGGCCAAGGCGACGCGCTGCTGTTGCCCAACGCTCAGTTCGGTCGGCTTGTGGTCGAGCCGGTCGGCAAGGCCCATTCGTTCCAGCAGCGCCGTGGCCCGTTCTTTCTGGCCACGGTCGTCAACGCCCGCAAGGAACAACGGCACCTGAACGTTCTCAAGGGCTGTGAGGTACGGGACCAGGTTGAACATCTGGAAGACGAAGCCGACTGTCTTCTTTCGCACCGTGGCGCGCTCTTCAGGGCGCAGGTCATAGAGCGACTTTCCATCAACCATGACACGGCCCGCCGCGGGCGACAGCATCCCGCCGAGAATCAGCAGGAGCGTGCTCTTGCCGCTGCCGCTCGGGCCGACAACGGAGACGAAATCCCCGCGCGCAATCTCCAGGCTGACGCCATCCAGCGCCTTGACGGTCTTGCCGCGGAGTGTGTAGTCCTTGCTGACCGACTCCATCTTCAGCATGGCTCATGTCTCCCGCAGGGCGGTGCACGGGTCCATGCGCGCGGCGCGCCGCGCCGGGAAGTAGCTGGCGACGAGAGATATGGCCACCGCCACGCCCACAGCCAGGAGCAGGAGCCACGGCAGCGGCAGGACAATCACCCCGGCGATCCTGGGGCCGAGAATCACCGCCAGGACGGTGCCCAGCACATAGCCGGCGATCCCGCCGCCCAGACCCAGCAGGAGCGCCTTCAAGAGGAACATACGGAGCACGACGCCTGACCCTGCGCCGAGCGCTATCAACGTGCCGATTTCCCGTCTTCGTTCGTACACGTTTGCATACATGTAGTTGGCCATGCTTGCGCCGCCGACGATAACGATGATGCCCAGGAACAGCCAGGAAAGCTGCGCCATCATGTGGTTGGTCTTGATCTGCGTGTCCACAATCTGCGTGATGGTCACAACCTTCGCATCGGGAAGCAGCTTGTTGATCTTCTGCACCAGCCCCTTGGATATCTCCTTGCAGCAGCCAACCACTTCGATGGCATTGAGGACCGGGCCTTTGCCGGCGAGTTGCTGGACGGTATGCAGATGGGCAAAGACGCGGGAGTCATCCACCGTTCCCGTCTCCGGCAGGATCGTGCTCACGGTGAACGTCTTACCCTCAAGCTGCAGTGTGTCGCCCGGCTTCAGTTTCAAGGCGGCAGCGACTTCCGCGCCGACCAGTGCCTCCGCCGCGTCCAGTTTCTGGATCACCCGCCTGCGAAACTGGGTCTCTTTCGAGGGCGTGGGTTCGGCCGGCGCCGCGTCGCCAACGCAGAGCGGCGGCCGCGCGAAGACATCGCCGGCTTTCCAGGCGGCCTTGGCCTTGAGTTCGTCCTGCGGCAGGATGCCGGTCAGCGTGAACTTCTTGCCGGCCACATCAACCTGCATGGAGAGCTTCGGGAAGAGATTGTCCAGGCCCTTGAGATCGGACAGGACAAGCCGTGTCACGTACTCCTCGGGGATTTCCTCGTTCTGCATGTCGGCGCTGTAGTACGTCTGCAGCGACGCCGACTTGGGGAGGATCAGCACATTGGCGCCCAGCGCATCAAGCTCCTTCGCCACCGCTTTCTCGGAGTAGACCGTGATGTTCTCCACGGAGACAATCACGCTCACGCCCAAGAGGATGGCGATGAAGCTCGTTGCCAACTGGTTCCTACGCTCGAATAACTCCCGCCAGACAAGCGTCTTGAGTTGCATGGTTCTCTCTGACCTGATCCTGAATCGTCACTTGCACCCCGCCGGGGCGCAACCACCGCCCCCTCACCCCGAACCTGATTTGAGCGCGCCTTCGAGCGCGTCCTTGGCGACCGGCCCGGTGAACGTCTTCACCAGAACGCGGGGCGGCCCCAGAATGACCGTCACCATGTTGGACTTCGAATCAACCTGTAGTTGCTTCAGAAAGCGCGCCTCGGCCGCGTCCGCCGGGTCAACCCTCACAACTTCCGTGAGCTTGGCGTACTTGGCATCGGCGTGAAAGTCGTTGACGGCTTTCACCGACGGGTCATCCGCCGCGACCGTCTTGTCGTACGCGCACAGCACCACAATCTTATTGTCCTGCAGAGCCTTCAGGCAGTTCTGCTGGCAGGGGCTGGCAATGCCGTCACGCAGTTTCTCCTCGTTCATGTCCTGGGCCAGACAGCCCATGGTGACGGCTCCATTGGGGGCCAGCACCAGCACCAGGGGCATCGGGGCCGCCTTCAGATCATACTTCTCAACGAGGGCCTTCTGCGCGGGAGCATCCCTGTCCAGCGCCACGTACTGGGCCACATCCGCCATCTTGGCTACGACGGCTTCGAGGGACTTGCGCGCCGTGCCTGCCGCCTCATTGTCCTCGCCGTAGAAGAGGATATAGAGGTGCTTTTGGGCCTCGGCCGCCTGCTTGATGGCGACATCACCTTGAGCCGCCTTGGGGGCGTCGCCGGCCTTCTTCTCCGGTGCAGGTTCAGCGCCGCTGCAACACACACCGATCCAGGCCGCCACTGCAACCACCGTTGTCAGAGCCTGGGACTGTATCCTGTTCATGGCTTTCGTCTCCTCCGAGCGGCGCTTCAGAAGCCGCCTGCTGGCACGTCGTCGCACCCCACGGGTGCGCATACGGACCCTCACCCACAGGCGTCCGCAAACTGTCCCATGGCTGCCTCCAGCCCGGCCTTGGTCACCGGCCCCACGAACCTCCCCACCAGGCTCCGTGGCGGAAAGACCACGACCGTCGTCAGCTCATGTTTCGGGTCAACGTTCAACCGCTTGAGGAATGGTGCTTCCGCGGCATCTGCCGGGTCAACCCTGACGACTTCGGTTAACTTGCCGTAGGCGCCCGCCTTGAACTCGTTGACAGCCTTCACCGTGGGGTCGTCGGCGCCGACGTTCTTGGCGTAGGCGCACAGCACCACAATCTTCTTCTCCTGGAGAGCCTTCAGGCATTTCTGCTGGCAGGGGCTGGCAATGGCAGCCCGCAGCTTCTCCTCGGGCATAGTCACTGCAAGCCGACTCATGGTAACGGCCCCGTTGGGTGCCAGCACTACGACCCAGGGCGCCGGAGCAGTCTGTAGCTGGAGCCTTTCCACAAGAGCCTTCTCCGCGGGCGCGTCCTTCTTCAACGCCGTCCACTGGGCCACGTTCGCCATCTTGGCCATCGCGGCCTCGAACGGCTTGCGGAGCGTTTGCGTCGCCTCGTTGTCCTCGCTGTAGAAGAAGATGTAGAGGTGCTTATTCGCGGCGGCTGCCTGCTTGATGGCAGCATCGCTGCCGGATGCCTTGGCTTCCGGTGCAGGTTCGGCGGCGCTGCCACACCCGGCGACCCACAAGGCCGCCGCAACCATCGTTGTCAGCGCCTGGATGAGGGTATTCTTCATGGTGTTCGCCTCCTTGTCCGAGCACCCTCGCGAACCGGAACCGCATCCATGTTGGGCTCACCTTCTGTAGCAGGCGCCCATCTTCTCCTTCGGCAGCCTGCACACGGCTCTGACGCGCTGCTCATCGGCGCGCACCTGCCGGTCACGCGCGAGGCAGCCCTTCAACCAACGAATGGCCCCGACGACGCAGGGGTGCGCGCTCTTGCCCGGCAGCCGGTAGTGGACCCAGCGGCCCTGCTTGCGCGACTCGACCAGCCCGGCCTGGTTCAGAATGGCCATGTGCTTAGAGACCGTGGATGGCGACAACCCGAGCAACTCGATGAGCTGGCAGAGGCACAGTTCCCGGCTACGGAGCGACATCAACGCCCGCACGCGCTGCGCATCACCCAAGGCCTTCGCTATGACAAGACACTCGCGCATTGCACTCTCCGACACTTCGTCAACCAGCGTAGCGTTGCGGCCGCTCACCGCAAGCAACGAACACGGTCGCCTGCCGTTCCTACACCGCGGTGGCGAAGTACTTGCGCCGGAAGAAGAACGCAACGTTCACCAGGCCGATCATCACGGGCACCTCAACCAATGGTCCGATGACTGCCGCGAACGCTTCGCCGGAGTTGATGCCGAAGACGGCCACGGCGACTGCAATTGCCAGTTCAAAGTTGTTGCTGGCGGCCGTGAAGGAAAGCGTCGCAGACTTTCCATATCCTGCGCCGGCCTTGTAGCTTAGCCAGAAACTGACGAAGAACATGACGACGAAGTAAATCAGCAGCGGCGCGGCGATGCGCAACACGTCCAACGGCACTTCGACGATCCTGTCGCCCTTCAAACTGAACATCACCAGGATCGTGAAGAGCAGCGCGATCAGCGTGATGGGGCTGATCTTCGGAATAAACTTCTGCTCGTACCACGCTTTGCCTTTGGACTTGACCAGCACAAAGCGAGTCAGCATTCCGGCGAGGAATGGAATGCCCAGATAGATGAAAACGCTTTGGGCGATCTGCCCGATAGTCACCTGGACCACGCTGCCTTGCAGGCCGAACAGCGGCGGCAGGACCGTGATGAAAAAGTATGCGTACACACTGAAGAACAACACTTGAAAGATGCTGTTGAATGCGACAAGGCCGGCGCAGTATTCGGTATCGCCCTTCGCCAGATCGTTCCAGACGATGACCATCGCAATGCAACGCGCCAATCCAATCATGATCAACCCGACCATGAAATGTGGGTGATTGGGCAAGAGCAAAATCGCCAGGAAGAACATGAGAATGGGGCCGATCACCCAGTTTTGCACGAGCGAAAGCCCAAGCACCTTCCAGTCCCGGAAAACATCGCCAAGTTCCTCGTATTTCACCTTGGCCAAGGGCGGGTACATCATCAGGATCAGCCCGATGGCGATGGGGATGTTGGTGGTGCCGACGCTGAAGCCCTCGTTGAACGCCTTGACCTGCGCGGGCAGCGCGTACCCCAGCGCCACACCCGCGGCCATTGCGGCGAAGATCCAGAGCGTCAGATAGCGGTCCAGGAAACCGAGCTTCTTCGCAACTCCTTCCGACATCGTCTCTACCTTGCCTTTCTCGTCGTGGGCTTCCGCGCCGACACCGACAGGCTGGTGATGAAGTCAGCCGGTCGCGTGCCGCGCGGCAACGCCTTGATGATCTTGACGTAGAGCGGGTCGTTCCAGTGCTCCAGAGCGTCAACGTATCCGGGCTTGGGCGTCAACACAATTTCGGTCAGCCCCGCCGCTTTCGCCATGCGCTCAGTCTCCTTTGCGAGCACCGCGCCGGCGACACAGCCCACCAGTGCTTCAACCATTTCCGCCAGCTTGCCCGGCAACGGCCTCAGCAGCGCCAAGTCCGAGACCGCGACACGTCCGCCCGGCTTCAGCACGCGCGCCATCTCGCGCCACACTTGCGGCTTGTCCGGCGACAGGTTGATCACGCAGTTGGAGATGACCACGTCCACGCTGTTGTCCGCCATAGGCAGATGCTCGATCTCGCCCAGTCGGAACTCGACGTTCGTCATGCCTGTCCGCTTCGTGTACTTGGCAATGCTTGCGCGCGCTTTGGCCAGCATCTCCGGCGTCATGTCCACGCCAAGGGCCAAGCCCCTCGCGCCGACCTTCCGGGCGGCAATGAACACGTCAAATCCCCCGCCGCTGCCCAGGTCGAGGACGACTTCGCCCGGCTTGAGCGACGCGAGTGCCGTGGGGTTTCCGCACGAGAGTCCCATGTTGGCGCCTTCGGGCAGCGCGGACAACTCCTCTGCGCTATAGCCGATGGTCTCGGCCAGCTTCTTGTTCTGGGCACGACTGGAACCGCAGCATGTGGGAGCCTGCCTGCAACACGATCCGCCCCGTGCGGCAATCTGGCCATAGCCTTTGCGGACCTGCGCACGCACGGCTTCTGCATTCTTGCTGCCCATGGCACGACTCCCGCCCATTCCCGGCCCTCGGCTACCGCGGCGAAACCATCACCACGCCGATCTGCACGTCCGGGTGAAAGCTGTTATGCACGGGGCACCGTTCCATCCCCCTGCGCAACTTCAACTGGTCTTCCTCGGAGAACCTCCGGGGCAGGGCAATCGTCACGGTGAACGATTTGATCCGATTGGTGGGCACCGAAGTCATCTCGGCCTGCACCGTCGCCTTCGCGCCCTTGACATCGAGTCCGTTCTTCTCCGCGACCATGCCCATCATCATCAGTAGTCATGTTCCGAGACCCGCCGCCACGAGGTGGATCGGCGAGTATCCCGGCTCAGCCATCGGCCCGACGGCAATCCGCTCGCGCGACGCCTCCTTCAAGACCTCGCAGTGCTCATTGCCCATGTACATCACAACGACTTCCCCTGGCATGGGTCCGCGCTCCTTTCTGCCCTGACCGCCAGCCATTCAAAGGTTGCCCGGCATCTCCTCCACGAACGCTCCAATCTCGTCCCGCACGCGCCGGTAGTGCGCTAGCGCCTCGTCTTCGCTCTTCGCGTCCTGCGCAAGCTTCGGCGGATCGTCGAAGCCGACATGGACTACCTTGGTCTTTGCGGGGAAGACCGGGCACGGCTCGCCGGCATGACCGCACACGGTTACAACGCAGTCGAACTGCAGACCTTTCAGCTCATCCACGCGTTTCGAGCGCTGGCCGGAAATGTCCACACCCGCCTCGGCCATGACCTTGACCGCGCGCGGGTCCAAGCCGCGCGCCTCGATCCCCGCCGAATACGGCTCGATGGCAGCGCCTCCCAGATGCCGCGCCCAGCCTTCCGCCATCTGGCTGCGGCATGAATTGCCGGTGCAGAGGAAGAGGACCCGGACCCGCGTCTCAGCCATCGTCGCCTCTCAACACTTCGCTACTTGACGAAGCATAGAGCCCTGCTGGTTCGACCGCAAGTCCGTTTTGCTGTCCAGTTCCGCACTGTGGCACTGCGCGATCATGCCGAGGGGCCTATGCCTGGAAAGCCGTTGACTTGCTAACGCGGGCAACCCATAGTGGCTGTGTTCTTCCGCGAGGTGGACTGTGCAACGCGCCCTGGTTCAAGCCGCCAAGTGCCGCAACTGTCATCCCTGCCCGCCGGCGGAACAATGCCCCATGCAAGCCTTTTTCCGCGAAACGGCCGACGAGAAGCCGTGGGTGGATTTCTACAAGTGCGGCGGTTGCCTGAACTGCAAGCCGCGGTGCCCGGCTCGCGCCATTGAGTCCATCTCGCAGCCCTGCGACGGAAAAGGCCGAAAGGGCTGGTAGCCCTGATGCCTTCATGCCGACATTCCTGATGCTCAACGGTACATGTGGTCTCCTTCTTGCCTCTTTCGATGCGCCATCCGCGCATCACTCCAGGGTGAGCGTGCCCCAGTTGTTCGGGTGCAGCCGGCTCTCGGACGGAATGTCGTTGTTGATGGAAACCTCGGGGCTCTTGTCGGACCACATGTAGCGGATCGCGTTCTTGGTGCCGCCCTGGTTCCCGTAGATCACGCCCACGTCGCCGATGAGAGTCAGGCCGCTCTTCGGCGTGATCCCGAGCGCCGCCCACGGCACGGCGACCTCGACGACATAGCTGTCCTTCTCGGCCTTGCAGTGCATCGGCAGGTCGTTCCACGCCACGATCTCGTCGAACGTGTCGGTCCCGGAGCTCTGCGTCGTGAAACTCGCCTTGTTTGGCTTGTCCTTGTCAGCGGTCACAGGACGGTAACGTGTCGCGACCATCTTTCCTTCCGGCGTGCGTGCGACGATGATCCGCGTGTCGCCGACGGCCATGCGCTGCTGGTTCTGCCCCCGGACTTCCCGCTTGACGAGGTCCGTCCCGAGGCACAACTCCACCGCGTCGCCGCTCTTGAAGAGCAGCTTGTAGTCCGTCGGGGTGTTGATCAGGGGCGAGTCATCGGCCACCTGGAAGCGGGCGTAGAGGTTCTGGTCATCATAGCCGAGTTGGGCCTGCGCCTGCCGGTTGCCTTCCATGAAGATGGTCAAGGCCGGCGCCGCGGCCCATTCGTCGTACTTGCCGTCCGCCGCGGCGTTCTTGAGGCGCGGGACCTTGGCCAGCTTCTTGCCGAGCGCCGCCTGCTGCGCAGCCACGTTCTGCCTGGCGTTCTTCTCCGCCTGCGCGACCAGCGCCGCCGTCACGGTCACCGGAGAGGTCTGCCGCTTGATGGTGTCCAGGCCCGTCAGTTCCCACAGGCGGCAGTCGGCGTCGCCGCCCAGGAAGTAGGTCTTGCCGTTCGTGGGGTGCTGGAAGAGCGTACCGTTGAAGTTCTCGGTCAGAACCATGTGCTGATCGAGCGTGTAGACGCTGCGCTGGTCCTCGCCGAGCGCGTCCACGAACAGGCCCTCGCGCTTGTCGAGCAGGAAATACTGGCCGT
>JAPLOD010000201.1 GCA_026692735.1 Planctomycetota bacterium | reverse complement strand
TCGGTTCCGCTCGCCGGGCGTCCTGGTGCACGAGAACGACGAGGACCTGCGGATCGGCGCGTGCTCCGCGGCCAGCGGCGACGGGGCCGACTACGCCTTCGACGGCTTGATTGACGATGCCCGCATGTACGCCCGCGCCCTGTCGGCCGACGAACTGGCCGACCCGGCCGACCTGCCCGAACCGGGCTGGAAGACGCTCGCCAAATGGGACGCCTCCAGCTTCGCCGGCGAGCCGAAGACTTGGACCATCAACCTCTCGCCCGGCATCACGGCCCCCGGCGAGTTCGAACTGGACTTCCGCAAGACCGGGGGCGAGGGCAGCCTGGAGATTCGTTCGGTGGTCTTCCTGGTCGCGGGCAAGGTCCTGGAGGGCCGGGCAAAGCCCATCGAAGGCTCGCCCGGGCGTTTCAGCATCTACCGCATGGAGCAGACGACCGCCGACTCGCCCTCCGCCGCCGGCGTCACCGCGAGCTTCCCCGGCGGAAAGGCGTGCAGGGGCGAGGTGCGGATACGCCCGCGCACTACGCGGTAACCCCACTGAACCAGAGACGCAGAGGGTGTATAAGGAACTGCCGGTGAGATACACCCTCACCATCACCGCCCTGCTGCTGACGCCGCCGGCTGCACTGCAGGCTACCGCCGCGCCGCCGCGCGGACCGACGTGTACGGGCTGGGGCTGACCATGTACGAGCTGCTGGCATGGCGGCCGACGTTCACGGCGGACTCGCAGGCGGCGCTGCTGCGGCAGGTGCTGGCGAGGGAACTGGCGCCGTTGCCGCGGGAGCGTGGGGTTCCGGCGGAACTGGAACGCATTGTCCGCCGGGCGACGGCGCTGAAGCCGGAGGACAGATACACTTCGGCCGGCGCGTTGGCTGACGATCTCGACCGTTTTCTGGAGGGGCAGGGGGTGGCGGCGCGGGCGGGCGGTGGTCACGCCGCGGCCTGGCGGCGGGCGAGGCGGGCCCCATCACACTTGCCGCCGCGTCGCCGCCTGAAGGGGCGCGCGGTGCGTCTGCTTACCGGCGCTGATCAGCGGCCCGCAAGGCATTGCTACGTCTTTACAAACTCCGTGCTCCAGTGTGTGCCGCTTCGCGTCCTGCACACCACCACCTCTCACGTCACCGATCACCCACAACCTGCCTGCCTTACCATCGCCGCCGGTCGGTCTTCGCTCCTTCTTCCCCTCGACGGGGTTTCTCGGCAGGACAGCGCTCGAATGGCTCTTCGCCCAGACAAATGCCGGCCGAGCCCTTCCGAAGTAATCCCAGTGTTGACGCCGCTCCGTTCATCGGTGTAATAGATCATAGCCTGCGGGGCTTTCCTGCGTTCGTCGCCCCGCGGCGCACTACGCGATGGCCATCAGGGGACTCCACCATGAGGCATGAGCTGCATTCGGTCCTGCGCATCCCGTCTTCCGTATTGCGCATTTCTTGTTCTTCATCCCGTAGTTCGGCGGTGCTTGCCCTGGTCCTTGCGACCGGCATGTTCTCGGCAGCCGGCGCCGAAATGAAGACCGAATGCTGGGACAACACGCAAGCCGGCTTCAACAAGATGGCCGAGCGCATTGACGCGCAGAATGGGCGGAACCTTCTCGCCCGCGCCGGCGTGAAGGTCTTCGGCGATGCTCCCAGTCCGCGGGAACTAGCCGACGGTTCGGCGGGGGTCATGGGCGGCGATGGACGCGTGAACATTGACGGCCAGCCGTCAGTGATCGCGTTCTATCTGGGCCAGCCGAAGCCGTTGCACGAGGTCGGCGTGTTCACGTTCAACTGCGATCCGCGCGCCAATCAGGATTTCGAGATACGCGTGGCAGAGAACAGCAACCATCCGGGCAAGCTGCCCAAGTTTTCAGACGCGCCGCTGCTGACCACGGGCGACAAGATCCTCGGCAAAGACGGCGGCGGCTTCCACACGTCGTTCGTCTCCGCGGACGGCGGGCCGCTTGCCGCCGAGAAGGTGGATTGGATCGAGTTCCGCATCTGGCGAACGTATCCGGAGAAAGCCGGGTCACCCGCCAAGACCAATAGACCGCAGGGTTGGACGGCGGTCGTCGAACTGGAAGCGTTTGGTGAGCCGAACGACGTGATCGTGGTCACGCCCGAAGAGAAAGCGCGCGCCGCGGCCTTGCGCCAACTGGGTGACCGTCCGCCGTACGAAAAGAAAGCCACCTGGCAGGAGACGATGCAGGCCACTCGCGAAGCGATGCTGCGTTGGGAGTGCGAGATAGACGGAATGGTGCAGCAGCGCGCGGGTGTGAACTTCGGCAACTGGTACACCGCGGGTGTTGTGCCGGCGAACGGCGACGAAGCGCGGCAGATCGAGCGGCTTTCGAGTGTGGATTTGGCCGCTCCGCTGGCGCTCAAGGGCAAGCAACTGGCGTGGCGCGAATGCGCGGAAGTCAAAGACGGCGAGTTGGCGGACTTGGCCGCGATCCTGAAGGCCAAGCCCGGCGAGGTTGTTGTGCTGTGCCGGAAGATGGACGTGGAAGCAGAGTATGCCGGCAAGGAAGCGTTGGCCGTGGGAGTTGGCATGGCAAGCGGCAGGCTGAAAGTCGTCGGCGGCAAGTCCACGATTGCGCCCAATGACAACTCACCCGCGCAGCCCAACCAGCGCACATGGCCAATTCATGAGTCGCCGGGGCATTACCACCTCTTGGCCATGGTTCCCGTCAACAAGGGCGGCCAGTGCGATCTGTGGCTGATGCTGCAGCCCCCCATGTCCAAACCGGGGGCGGGCCCACGTCAGGAGCGGATCTCTCGCCGCCAGCAGTTGTATGAGAGAGTGAAGAAGGACTTCCCGGATCCCGTGAGTCTGACGCAGATCGGGTGGGAACAGGCGGATAGCATCTGGGTCTCCTTTGAGCGGCGCGCGATGGCCGGACGTGAGTACTTCACGACGGACTGGGCGCCGGGCAAACCGCAGACTCTTGTCAGTCAGTACAACACGTTTGCGGAAATCCGCGCGGGGGCTGTCAGCAAGGAACTCGAGACCATTGAAGCCGGCATTCGAGCGAGGGCCGAGCCCTGCCTGGCGGCGTTCAAGACGGGGAAGGCCGCCGAGACGCTGGAGGAGGCGCGCAAGCGGTACTATGCCATCGCCACGTTGCAGAACGCGATGGCCGAGCACCACAGGATCGAGTCCATGCGGCTGGCAGTGAAGGACCAGCAGGAAACGTTCGGTGAGAAGTACCCGAAGGGCGCCGAATTCCTCAAGCGCATTGACGCTCTGGAAGAACAGATGACCGCGGCGTGGGCCAAAGTCGCGGGGGGCGGGGGCGCGGCCGATGCCCTCGCGGCGGTGGTCGCGGTTCATGAGAAGGCCGCCACCGAAGGCAAGGAGATCCTGCTGGCTAATCCGCTGCTGGCGTTCGACAAGCTGCTGCTGGGGAGAGGCGGTCCCGGGTTCGCATCCAACTGGGGCGGGCCGAATCACATCGGCAACGAACTAGTGACGCTCTCGCCCGTCAAGCCCGACGGCACGATCACGCCCATCTATAGAGGCGGCGGGATCAGCGACATGGACTTGAGTTTCGACGGCACGAAAATCCTGTTCAGCGAAAACGTGCGCATCCACGAGGTGAATGTGGACGGCACGGGCCATCGGCAGATCACCACGCACACCGACCAGCACACCAAGCACTACGAAGTGTGCCGCATGCCCAGCGGCCAGATCATGTTCGTCTCCACCGCGTGCGAACAGGCCGTGCCGTGCACGGGCGAGTGGTACGTGGGCAACATGCACCTGATCAACGACGACGGCACGAACGAGCGGCGGCTGTGCTTCGACCAGGACCACGATTGGAACCCCTGCGTCATGGAGAACGGCCAGGTCATCTACACGCGCTGGGAGTACACCGACACGCCGCATTACTTCACACGCCTGCTGTTCACCATGAATCCCGACGGGTCGAACCAGACAGCGTTTTACGGGAGCAATTCGTACTGGCCCAACGCCATGTACTGGCCCAAGCCCATCCCGGGCAAGCCGACGCAGATCGTCTGCGTTGTCTCCGGCCACCACGGTGTGTCGCGCGTCGGGCAGCTTGTGGTGCTGGATGCGTCACGAGGCCGGCAGGAAGCGAGCGGCATCATCCATCGCATTGGCGACCGCGGCAAGACAGTCGAACCGGTGATCATGGACGGACTGGTGGCGGAATGGTGGCCGCGCTTCGCGTGGCCATACCCGCTGTCCGAACCCGAGACGAACCGCGGTTCCGGGAACTACTTCCTGGCCAACTGCAAGCTCGACGAGTGGAGCCCGTGGGGCATCTACCTCGTGGACATTTTCGACAACATGACGCCGCTGCTGATCGGCAACTACGCGGAGCCGATTCCGCTGCGCCCTCGCCCCACGCCGGCGGCCATTCCGCCGCGAGTGGACCCGAAGCGGAAGGACGCGCTCGTGTACATGGCCAATGTGTACCAGGGCGGCGGCCTGCGCGGGTACCCGCAGGGCTCGGTCAAAGCGCTGCGGCTTGGCTCCCACGAATACCGCTTCGGCGACAACGGCGACACGTACGCGGCGACCTATGAGGGCGGATGGGACGTCAAGCTGATCCTCGGCACCGTTCCGGTCGAGCCGGACGGGTCGGCGTTCTTCCGCGTGCCGGCCAACACGCCGATCTTCGTGCAGCCGCTGGACGCCGACGGCAAGAGCCTGCAGGTGATGCGGAGCTGGTTCACGGCGATGCCCGGCGAAGTGCTGTCGTGCGTCGGCTGCCACGAGAGCCAGAACCAGGCGCCGCCCACGTACCAGGCGTCGCTCAGCCGGATGAGCCCTTCGGAGATCAAGCCGTGGTACGGCCCGGCGCGCGGGTTTGGTTTCGAACACGAAGTTCAGCCGGTGCTCAACCACCGTTGCGTCGGCTGCCACGACGGCCAGAACAAGGACGGCAGGCAAAAGCCCGATTTCCGCGGCAAGCAACTCCGCCCCGAGTTCAAAGGCAACTACAGCCCGGCATATATGGCCCTCGCGCCGTACGTTCGCCGCGCAGGGTATGAGGCGGACTACCACTTGCCGGCGCCGGCGGAGTTCCACGCCAGCACGAGCGCGCTCGTTCAGATGCTGGAGAAGGGCCACCACAATGTCACGCTGACGCAGGAGGAACGCGACCGCATCTACACGTGGATAGACTTCAATGTGCCGTACGCGGGGAACTGGCGCGAAAGCCACCGGCCGCCGAAAGCCGAGCAGGTGGAGCGGCGCGCGAAGTATCGTCTGCTGCTCTCCAATGTCGAGGACCGCACCGAGGATCCGCTGCCGCAGCCCGCGGCCGTGGCGTTTGAACAGCCTGCGCCTGAGGCGGCGCGTCCCACGCCGGTCAAGCTGGAGGGCTGGCCGCTGACCGCTCAGCAGGCGGCCGAGCTGCAGAAGCAGACGGGGTTGAGCGAAATGAAGCTCGACCTGGGCGAAGGCGTGAGCATCACGCTGGTGCCGGTGCCGGCGGGCAAGTTCGTCATGGGCGACGTGAACGGCTTCCCGGACGAGTTCCCGGACGCGGCCGTCGGCATTGGCCAGCCGTTCTACATCGGCCGGATGGAAGTCACCAACAGGCAGTATGCGCAGTTCGATCCCACTCACGACAGCGCGTACATGGAAGGCCGCGGAAAGGATCGCTACACGCGCGGCACGCCGGTCAATGAACCTGACCAGCCGGTCGTGCGCATCAGTTGGAAGGAAGCTGTGGCGTTCTGCGAGTGGCTTTCGCAGAAGACGCGCATCGAGTGCTCGTTGCCGACGGAAGCGCAGTGGGAGTGGGCCTGCCGCGCGGGAAGCGCGACGCCGTGGTCGTTCGGCGAGTCGTGTGAGAAAGCGCAGAACGTGGGCAACGTGGCGGACTCGTCGCTAAGCGGTTGGGGCTGGGGGCGCGTGGACCGCTATTCGGACGGCGCGATGTTCTCGATTCCGGGCGGGCGGTACAAGCCCAACGCGTGGGGAATCCACGACATGGTCGGCAACGTCGCCGAATGGACGCTGACAGAATACCGGGCGTATCCGTACGTGGACGGCGACGGCCGCAACGATCCCAAGGCGGAAGGGCCCAAAGTCGTGCGCGGCGGCTCGTGGAACGACACGTTCCGCTATTGCCGGTCCGCATCGCGCTGGCGCTACCTGCCGTGCCAGCCCGTGTACAACGTCGGCTTCCGCATCGTCTGCAAGCCATCCAAGGTAGCGGCGACGAAGTAGCCGGCTATGTGCCACTGGTGGCATCGCCACCAACGGCACGTCAGCACACCACCAATGCGATGAAGTCAGGGGCCATATCCGGGGCCATGCTCTGCGGCGGCAGAAATGCTCTGCATGAAGAATAGCGATGCCTATAATGCCAGAGAATCGAGTCGCCGAAGCGGCTCGGAGCGACTCACCCGGGAAATCCCGGTCCAAGGATTGTGCCATGCGCCGTTCTGCCCATGCCATTCGCGCCGTTGTCGCCGTGTTCGCCCTGTGTTCGCTGGTGCAGGCCGCGAGCACGATTCAGGTTCAGCCGGACAAGGATACCGGCATCTACGATCCGGGGCAGACGGTGATGTGGCGCATCCAGGTCTCCAGCGATAAGAAGCCCGGCGCCGGCAAAGTGAACTACCGCATCCGTCTCGGCGGCTTGGACGAGGTTGCCAAAGGCACCGTGGACCTTGCCGAGGGCAGGGCGACCGTCACCGGCACGCGCGACGCCCCCGGCGCATTGCTGTTGGAAGTCAGCTACAAGGGGCCGGACGATGTGAAGGAAGTCCAGGGGCTCGGCGGCGCAGTCTTCGCTCCGGACAAGATTGCCGTCTCCGCGCCGCCGCCCGACGACTTCGACAAGTTCTGGAGCGACAAGATCGCGGCGCTCAACGCCGTGCCGATGAACGTTCAGCTCACCCCGGTTGACATCGGCCAGAAGGGCATCGAGTACTTCAAGATTACGCTCGACAACATCAACGGGACCAAGATTCAGGGACAGATTGCCAAGCCTGCGGGCGGATCGAACTTGCCGGCGATGTTGCAGGTGCAGTGGGCGGGAGTCTACAAACTGGAGCGCGGATGGGTCACCGACCAGGCCAAGAACGGCTGGCTGGCAATGAATATTGAGGCGCACGACCTGCCGATTGACGAAGCGCCGGACTTCTACAAGAAGCAGAGCGAGGGGGCGCTGAACGACTACCCCGGTATCGGGAACGACAACCGGGAGACCTCCTACTTCCTGCGCATGTTCCTTTCGTGTTATCGCGCGGTGGATTACCTGACGCAACGGCCCGAGTGGAACAAGAAGACGGTGCTGGTGCATGGCGGCAGCCAGGGCGGCTACCAGACGCTCGTGATCGCCGGACTCCATCCGGCGGTCACAGCCTTTGCCGCCAGCGTGCCGGCCGGCTGCGATCACACGGGCAAGCAAGCCAAGCGCGCGCCCGGTTGGCCGAACTGGGCGAGCCGAACGTGGCAGAAGAAGGACTACAACAAGATGCTTGAAACCAGCCGCTATTTCGACGCGGTGAACTTCGCCGCGCGCATCAAGTGTGCGGGCATCATCGGCGTCGGCTTGATAGACGTGACCTGTCCGCCGGAAGGTGTTCTGGCGGCCTGCAATAGGATTCAGGGCCAGAAGAAGATCATCATCATGCCGCACTCCGGCCACATGGGACCGCATAACGCATACTACGCGGCGTTCGGGCCGTTTCTGAACGAACAGAGGAACAAGTGAAGGCGTTCGGCTTGGCGTTCACCGGCGAACCCGCGTCCCGTGCCCGGTGCTTTGCCGCGCAATCCTTTACGGGATCCTCTTGGCGATCACGGCAGAATTTCCGATGCAGGTATGACACGAAGTGACGAGGGGAGGCTGACTCTGCCCTATGAGCCGCCTGACGAGTACGATCTGCGGACCGTGCGATGGCCAGGCATTCGTCGCAAACCGCGGTAGTTCCCACATCATCTTTCTTCAACGATGCCGGAATCAGCCAGCCAATCGCCCGGCCGCCGGCACCCGCCACAATCGCGCGCAGTGTCTTCATCGAAAATGTCTCCTCATTGGATCAGATTGAAGCCGTCCCGGATAAGCATCGTTGTTGTACATCCGGAGAATCTATCTGGGCAGAGTCTTCAGCCATCCCTCCTCCGCTTTCCGGGATTTTCCGGGCGCCCCATTGGTGCAGATGTACAACGCCTTGCGCCTTCGAGGACTCTGAGCACATTCTTCGGACCAGGAAAGCAAAGGATGCAAGTATCAGGCTTTCCGGCTTACCACAACACGTTTCCCGTGCCGAACAGAATCGATCATGTCAGTTGTCGCCGCGCAGCAGTTGGCCGCCCCGCACGACGATGGACTGGCCAACGGCCGTGCTGATCCGATTGGCATCCGCTCGCACCTCATACTCTCCTCCCTGCACGGCGATATCCAGGACATGGCCGCGAAGCTTGAGTCCCTTGAGTTCGATCTTGGGGGCGAACGCCGGCGGTTGAGGATGGATGCGGATGTCGCCGTTAAACTCCGCGCGGACCCCGAACATGCCGAAGATGATGCTCTGCGCCACGGCGGCGCCATCTATCGTGCATTGAAGGGGCGTGTCCTTGCGGTAATCGGCTCGGTCTGCCACCAGTGAATCGCCCCAGTACGGCAGGCGCTCACCCCACCAGAGAATCCGTTTGAGGATGTTCTCGGCGGCGGCGGGCTTTCCCGCCTTGTAGAGACGCTCGGCGACCTGTGGAGGAAAGCTCGTGCAGGCACCGGGCCCTCCGTTGTCGATGTCGGCCGGGTCGTATGCCGGATCGGTCTTTGACAGGCTGTGCAATCCGAACTCCGACAGGAACTCCTTCCCGCTCAGCAGATGATCGAGCAGGCCCGCCTCCTCCTCTTCGTCGAGCACCTTGCTGCCGAAGAGCTTGAAGATCTGCAACGTGTAGCGGACATCTTTCTTGCCTTTGTCGTCTTGGAAGTCGAACCAGCGGGTTTTGCTATTCCAGAGATTTTGTTTCAGCAAAGTTTTGAGTTCTTCGGCCCGCCGGCGAAGCTGCGGCGCTGGTTTGCCAGCCAGATCCGCCAATTCAGCGGCCAGCACGTAGTTCTCGTAGCGCCGTCCGTTGAGGTCGGGCATAACGTGGTTGTAAGGCAGTCCGAGACGCAGTTCGAGGTGACTGTTTGACGGCCCGTAATCGATCAGGGCGACCGGCTTCGCCGGATCGTCGCCATACATGGCGTTGGCGATGGCGTGTTCCAGAACTGTCTTGCCTATAACCACATCGTTCAGAAACGCCGTATCACCGGTGTTCTTCACATGATAATAGATCAGCCCGACGATCTTCTCCTGATTCACGGGATACCACGGGCCCCACGCATTCCCCGTTGTCGGCTCGAACGCAAAATGCTTCGTCATGTCGGACGCCAGAAAGCGCTTGATGTGCGTGCGGCTGGCTTCGGGATCGTAGAGCGGCAAGATCTCCCAGTTCTCCCCGAAGTTCCATAGGTACTCAGCAAGGCACCCGCCGTTGACGCTCCCTGTACTGTAGTAGGGATGCAACACGAACTCGGGCACGTCCCATCGGTTCATCAAGAGATGGACCAGCGAACGGCAGTAGAAGCGGTCGAGCGCGGGGTTACTCGATTCCAACCGGGGAAGCCTTTGGAAGAGGTCCTGCAGCCGCGCGGCGTAGACCGCCCGCGTTTCCGCCATCGCCTTCTCAGGATCGGCGGAAATTCGTTCGCACGCCGCCACGGCCTCAGCAGCGGGACCTGTCGCAAACACAACGTAAAGCTTCACGCTGACGGAGGGCGGAAGCAACATAGTGCCCCGGCCGCAAGGCTGCGCATCCTCCCAGCTAATGCTGTTGCCGGCGCAACACGCGATGACTTGGCCGCCTTGCTTCATCTGCAACAATCCGCCGGCAACCTTCCGCGTCGTGACGGTCTTGCTTACCGGCTTTGCGAATTCCCACCACCCCGATTGATCGAGCGTGCCGCTGACAGTGATCGTCACGGGAACTGTGCGCTGTTCTGCCGTGGCATTCTTCAGTGTCACGGCCGCCAGCCCGGCGCGGCTTCCGGCGATCAGCATCGTGACGTTCTCCACCGCGATTCCTTGGATCGAGCCGGCCCGCTCGACGTAGAACGGATGCCATGTATAGCGCTCCGTGACGACGGGCTGCTCCAGCAGCGCGATGCCCAGCTTGAAATTGGAACTCACGTAGGGTGGTGCCCAAAGGCCGCTGACGGCGAACACGCTTCGATAGGGGACGCCGGCCGTCAACTTGCCGTTGACGATGCCGAAGTCCTCTTCGTTCATGATGTTGCGTGCTCCATCGAGTGCGAAGCGGTCAGGAGTTTCGCGATTCGGCTCGGCTGTGGCGGCAGATCCCGCAAGATGAATCATCCCTAGCACCGTAAACGATAGAATCACAATGTGATGGGTCATGTTCTTGTGACTCCTGAGTTCGTGAGGCAGAATCGGAAACGGAGTCCCGATTTCCGGGGACCGTGTAACCGACATTTCCCAGAGAACCTTTCCACGCAGCGCCCCCATGGGCCTGGCCGTACCCGTGAGGTAGCCGGGGAACAGGCGCGACCACAGGTTGTCCTGCACCGCCTCGCCCATGTCCCGGCTGCCCTGACACTCGATCATTGTCCAGCGGCCAAGCTCTATCCTGCCGCCCTGGTACAGAGGTACAGAGCGCGGCCAGCTTCCTCCTTGACGCTCGCGCCCCCAGCCAGCTATAGCAGCCCCGGTTCCTGTTACGTTCGTCACGTTCTATCCCACGAGGAGGAGTCATTCCAGGGCGAAGGCGAAGAAATCCGCCCGCACGCCAAGCGCGGCGTTCATGACGCCCATGCAGCCAGACGCGGTGTTGGCGCCGGTCATCGGCGACCAGCCCATGCCGCGCACCGAGGTCACCAAGAAGCTCTGGGTCTACATCAAGAAGAACGGCCTGCAGGACGCCAAGAAGAGGACGATGATCAACGCCGACGAGAAGCTCGCGGCCGTCTTCGGCGGCAAGAAGCAGGTCTCCATGTTCGAGATGACCAAGCTGGTGGGGAAGCACCTGCAGGGGTAGCCGCGAGCCGCCGCGGTCCCTGGGTTGATGGCGTCACCGCGAGGCAGAAACCGGGAGTGTTATTTCGGCCTGCTCGGCGGGGCTCTTGCCGGTAACACGGACCGTGAGAGCTTTCTCGCTCACGTTGGCACGGATCACGGTGTCAGTGGGGCCGATGACGAGGTGGTAGCGGTTGGCGTCCGCTTCCGCCACGTGTGTCACTCGCCGTGTTCCACCAGCGCGCCGGTCTTGCCCCGCTCGAGCGCATACAGGTGTCTCTGCGATGCCACATAGAGCACACCGCGGGCAGCGGCAGGGGACGCTACAATGTCCCCGCCGGTCATGTTCTGCGAGAGCAGCGTTTTCGTCCTGCCATGCGCGAACACCAAGAGCCCGCGCCCGTGCGTGCCAACGTAGACTTTGCCATCCGCGACCAGCGGCGAGCTCCAGACCGGCGCGGTCTTGTGTGTCCAGCACACTGCGCCCGTGTCCGCATCCAGACAGTAGATGGTGCCGCCCGCATCGGCGGTGTACAGCAAGCCGTCGGCAATCGCCACTGTGGAGGCGCACGAGCACATGTCATCGAACGACCAGATTCTGCCGGTCCGCGTGATGTCCCCCGTCTGCGTGGCATCAATGCACACCAATCGTCCCGGCCCCGCGGTCGGGCCGCTGTTGATCAGATCGTTGCCGATTGATGTGTAAATGCGGTTCTTGTAGAAGACGGGCGTGGCGATTGTCTCAGCCTTGTAGAGCCGATCGGGCCTGAAGGATGAGCCATAGCTCGACGGGGCCAGACAATCGAACTTCCACACCAGCTTGAGCTGTCCGGGCTTGCCGTCCGGGCCGGGCACAAAGTCGGGGTCGAACGCGTAACACGTCCCGTTGCCTCCGCCATAGAACAGCAGTTCCTTGCCGTTGACCGTTCCCAAGGCCGGCGAGGAATGCGCCCCGTGGAATGTTTGCTCGAAAACGCCCTCTGTGTCCCTAGCCAGCAGTTTGCCCGTGCTCTTGTCTAGCACAATCAGACTGGGCGAGTCATAACGTGTCTTCTGATACTTCTTTTTCCATGCCTCGATCGGACCCTGGGAGCCATCACTGTGGTCGCTGAACGTCGAGCACGTAGCCACGTACAAACGGTTGCCCCGAATCAGGATTGCGGCGTTCAGTGCATTGAACGGCCAACAGTTCGCCTCGCGGAGTGTGTCGAATGTCCACAACACGTCCGCGTCCAGCGGTCCCAACGTCGCGTACGTACCGGCCGTGCACTCCAGGATTCGCGTGCCGTCTGGGGCAATCTGGGACGTGACCAACTCCCGCCCACTCCCAAAACGTTGGGCCTCGCCCCCGAAAGGTCCGTGACTGCCGCCGGCCATGCCGTTGGTGCTCAAACAGAGTACATCGCCCAAGTTTCCCAACAAATACGCGTGGTCCCCTTCCACCGTCGGAGTGGAGCAGATGCCGTAGGAATCATTGCCATAGAGGGATGTAATGTGTGGCGCTCGCAGCCGCCACAGGAGCTTGCCATCAGCTTCTCGAAAGCACCACAGCATCCCAGCCCGATCGGACGTGCCAGGCGTGTTGGCCATGCCGCCAATGAACACCATGCCCCCCGCGATGACGGGACTCCCGAACACATACGTGCCTAAACGCACGACCCACTTGATGTTGGTCAGGCCGGATGTCTTCTCCTTGGTGACGTGGTCAAATCGCTCGGGCAGACCCTCTTCATCGCAGACCATGTTTCGATCAGGCCGGCCGCACCACTGAACCCAGTCCCCCCGGCGATGGACGGCCACCGTGTCTGCTCGCTGTGGGATCGCGCCCAACTGCTGGGCCGCCGGCGTGATATACCCCTGCTGAAGGCTGACAACCACGGCAACACCACTGATCGTCACTGCGACGGCGCCAAGCATGGCGTACCCGAACCGGGTGCACACGCCGATCAGCCCTTCTATCGTCACCAATGGGATGCCGGCGAGGAGAATCGCACCGGTCAGACGTTCCGGCACGCAGGAGAACTCTTGAATCGTGATTGCCGGACTCGCCACCACAGGACCTACAATCCCCCACACTAACGACAGCAGCAAACTCGCGAGCACCAGCCGTCTACCGGCGCGCGTCAGCCTGTGTCCGCGCGACTCGAACGAAAGCGATTGCAGAAGTGTAAGAAGACCCCCAAGTCCAATCAGTGCGGCCGCTGTGAGCCCTACGGCCGCGACCAACCAGTAATCGGCGGCGGCGCCCAGTTTTCGGACCGCATCTGCACCGCCGGAAATGGCCACCCCCGCGATGATCAGGGAGGTCAGGCACTGAAGTACACAGAGAGGGACGTTCGCGTTGCCTTGGGCGCGAACGCCGGTAACAACCAGATACAGAGCCAATGAGGCCACGGCCATCGGCTGCAACCATACCTCTTGCGTCGCGCCGGGGACGAACACCCGCCACGGTATGGGGCTGGCCTCAGTGGCAACAAGGTAAAGCGTCAATGCCGCACCGCCCGCCACGAGGTATGCAATCGCCAGCTTCACCCCTCGCAGCGAGATGCCTGCGGCAAGCGTGACCAGCCCCGCAGACCAGACGCCAAGCAGCATCACCACGGCTGTGACCGGCCAGCGATGCAGCATGTGCCATGACCAGACCACATGCTCGCCCGAAACGCCCCAGGGAATGACGACGGTCAGGAGCAGCAGTGTTCCGCACACCACGCCAATCCATGGTTTCGCCGCTGGCCGAGCACAACGCACCCCCTGCGGCCCGGGATCCCCCTCGCCCATGCCGGGCTGCCCGCCTTCGCGAATACGAGCGGTCATACACACTCCCCAAGACCACGTTGGCTGCCGGAAACCACCGCGCTATGCCTGTTGTCGTGGCACGGATAGCGCCGTAGAGCCGCGGGAAGAACACCTTCATAGACGGTCGGCATAGGCAAGGCCTTCATGTTCCTGGCTTACCGTCTCTCCTCGCAGATCGTTCATTCTTTCGGCGCAACCAGGCCGCCGGCCTTGCCGGCCTGCAGGGCGATCTTGAGCGACATGTCGAGCTTGGTCATCTGTGGGCCTCTGCTATCGAGCGGACTGACTTGAGGACGGCGCCCCTCCGCGTCCGCTGCGGTAAGACCTGCGGCTCACTCGAACCACGCGCGCTTCACGCGGCGGATGCGCAGGCGGTTCAGGCCGCCGACCTTCGCGTCGCCGGCGCAATACGCGAGCAGCACGTAATCCTCGACGAAGTGGATGGCCGTGTAGCAGTACCAGCCGTCCTTGTCGTCTTCGAGAAGCTTACGGCTGATCCACGACCGACCGTTGTCCGTCGAGATGGCGCTGACCAGCGGGACGCGCTTGCCTTTGACGAACGGGAACTGCCCGGAGTGATCGTTGAAGATCGCGAGCAACTTCGCATCGCCGAGGCGCTTGATGCTCGCCGGCGACAACGGCGATTGCATTTCGGTCGCCTTGGGCTCCGACCAGGTAACGCCTTGGTCGGCGGATGAGAACCCGTACTGAGCGCCGGCATCGGTGCGCGCCCAGCCCAGCAGCGAGCCGTCCGCGAGTTCGACCACGCCCGGTTCCTGGAGGCCCGCGCGGACAGTCGCCGGGACGTCGAGACGCGCAAGCGCTTCGCGCCAGGTCTGGCCCTCGTCATCCGAGTAGAAGAAGCAGTCCTGTGCGTGAGCGTTGAAGCGCCCACCTTCGTTCTTATGCAGCGCCGCAGGGATGAGCAGGCGGCCAGTCCGCAGTTGTACGAGGCGGTCGTTGTTGACGACGTAATACTCCGGCTCAGCGATGGCCAGCCGCGGCGGAAACCACGTCTGCGCCTCGTCGTTCGAGAGGCGGAAGACCGGGCGGCAATCCGTCATGCCATTCTTGACCAGATAGAGGAGCGCGATCTTGCCGCTGGCGAGGCGCAGCAGCGAGACGCTCATCACGTTCTGCTTGCCATCGTTCTCGATGGCGACCTGCGGAACGCTCCAGGTAGCGCCCTTGTCGTCGGAGTGCACGCCAGCGATGCGCGCGGGGCTGGCGTCGCCGCTGCCGCCGTAGAACTGCGTGTAGAGGAAGAGGACGCGCCCGTTCTTGAGCGTGACGAACGCGCCTTCGGAGTTGCGCGGGTTGGACCTGGAGGGCTCGAGGTTCAGGACGACGTCATTATCCGCGGCGCACGCGGCAAGCGACAAAACCAAGAGACCAAGCGCCGTCAAGTATGTGGGCCACACGCGCATTCCTCCGCCGAATACCGCAATAGGATACGACAGCCGCTCGGCGCATTCAACGCTCACAACGAAGCTTCCTGTTTCTCACGACGAGCTCTGCGGATGGGTGCCTTGTCCTCCAC
>JAPLOD010000200.1 GCA_026692735.1 Planctomycetota bacterium | reverse complement strand
GCAGGCTCCTTGGGAGAGAACGGTCCGATGATCAGCCATTCGAGGATCTGGCCGCTGCGCACGGGCGTGGCGTTCTGGCCGGCGTCGCCGGCCTTCGGCTTCCGGACCTGATAGCGCAGGCCCCCGTTGGGGCTCTTGGGCCAGCGGCCCCACTCGAGGACCGGCGTCGCGTCCTTGAAGATCCCGGTCCCGTCGCCTCGCCACCCAATAACGTTGGCCGCAGGCTTTTTCGCGTCGGTATCAGCCGCACAGGCGCCCGCAAGCGCGATGCAGCCAAGCCACGCGACATTCAACCACGAAGGGCACGAAGAAAAAGACACCGGGGGGTTGGGTGGACCCTTATTCGTGTTCTTCGTGTTCTTCGTGGTGAGCGCATAGACAAGATGAACTCAAGGGCCTCATGTCCACCACGGTTCCCGGATGCCTCGCCAAAACTGTACAACTGGGCGCACTGCCGGACAAGCGCTACAAGCTGAAGCTCGGCGCCGCTCGCTTTCCTGCACGCCCCCAGAAACCGTTACGCGTGAGCACCGTCTAACCATTGTAGACCTGTACGGCCGTGGGCACGGAGCCCAGTTCAGCTTCGGATCAGCGTATGGTTGGCAAAGGAGGCCTGGCCTGTGTCGAAGAGCGTGCTTGCAGTAGGGGCAGTGGTCTTCTGCGCCCTATCTGTCTGGCCGGCTGACGACAGACCGGACAACTCTGGCCCGCTGTGGGGGCCGGAGACGGAGGACGCCGCCATTGCGGAACTGAAGTCTCTGATCACCCACGATGATGTTAGGACCGCGACCTGGCTTGCCGACGAATTCGTGAGCCTTGCCAAGCGTGATCCGTGTCAACTCCGTAACGCAGTGCTGTGGCACGCGCTCATTGGCCCGTTGCGGCAAGCGTCCTCTCCCTACGGAGGTGACATCAACTACCGACTAAGCGGAAAGGCGAAGGCCGCCGGACTTCTCGGCCTGACCGACATTGCCTATCAGTGCCTTGCCACCGTCGCCAGGAACGGAAGTCCGGCAACGACCGACTGTGCGGCAAGTGCCTACGAGGCGGCTCTGCTGGCGCTGCGGAGGAAGGAGTATGACCAGGCCGCCGAATTCCTCGCGTTGATGGAGAAGCATGGCGACACTTGGGTAAAGCGACTGGCCCGCAAACAGATAGAGCTGCTCCGGGAGTACGTCAAGAATCCGGAGGATCCCGAGAGCCGCGTCAAGTTCGCTGTTGAGGCACTCGCAGGCGAGCAGACCGTATACTACTGCCGTCCGGCCGAAGCCATCGAACTGCTGGCGCCCGTCCTGGATTCGACGCCCAAGCCCGCGGAAGACACCGGGAAGAACATCTGCCGGCTTCTGCAGCGCTGGACCATCGCGCGCCAGGACCTGACGGAGGAGCAGAAATGGAATCAGGCCGCGAAGTGGGTGGAACGGATCATCAATGACTTCCCGCAAGACGGCGAACTCCACGCCGAAGCGCTCCTGCAACTGGGAGTCGCGTTCCACGCGACGGCAAAGGCGGACGAAGCTGTCCGCTGCTTTCAGCGAGTCGCCGCGGACTACCCGAACACCAGGGCCTGGCCGGATGCGCAGTACAACGTCGGCTATCTGCTGCTGCTGCGCAAAATGTACAAGGACGCCATCGCCGCCTTCGACAAGCTCCTGAACGCCAACGTCAACAACTGGGCGCCGACGGCCAATATCATGGCCCCGTTGGCGAACTACCAGCATCAGGCTTGTCTGGGCATCGTGAGCGCCTATGAAGGCCTGGAGGATTTCCCCGCCGCACTGAAGGCCCTGCAGGCATCCGCCACCAAGCATAAGTTCCAAAGCTGGTGCGGAACCTGCCTGAAGGCGGAGCAGGACGCTCTTGCGGCCCGCACAAGAATGCTTGAAGCGCTGGCGCGCAAGCCCAGCGCCAGCAGGCAGGAGCTCGCAGCCGTGGCTGTGGACCAGCTCAGACAGGGGAACATCCATGCCGCTCGTATCGTCACCGCGATGGGGCGTGCCGCCGTTCCGGCGCTGAAGACCGCTGCACAGCATAACGACGCGTCCGTCCGGCGGGCGGTTGCGGAGTCGTTGCTGGCCATTGGTGCCGAGGCTGAGCCGGCGCTTCCGGAACTCATCACGCTGGCGCGGGACGGCAACGCGGATACGCGCAGGTCCGCGATCAAATGCCTGGCCGGAATCGGTCCACCTGCGCGGGAGGCAATCCCTGCGCTGGTGGAAGTGCTGAAAGAGAGCGGCGGCACCTGTCCCGAAGCCCTCGATGCCATCCGCGCGATCGGGCCGCAGGAGGCGCACGTTCCGGCCCTGGCCGCCCTGTTGTCGGGCAAAGGTCATCCGGAGAGCGGGCGCATTTGCCAGCTCCTGGCAGCCATGGGCCCGGCAGCGAAAGAGGCGGTGCCAATACTGATCCGCACGGGAATGGATAAGGAGACGAATCTGTTGCTTGAAGTGTCGCGAGCTCTCGGCGCCATCGGCGACCCGGCGGTCAAGCCGGTGCTTAGTCTTGTGGAGGAGGCCTTGCCGGAGACCAGATACGATGAACAGAAGATGCGCTTCTTCTCAGCGGTCATCCATGGACTGGCGCCGTCTCTGCGGAATGAGCTTCCTGTGCTGCTCAGGTTGCTCAGAAACGACCGCTGGCAGTACATCGCGATGTCAGGATTGCAGGGCGTGGGTCAGCCGGCGGTCCAGCCCGTGATGGAACTGCTGGACGATAAGGATAGGCGGGTGAGGAGAGCGGCGATGGTAACGTTGGGCCGCATGGGTGCGGCTGGCAGGCCCGCCGTGCCTCGGCTTATTGAGATTTCCAGGGATCAGGACAGGTTCGCTCGCCGCGAGGCGATCCTGGCGCTGAGTACCTTGGCGCCTTATGACACGTCCATTCTGCCGGTGCTGGTCGAGGGCCTGCAGAGCAAGGACATTGCGGTCAGGAATGCCGCCGTGAAAGGGCTGCTGGCGATGGAGACAGCGGCTGTCGGCAGTGTCTCCCAGATTGAGCCACTGTTGCAGGAACCGGAATCGGATACGCGAAAGGCGGCCGAGTTGGCGGTTAGTGGCCTGGGCGTGATCAAGCGTCTGCAACAGGCGCTACCGCCCAAACCCCAGAATCCCGCGCGGCAGTGAGGCCCTGACGTCGCTCAGCATTGACGTCCTGCGCCCTCGACCCAAGATCGTCGCTTGCACCGGCGCCTCCACCTGCAAGCTCGGCTTGTGCCTTTCGCCGCGGCTGGCCGAAGAACTGGAAAAGCGCTTCCAGGCGGCGGGGCTGGATGGCAAGGCCCCCGTCCTTCTTAAGGACGCCGCGCTCCGCATCAGCGGCTGCCCCAACTGCTGCGGCAATCACTGCATCGCCGCGCTCGGGCTTGAGGGTAGGGTGAAACGGCACCAGGGCCGCTTGATGCCTTGCTACGACGTGCTCGCCGGCGGCAAACTCGCCGAAGGCAACACGCAGTTCGCGCAGCGCCTGGGGACCGTGCCCGCGAAAGCGGTGCCCGATCTGCTCGTGGAAGCCTTGTCCCGCGGCCTCACCAGCGCCGAGGACCTGCGGCCGCTCGTCGCCGCGCGCGCCGAGATTCCCGCCGACGTGCCCGACGACTACTACGTTGATTTCGGCGCCACCGCGCCGTTCAGCCTGGCTGGCCGCGGCCCGGGATAACGCGGCGCCGGCGTCATGGACGTCGTCAAAGTGGACATTGACGAGTCATTGGACGCGCTGCATCGCTCTCGCATTATCTCACTTGTCCTTGCCCAGGCAGTCCTTCAGGCGGATCAGCTTGGGCGGGTCGTTATCGTTCTCGATGATGGCAATAACCTCCATGAGTCTGTCGTGCTGAGGCTTCATCGTGCGCAGTTCCACTTCCAGTTTCCGAAGATCGGGCAGCACGGACTTGGCGGCTCCGCGATACTTTTTCAGTACCTCCAAGGACTCCAGGATGATGTACCCTCTGCCCCAGTCTTGGAGACCTAGCATCATCATCGTCAAGGGAATGCCCTCTTCGATCCGAAGCCGGGCCAGCGCCTGAATACCCGCAAGGCGGACGCCATTGGAAAACATGGTGTTGGCCGGCGCCATTTCCTCGATGCTGGCGATGATTGTGGGGGCCAGCGCTTTGACGTCGTCAAGCGTGAGCAGAGCGTAGGTGGAGCGCAGGCAGCCCCGGGCGTGCGAGTCGGGGTTGGCGGCGACCGCCCGGATGGCCGGGTAGAGCAATTCCTTGGGAACATCCTTGATTGACCCGGCAAGGATGCCCTTGGGCCCGGACGCCCCGCCGGGGTAGAACAGGGCATAGGCCAGCGATCCGGCGCCGAAATCCATCGGGTCCGTTTCGTCTTTGACGGCGGCGGCTTTGAGCATCTGCGTCAGGATCGGCTTGGCGGCAGGCCCGATGGTCCGCAGCGCCTCGGCGGCCTGCACGCGAATCCAGCGGTCGTCGTCGGAAAGCAGGCCGGCCAAGGTCTCCAGCGCGGGGACCACCCGGCCCTTGAGTTGCCCCAGCGCCATGACCGCGCCCAGCCGGGCACGGGGATTGTCGCTCTTGATCAGCGCGAGCAGGTGCGGGAGGACATCCTCCTTGCGCCGCCCCAGTTCCTCGGCTGACCGGGCGCGGTCAAGCGGCGACCAACTGCTCAGCCCGGCGAGCAGTTGTTCGGTCGTCCGCTTGGCGTGCGCGTTGTCGCCGAGCCAGCGCTCAGCCGCGATGGCCTCGGCAACATCCGTGTCGCTCAGCCAGAGGTCCGCCTGTGCGTCGCGGCCAGTGAGCGCGATCTTCTTCAAGGGCACGGCGTAGCCCAGCATGTAGCACCCGGTGGAACCGAGGACGCCATGATAGCTGCTGGCGACCCCGCCGCCGGTGCCGACATTGACAAATGCGCCGTCCCAGCGCCGCGCGAGGTCGTGATACCAGCGGAGTTCCTTCATGAAGGCGGCCATGGCCTTCGGACCACCGCAATTGGCGGCGATGGGCCCCCAGAGGTAGCTGAAGCCATTGCCAGTGTGGCCCCATTCGCGTGACTCATAGGAGGCGGTCACCATCTTCGAGAAGAACTGCGTCTCGGCCCGCTTGCCCTGCAGCGCAAAGGCCATCGCCGCCATAGAGGTCTTGCCATTGTCATCGTGGCCGACGCCCGGCCGGTGCTCGCCGTAGGGGACGTAGCCTTTGCCGACGTAGTAGCCGAAGAACTTATTGGCCCGGGCAATCGCGGGTTTGAGTTCGGGCGCCTCGATGCCGCACTTCTCCGCGAGAACCAGCGAAATAAAGCAGGGCAGGCCGGTTGCGTTCACCGGTCCATAGGGCGGCACCGGGCCGTGCAGTTGGCCGTCTGCGCGGGGCGGTACATAGCCGTGCCCCCAGGTGCCGAAAAGGCCCTGTCCACGGGCGATCATGGCGGTGTAGGAACGGATGGCCGGCAGGACGGTCTTGTCGCCGGTGGCGAGGTAGTACTCGCAGAGGAAGAGGTTGTTGTAGCCATGATGCCAGGTGCGCATGCCGCCGTGGCTTGAATCCTTCCACAGCGTTTCAACATCGGGCGTACTGGCGGCTATCTCTTGAGCCTTTTTGCGCACCAATTCGAGATACTCGGACCTGCCGGAGGCCAGGAGAGCCAGTTCGTTGATGTGGAGGCTGTCTTCCTTCCCAAGGTTCTTGACCATCACGGCGAGGCCCTGTTCGAGAATCTTCTTCGCCTTGGGACAGTCATAGGGCGAGGTGTCGCTGTACGCGCCCATCACCTGGAGCTTGAGATCAATGTTGAGAGTCTTTCCTTTCCGCTGAACGATCAGCGGGAGAATGCCCTTGCACTTTTCGGTCTCGGCCTCGCCGATCGCCCGCCCGAAGCTCTTGCGGGCATCTTCGGTGAACGGCTTGCCGAACACGCCCAGAATTTTGTCGCCCACTTCGAGGACGCCGGCGGCGGGCGAGCCCGTTTCAACCGCTGTGACAACGATCTCACGGCTCTCGTCGGTCATGCCCCCCTTGACCTTCATCCTTCCCAGCGCGCCGGTTGGGCCCAGATTGTAGGCATTGTCGCCGGCCGCCGGGGCGGCCTTCTTCGCCTCCGCAGGATCTGCTTCCTCTTCGGCGGCATGAACCCCTGTGCCGCCGATCAGCAGGGCCGCCAGGAGCACGACAGCGCAGCCATCACGGTTTCTTCTCATGGGACTGCTCCCTGTTTCTTAAGCAACTCGAGCATCGTCTCTGCGAAAGCCTTGCCGAGCAGGATGAAGAACCGCCCTTCACCGAAGTAGTGAAAGCCCAGGTTGGAGGTGGCGCGGGCGAGCAGCGCCTGCTCTTCCGCAGTTATCGGATGCTCCTTCAGATTGCGCTCCTTCTCGTACAGCCAGTTGGCCTTGAGCTCAAGAACCTTCGGGTGCAGGAGCGGGGCGCTCTCGATCGCCTTCACGTTGCCTTTGAACTCCGGCACCGTGTTGACGAAACGCTGGCCGTCCCGCACGTCCTTTTGCTTGGGGTTGGATTCGTTCCGCGGACCGTTGACGCCCATGACACCGACAACGACCTTCATCTCCGGCGCCTTGAATTCCTTGCGCAGATCCTGGATCAGGTGGACCAGGTTCGCGCCGTACTCCTTGCGGCCGGTTTCATCGAACAGGTCGTTGTAGCCCTGGAACCAGACGAAGCCGGCGATCTCGTAGCCAGCCTTTTCGTCGTAGCTGGGAAAGCGCTTCTTCAGGTTGTCCAGGATATCGTGGACGTAGCTGACCAGCGCGCGATAGTGGTTGCCGACGTCCTCGGGCTTCGCGCCTTTGGGCATGCCTGCACTCGGCGGGCGAAAATTCACATACAGACTTTGGCCGCCGGGGCCGTACTTGATCAGCAAAACCTGCTCCTCCAGCGCCTCGCCCATGAAATAGCCAAAGGCGTATTCCGGCCCGATGTTGCTGCCGAGCTTGTCGTAGTTTTTCCGGCCGCCATAGCCCGGGCCGAGATTGCCGCAAACGCTGCCGCTGGCGACCCAGACATCGTCGCGGGTGACCAGTGTCTTGCCGTCGGGTTTGAACGTCTTCAGCAGGTAACCGTGCTCCTTGTCCTCGCCGAGGAAATCAATCGTTGAGACATTGGCCTGGCCGTCCATGTTCGACTGCCCGGCCAGAATAAAGACCTTGACCGGCCCTTTGCCTGCCGCTCCCCACGCCTGCGCCAGCGCCAACAGAGCGACTCCTACGGCAACTGCCGCGTGGCGACTGATTCCTGCCGTTCTCATGCCTTCTTGTCCGCTGTTATCCGGCCGCCCTGCCGCCCTGCCCAGCCTCAGGGCGACTTGCCCTTGTAGTCCTCGCCGCGATTACTCCGCAGCACGGACTGCTGCCAGGCCTCCAGTTCAGCCTTCATCCGGTTGACGATCTCCGGGTGCTTGGCGGCGAGGTCGGTCTTTTCCGACAGATCAACCGTCAGATCGTAAAGCTCCCACTGGTTGGGCGCGCTCTTGACGAGCTTGTAGCGGTTGTCGTTCCAGGCCGAAGGACCGGAATCCGTGTCCATGGTGTGCTTGCTGTCATCGTACTGCCAGAACCCGATCGGGCGGGGCCTTTCCTTCATCTGCCCGTCCAAGAGCGGCACCAGACTGATCCCGTCGAGCGGTTCCACCTGATTGGGAACTCTCGGCTTCAGGATGTCCACGATGGTCGGATAGATGTCGCACACGGAGGCGGGCACGTCGGTCACGAAGGGCTGCCTGATCCGTGCGGGCCACTCGATTATCGCGGGCACGCGCAGGCCGCCCTCCCACATATCGCCCTTGCGGCCCCGCAGACCGCCGGTTTCGCCATTCGCGTTCGGTTTGGCGGGATCAATCCACCCGCCGTTGTCGCTGTTGAACCAGACCATCGTGTTGTCGGCGATGCCGAGGTCGCGCAAGCCCTTGCGCAGTGTGCCCATGCTGCGGTCAATCCCCACAATCTCGCCATAGTAGGCCGAGCCGCCGGCCGTCTTGAGATCCTCAGGCAAAGGTTTGTGCGGGGCATGCGGACTACCGAACCAGACGCACGCAAAGAAAGGCTTGCCCTGCTTCGCGTTCTCCGCCACGAACTTCAGGGCTTCCGCGACAATGGCATCCGATCCGTCGCCAGTAACTTTCACGTTTTCGCCCTTGTGACTGAACGTCCAGTCCAGGTCGAAGTAGTTCGAGACGGAGAACCACTCATCAAAACCGAAGGGGCCGGGGCCGAGCGGGTCGGAGAGGGCGATCGGTTTGCCCGGTCCGGCCACCCCATTCAGGTGCCACTTGCCGAAGTGCCCGGTGACATATCCGGCCGCCTTTGCAGCCTGAGCGATGGTGACTTCCTGTTTTCTCAGCGGCATGCCGGGCCAGAAGACTCCCATGCGGTTCGGGTGGCGGCCGGTCATTACGCTGGCCCGCGTGGGCGAGCAGCTTTGCTGTGCGTAGAAACGGTTGAACCGTACGCCCGCGGCGGCCATGGCGTCCAGCGCAGGCGTCTGGATCTGCTTCAGGCCGTTGTAGCTCACGTCCGCCCAGCCCTGGTCGTCCGTCATGCACAGGATGATGTTCGGACTTCTGGCGCGCTCATCAGCCGGGAACGCTGTCCCGACGCAGCAACTCAACGCGAAGGCCAGCACCGCCGCGCCACTCTCGAGAAACCCCCACCGATCCATGGAGAGCTTCCACCCCCGAAAAGTGTGCACTGCTCCCGGCGTTCTGCAGCAACCGGTGCGCCTTCCACGCAATAGCATACACCTGCCACTGTAGGTCACCGATTGTCACTTTGCGCCAATTGGGGGCTCTAATGCGACGGCCATTGGGGCCAGCAATTGCAGGGCGCGCACGGCGCAGTTCTTGGCTCTTAGCTCTTGGGAGCGACACCGATAGCCAAAGCCAAGAGCCAAGAGCCGAAGTTGTTCACGGCCGATGGACAAGGCCGGTGTCCGCGCGATGCTGCTGGCGATGATCGGCCCGTTGCGCAACTTATCATGATAAATTACAGAAAAATTACAGAATTAGTGTTGCAAAACTAAGTAATTCGTCCTACTATTCTACTTAACATAGCCGTGGGAGCATCGTAGACAGGGGCTTGCGGATGACAGAGGGAACCGCTGTGCGCGAGGTGGCCAAGGGGAGGCGGGTCACGGTTGACCTGGCCCCCGCTGCCTCACAGGAGGTGGATAGGCTTCGGTCACTAACGGGGCTTACAACGGCCGACTTGTTTCGCTGCGCCCTGGCTCTGTTTCGCATCTACGTTGGCGCGCAACAGCGCGGCTTGGAAGTACGTCTCGTGGATCCTGCCAAGCCGGATGTGGTAACCCGCCTTGAGTTGCCCGTGTTCACCCCCCGGGAGTCGTAGGGTTCTTTCGTGACCAAAGACGGCAACGTGCTGGAAGAAGCGTCAACGCGCGACGGAGAACACGATGAAGCTGAGCCAGGAGCCGGAAATCTTGCCGCGCCACGTGTTGGGAAGCAAGGCGCGCGTGCTGCTCACCAGCGTCTTCGGCCCCTATGCCCAGGATGATGAATTCGGCAGCCGCGTCATCAACCCGATGGAACTGTACCACAACCAGGTGACGCGGCTCCAGGGCGCGTTCTCGCTCCGGATGTTCCACCGCTCGTGGGGCCTGATGCTCATTCAGGCCAACATCGGCGCGCCGTGTACGTTGCTGGACTTCCCGAGCCGCGAACGCTTCATCCAGGAACTGCGCGCGAGCCCGTATGACATTGTAGGCATCAGCGCGATCCCCGCCAATTACCTGAAGGTCGCGGAAATGTGCCGGCTGATCCGCCGGTATCAGCCGCAGGCTACCATCGTCGTGGGCGGCCACGTCGCCAACATGCCTGGGCTCAAAGAGCACACGGGGGCCGACCATGTGGTCCGAGGCGAGGGCGTGCGCTGGTTCCGGAGATTCCTGGGCGAAGACGAGAACCGGCCCATCCACCACCCGCGGATATATGCCGGCTTTGGCGCTCGCATAATGGGTGCCGACCTGCGCGAGAGACCGGGAGATGTCGCGGCCGCTCTGATTCCGTCAGTCGGGTGCCCGATCGGGTGTAACTTCTGCGCGACCTCGGCCATGTTCGGCGGCAAAGGCAAGTCCATCCACTTCTACGAGACCGGGGACGCACTCTTTGCGGTCATGCAGGACCTGGAACGCGACCTGAAGGTGCGCTCGTTCTTCGTCATGGACGAGAACTTTCTGTTCCACCGAAAGCGCGCCCTGCGCCTGCTCGAGCTGATGCGTCAGCACGGCAAGGCCTGGGCACTGTACATCTTCAGCTCGGCGCGCGTCCTGTCGTCCTACGCCATCGAGGACCTGGTGGGTCTCGGCGTGTCGTGGGTGTGGATGGGACTGGAAGGCGAGAACAGCCAGTACGGCAAGCTCCAAGGCGTGGAGACACACCAACTGGTCCGCACGCTGCAATCTCACGGCATCCGTGTCCTCGGCTCCAGCATCATCGGGCTGGAGGAGCACACGCCCGAGAATCTCGACGCCGTCATTGACTATGCCGTCAGCCACAACACTGACTTTCATCAGTTCATGCTCTACACGCCGCTGGCGGGAACGCCGTTGTTCAAGGAACTTGAGGCCCGCCATGCCTTGCTGGACCCTGAGTGCCGGGATGCATTCGACACCCACGGCCAACTCCGCTTCGCGCACCGCCATCCTCACATCCCTCCCGGCGTGGAGACGCAGTTCCTGCTCAAGGCGTTCGAGCGCGATTTTGCGGTGAACGGGCCCAGCTTCGTGCGCCTCGTGCGCACGCTGCTCCGGGGCTACGTGCGCTACCGCGATGCTGCCGATCCCCGCGTGCGTGCACGGTTCGCCTATGAAGCCGACGACTTGCGAGGGCCCTTTGCCGCGGGCCTTTGGGCCGCGGCGCGCTGGTACGCTAAAGACCCGGTCATGCGCAAGCTGATCAAGGCCGTGCTGCACGACGTCTACAAGCATCTCGGCTGGCGGGCGCGACTGGCCGCGTGGGTGCTGGGGCCGGTCCTTTACCGCCGGTTGTGCAAGGAGCAGCAGCGCCTGCGGCGCGGCTGGACGTATGAGCCGCAGACCTGCTATGAGAAGACCAACCAGCCGGCTCAGGCCGATCAGAAGATGGCCGCCGGCCTGAAAACCCCCGACCCCGCCCTCGCCCTCGCGGCCGTATTCGACAGACAGCCCGCGCGTTCTTGAGCGCCTCGTCTCATCTCCCCCGCCCTGCCGTAACCTGAAACTTGAAACCTGAAACCTTCCGTGCGTTCGTGTCCAAGACTGCACAATGTAGCGCAATCCGCCGGATTGCGCCGTCCGTCCTTCCGTGCCGTTACCCTGAACCCTGAACCCGGAACCCTGACCCCCGTCCCAGTTCCGTGTCCAGAACTGCACTAGGTGCATAGCTTATATCGTCTGCGCCCTGCGGTACGCTCGCGTTGCGCGGGCAGGCGCGCAAGAGACAGCACCCCCTCTTTGAGCAAGGGCAGGACTGACGTTGCGGCGGGCGGTCATAATGTGATAGAGTGGAGCCATACGGCACTTCAACGTTCACGATAGACGGCTCATATTGGAGGACTCGCCATGAGGATGCGTGCGTTCGTCATTCTCGCGGTTGTATTCTCGTTGCATCATGCCGGCGAAGCTGCCACGTCGAGGGTGGAACTGGACTACCCGCGAGGCGGCGAAGTCTTCGTCATCGGCGCGGTATGAGGTGGGGCCAATGGACGAAAACACGGCGCGGAAGTGTGCGGTTTGCGGATACGTCTTGGCAGAAGGGGAAGACCCATGCCCTGCCTGCGGTATGGAAGTGGCTGAGGCAACCGACAAGCTTCGTCTCCAAGATGAACGGCCGGACTTGACAACACGCTCTGCCTCTGAGGAACGCCCTGTGGCCTACCATTCACGGGGTCGAACACCCCTTGGTGTTGAAGCAGATAGCGGCAAGAGAGACAACTTCGGTGCGTGGAAGGTGATACGGCTTCCGCTGCTTTTCGGCCTGGTCGTCGGAGTGTTGATTCTGTGGCGTGTCCCCTTGGCGAGTCTTCTCTCAAAAGCCCCACCCGCGCGACCGATTGACTTCGCCGTGCCAGCGCCGCCAGATGACGCCGAAGCAGTCACGCCGCCGGCCCCGCCACCGCCAGTGCCGCCGCCACAACCAGAAGCCGCCCAGCCGTCGGACGCCGCCCCGCGCCTTGCCGCAGAAACGCCGCCCGCACCGGCAGAGCCGTCGGCCCGCGTGACCACCGCGCGCCAGATTCCGCAAGCGCGGCCCGCCGCGGCAGTCAACGAAAAGCGCATCGCGGCCCTGCGCAAAACCATCTCGGCGGTTGATCTTGATCTCGCCACGCGGACGGCCGATCTCGCCGAGACAGACAACGCGCTCGCTGCGATAACGAAAGACGAGGCCGCGATTAAGCAACGGTATGCGCGCCATGCGGCGATAGATAGAGCCCGTGCAGAGAATCGTAACTATGCTGGCCGCCACACGGCGACCTTGACCAATGAGGCAGAACGGCAGATTGACATTGACGCACAAGCGGTAGCGAAAGACAGGGCGCGCGCCGAAGCGCAGTTCAGGACAATCGCGGCCGACATCGCCAAGTTGACCGCGAAGAAGGCGAGCGCGGAAGAAGAATTGCGGCAGGAACTGGGAAGGTGACGCAAATAACGGGAAATAACGGGGACGCGCACGAAACCCTTCTGGCTGCTGCCACTGTCCCGCCAGACGACAAACAATAACACCATGCGCCGTGCCGTTTGTGCCACTGGCCGCAGCCAGTGCGCCGTCTCCTCGCGATTCCGGACAACGCGGGACGGGCGCCGCACGCATTGAGCCCGCGTTCCGTTCCAGGCTTCGTGTCTTGCTGTTCTTCGTTTCCTTCGGATTTCGGATTTCGAGTTTCGGATTTCCGTCCGCGCGTGGCGGTGGCTGAATGGAAGGAAGGAAAGCTGACCATTTGGACGGGCACGCAGAATCCATTTGGCTGCAAAGCCCAGATCGCGTCCGCCGTAAATGTTTCCGCTGATAATGTGCGCGTGATTGTGCCGGATTTCGGCGGGGGATTCGGCGGCAAGCACGCGCCTGACGCGGCAGTAGAAGCGGCGCGCCTGGCTATCACGGTGCTGGCGTGGACGGGTCTGCGGATCGGCGAGTTGATCGATCTGCGCTGGCAAGACGTTGATCTGAAAGCACGGGTCCTGCATGTTCGGGTCCGCGAGGACTGGCGACCGAAAGACAAGCGGGACCGCATTGTCCCGATCTTCCCGAAGGTCGAAGCTGTCCTGCGGCAACAACGGGTCGGTGAGTTCGTGTTCACCGGACCGAGGGGTGGTCGGCTAACGGAGAGCCACGTGCTGGAGTTCCTGCATGCCGATCAGCGAAAGCTCGGCCTTCCCGAAAAGGACGTCCACGGCTTCCGGCGGTTCTTCGCGACCCACATGATGACGAAGTGCAAGGTGGATGCGGAAACGGTACGGCAGTGGGGCGGATGGAAGTCGCTGGAAACCATGCTGCGGTACTTGGCGGACGTGGATGTGAAGGACACTGTGGCGGCCATGGAACAGGCCGTGCGGCAGTTGGCGGCATCATGATCGAGAAAAAAGTGTCCAAATTCTGCCCAAATTTCGGGGCAGGTAATTTTCATTGTTGTAAGTGCATGGCGATTAGGAGGATTACGGGCAACTGGCGGAGAGGGAGGGATTCGCGTACTGGCGTATATCACTTCGTGTATCATATTGTCATGTAATGAGTTGTATGTGCGCCGCTGAATTTCCGCGGAATTTTGCAGCAGGAATGAAGCACTGCTACAGTCGCGTGCTACAGTCGGCAGTTGCCTTCAGGACGTGCGTCGCCAGCACTGTGCGGGCGTTCCGACTTGATTCTTGAACGCACCACCCGCCGCCACGGGGCTGCCATATCAGGGGAGCGGGCGTCTGTAGCACATGCCTGGGCCGAAAGGCAGGATTTCGCTCTTTTCGCGGCCGCGTCGTGTGGTATGCACGAACCATCATGGGCTGGCTGACTGCGGCACTCCGCAACGCTGGCGGCGCGCGGACCACGCAAACACCGGGCGGCATTCCGGTGACGTGCACGCTGTCGCCGTTCGTCGCCGGCGGCATCACCGCGGACCCAGCGGGGCTGCGGCTGCGGGTGGAGCACGCGCGGTTGCAGCTCCTCCGCGGCTTCGAGGAGTTGTTGTGCCTCGAAGGACTACGCGGCGTCGAGCGGCTGCCGCACCAGATCGAGACGGTCCGCAAGGTGCTGCGCCATTTTCGCGGCCGGGTCCTGCTGGCGGACGAGGTCGGCCTGGGCAAAACGATCGAGGCGTGCCTGCTGCTGCGCGAATATCTCCTGCGCGGGCTGGTCAAGCGGGTGCTGATCCTGGTGCCCGCGCCGCTTGTGTCGCAGTGGCGCGAGGAGCTGTCCACGAAGTTCGGGCTCGAGTTTGCCGTGCCCGCTTCGCCCAAGCCGGCGTTCTGGAGCGAGACGGACTGCGTCTTGTCGTCGCTGGCGCTGGCCAAGAGCCGCAAGCATTTTGACGCCGTGACCGCCAGCCCGTGGGACCTGGTCATCGTGGACGAAGCGCACCACTGCAAGAACCGCGCCACGCGCAACTGGCAACTCGTCAACGCGCTTCAACGCCGCCATCTGTTCATGCTGACCGCCACGCCCGTGCAGAACGACCTGGTCGAGCTGTACAACCTGCTCACGCTGCTGGAGCCGGGTTACCTCAAGACGGAAGGTGACTTCAAGAAACAGTACGTCCGCCGCGGCAATCCACGCGACCCGCGCAACCGCGAACGGCTTCGAGGGCTCTTGAACGAGGTGATGATCCGCAACACGCGCTCGCTGGTGAACATCGCCCTGCCGCCGCGTTATGCACAGACCTTCACCGTGACTCCGGGCGAGGAAGAGGCGCGGCTGTACCACCTATTGGACTCGTACCTGCGCTGGCGGTGCGCGGACTTGCTTCGTGCCGGCGACGATGGCGAAGCGCAATCTGACGGCGGCGAGGAGAACAGCGACGGCCTGTTTGAGTCCGGCGTGTCCCCGAAGGTGGTTGGGCCTTCGGAACGGGTCGGCCCGTTGTCGCGGATGCAGGCCAACATGCTCTTGCTCGCGGCGGGCAGCCACCCGGCGGCACTGGTCCCCATGCTGGAACGTACGGCTGCCGAAGACCCTCGCGCCGCGCCGTTGTGCGATCTGGCACGTGGCATCGGGGCATCTGCTAAAGAGCGCAAGCTGCTCGACCTGCTGCGCCAGAACCAGAAGGACAAGACGCTGGTCTTTGCCAACTTCCGGGCGACGCTGGAACGCTTGCAGCGCGTTCTCGCCGAGGCCGGCATCGCTTTCCGCACGTTCACCGGAGCGGAAAGCGCGGCCGAGAAGGCGCGCGCGGTCGAGGAGTTCCGAACGAGCGTGCCGGTAATGCTGTGCTCCGAATCCGGCGGCGAAGGCCACAACCTGCAATTCTGCAACACACTCATCAACTTCGATCTGCCCTGGAACCCCATGCGCATCGAACAGCGCGCCGGGCGGGTGCACCGCTTCGGCCAGACGCGCGAGGTGTTCATCTTCAACCTGTGCACGGCGGGATCGCTCGAAGCGCGCATCCTGGGCCTGCTGCACGACAAGCTCCGCATGTTCGAATTGGTCGTCGGCGAGATCGGCTCGATCCTCGGCAATCTGGAGGGCGGCGAGGAGTTCGAGTCGCTGGTGCTGAATATGTGGTTGCGCGCCCGTGATAGCGCCGCGCTGGACGGGGAGTTTGCCAGGCTGGGCGAGGAGTTGCTGCAGGCGCAGGACGAGTACGTGCAGGCCAAGCAACTCGACGACGCTCTGTTTGGGGATGAGTTCGAATGAGCGCGGACCTTCACGAACGGCTGCGGCAGTTCACGCGCACCATACTGGAGCGGCGCGGGGCGCTGGTGGAGTGGCCCGAAGGGGCCGACGAAGGCTGGGCGATGCTCACGCCGGAACTCAGTGGGCGGCTGGGCGGCGGGGAGCTGCTTCGGCTGACGCACCAGCCAATCGAGGGCGCGCTTAGCGCCAACCTCGCCACGGACTTTCTCGAACGTCTGGCGCCGCTGGTCGAAGCCGAGCCGCGCGTGGCAGCAGTTCAGATTCCGGAAATGTACCTGAAGCGGGCCGCCATGGACGAGCCCGTGGCGCGGACGTTCGCGTGGCTGAACGCGAAGGTCAAGGTCACGGGCACCGAGGCCCAGCGCGTCGAGTATCACGAGTGGACGTTCCGCGCGGCCATCACGTCGGAGGACACGTGGGAGGACGTCATCACCGTCACGCTCAACTCGACGAGCGGCTCGGAGGTCGCGTTGCCGGATATCCTGGCGCTCATGGATACTCAGCCGCACACGCCCGCGAACGCGGCGTCAGACACCTGCGCTTCCGCCACACAGCGTGCGGCGGCGCACGTGGAGGAGCGCGCGGCGGCGTTCATTGGACGTCTGGAGTCGCGGCTGCGCCGTGACCGCAAGCGGTTGAAGGACTACTACAACGCGCTGCTGCGGGAGACCAAGGAAGGCGGGACGAACGAGGACGCGGAGAAAGCGGAGGCCAAGCGGCGCGTGGTGGAACTGGAGCTGCGGCGCAAGACGAGCGAACTGGAGGAACGTTATCGCCTCCAGGTGGCTCTGACGCCGCTGACCCTGGTGCGTCTCGAGATGCCGGCGTTGGCGGTCCAGTGCGACGTATTCCGCAAGCAGGCGCGCAAGCAGCACACGCTGTACTGGAACCCACTGCTGACGGCGCTGGAACCGATGCGCTGCGCGCGCTGCGGCGCGGGCGCCTTCGCGGTGGCGTTCACAGACGACACGGTGGAGCCGCAGTGCGCCGCGTGCGGGAGGTAGGCGCCGGGGCCGCTGGTATTGCGGCGACGTACCCGCTCTGCTGAAACTCCCCGAGCGCCGCCAACACTGGCTCAACTTTCAATACCTTTCCAAAGACGATGACGCCGCGGCCCGTGGCGCGGGCGTCCCTGCCCGCGGGCACGGAGGCCCGCGCCACCTGCTTGGCCACGGCCAGCAACAGACGGCGGTCGCGAAAGAGCCGGAGTATCTCGCGTTTCTTCGCCAGGTACTCCGGCGTCCAGAAGCCGACGATCTCCAGAAATACCTCCTTTCCATCGCGGTGCCGGAACAGGAAGTCCGGCACGAACAGCGTTTGGCCTTCCCAGAGGATGCCGCCCTCGCGGATGAGCCGCCACCCGTCGCGCTCCACGCCGAACTTCCGAGCGAACGTTTCCTCAACGCCGGAGTCGTAGTCGCTGGGATCGGGCAGACTGCCACACAAGCCATCCGATGCCGACATTTCCAGCACGGCCTCTCGCTTCCACGGCGTCATGAGCACTGCGCGCATGTGCCAGCCATGGCAACTGAGAAGCCACGGCAGGAAACGCGCCATGTTAACGCCGTACCGTCGGGTCTCACGCAGGATCGAGGCCGGCCCGGCCAGGTCCAGACGGTACTCGTCCGGCGCGATGCGCCGAATGTCCAGCAACAGCCGCGCCAGCTTGGCGTAGCGCAGTATCCGCTTGAAGTCCTGCCTCGCCCACACGGTCATCACCGTGGCCCGGTACAAGGCCACCTGCACCTGCGCGACGTTGTACCGCGATAGCAGCGCTTCGGCAGTCGCGTAACCGTCAAAGCGCACGAGGCGCTGCCAGTCCATCACATCGGCGTAAAGCCGGCTTTCCACGTCGGGCCACGGCACACCCAGGCCCTCGGCGATGCGCCGCTTCACCTCGGCCTCGGCGTTGGTGAAAAGTTGGTCGGACACGCGCATTAGCGGGTGGAATGGCGCCGCTTTTTGGAAGACGCGTAGCCGCAAAGCGGCGGCGGCGCCCTTGGGATCGGACGCAAACTCGCCGGCGTCGTCCAGCAGTTTGATGAACGACTGAATGCGGCGGCTGGGGCAGTCGGGCTCGTTGGCGAAGATGCCTTCAATGGAGCGATGCAGTTCCCGCCGCGACCTGCCGGCCCCGCCCTGGTAGACGGCCAGCATGCGCTCCGCAAGCTGGACATAATGGGCGTGGGAGTCCCTCACGAGGCGGTCAGGGACGGCCCGGCCCTGCTCAAAACGCAAGACGGCGTGTTCGCTCGTAAGCATCGCTGCGGCGGCGCTGACGGCTGCGCTCCTCTTCCTTCGTGTCCTGGCACACTACCTCATACAACGTGGCGCGCGCGGTTCCCATCCGGCGTGCGGCGAAACCCTCCAGCACTGCGAGCCGCTCCTTCTTGCGCGTGTGGCTCAAGATCGTCGGCACCAGGAAGCGCCGCGAGACATCGAGCGCCATCGCGTTCGTGCCCGTGAACACGATTGTCCGCTCGCCCGTGTGCAGGCGGAACAAATCCTCCAGCACGCGCAGCTTCTCCTCGGCCCGGTCCTCGATGGACTTCCGCAGCGCATACGCTTTCTGTGCCTTGCGCGCCTCCGGGTCCTGGCCGCACTCGGCGCACAGGTCCTGCCACGAGTACCCCGGACAGTCCTTCCGCTTCCTGAGGACATACGCGCGCACCAAGCGCCCGGCCTGATCATAGCGGCATTGCTCTTCCGGACTGAGCGCTACGGGAATCCGCCGTACATCGTACTCGGCCAGCGTCTTCCCGCGCGCCTCCGAAACCGACTGCCGATACACGACCGGCCCGATAAGCATGTCCAGGTCCGCGTGCCGGCCATCTGCTCGTTCCGGTGTGGCGGTCAACCCCAGCCGCAGCGGAGCCGCGCAGTGGAGCGCCGCCTCCCGGCAGGCCGGCCCCGGCAGGTGGTGCTCTTCATCAAAGACCACCAACCCGAACCGCGCACCCAGCGTGTCCATGTGGATGTACGCGCTGTCGTAGGTGGTGACCGTCACCGGGCGGCAGTCGTGGAGACTGTCGCCGACAATGCCCGCGTCGAAGCCCAGACGGCGTAGAATCCGATGCTGCCACTGGTACATGAGGTCCCGCACAGGCGCGACCACCAGCGTCGCTGTGCTGCATTCCCGCATCGCCGCCAGCGCCACTTCCGTCTTGCCCGTTCCGGTGGGCATGATGATCTGCCCGCGGCCGCCGGCATCCCGCCAGGCAGTAAGCGCCTCTTGCTGATCCGCGCGCAATGGCGGCAAGTTGGCATTGGGCCAGCCCAGTTTCACCGGCCGCGGAACATCATCCAGAAATCGTGCGCCAAGACGGTCCGCAAGTGCGCGACGGACGCTGGCGTAATGGACGGCCTCGCAACGCCATGCAGTAACGCGGTGGTCCCAAGCCCAGACGGAGCGCGACAGCGCGGCGCTCTCGCCCGGAGTCAACCCGTCAAGCCGTAGCGTCCCGCAATCGAAACACAGACGAACCGCTGTTGCCATTCCACACAAACTACGCCGAACCGAGGAGGCCGCAAGGCAAGCCCGCGCAACTGTAGTTTCGGACTAACGTTGCGTGGGTGCGGAACATCTCGTTGGCGGTTCCTTGGCGGTACAGACTGCGCGAATTCGCGCGAAAGGTATTGCCGAGTGGTCTCGGCGGGCGTATTCTTACCAGTAAGAAAGGGATGATCTTATGACCAGTGCAGCAACAACCCGTCTTTCCTCTAAGGGACAAGTCGTGATCCCCGAACGGGTACGTGACCAACTCCGGCTGCGGCCTGGAACGGAGTTTGTCGTCGTTGGCAGCGGCGACGCGATTGTGCTCAAGATGGTGCAGGCGCCGGTCCTCCGAGACTTTGACGCCCTGATCCGACGGGCGCGCCGTCAAGCGCGACAAGCGGGCATTAAGCCGAGCGATGTGCGAGCCGCCGTCGCGAGGGCTCGCAAGTGCCGCTGAAGGTTGTCGTTGACACCAATGTGTTTGTCGCCGGCCTCTTCTGGACCGGCCCGCCCTATGCCATCCTGTGCGCGTGGCGCGATGGCCGCGTGCAACTGGCGGCTTCGCCAGAGATTCTGGACGAATACGCACGCGTCGCCCTCGAACTGAGCGGCCAGTACCCGGATGTGGACATTGCGCCATTTGTCAGCTTGGTTACGACCCATGCCGACGTAGTCAGTGCGCCGCCCTTGGCTTGTCCCGTCGGACGACGACAAGTTCCTGGCGTGTGCCCTGGCGGCGCAAGCCCCATGCCTCATCACTGGTGACAAACATCTGCTGGCCGTCACGGCCTTCCCAGACATACAGATTCTTCGGCCGAGGCAATTCGTGGACCGATATCTCTCGACGTGAACCGCACGGCAACGTCATGGGGGTGCCGTTCAGCTCACGAATAGCGCGTGTACTGCCGGTTGCCTCACCGCGGGCAACGTCTATCCTGCTTTGATGCTTGCAGTCCTCAACGTCCAACGGAGCCTCCGCGACGCCGGCGCCTTCCTCTGGTGCCTGTTCTTCTACGCGGCGCTTTTCCTGTGGTTCCTCCTGCTGCCCAAGGCTGCGCTGGCAGCCAAGACGCTGGCGCTGCAAAGCCAACTGGCCGTCTGCAAGCACCGCATTGGGGCGGGCAAAGCTCCGCAGCCGCACTTCAACCAGGCATTCCGAATCCTCTGGGTCATCCTCTCCAAGCTGCTCGACAGATGGGAAGACCTGGCTCAGGTGACGAAGCCGGCCACGGTGAAGAAATGGCACACCGCGGCCTTCCGCATCTTCTGGCGCTGGAAATCCAGGCCGGGCCGGCCGGAGATCGAACCGGAGATGCGGGCGCTCATCCGCAAGCTGAGCGCCGAGAATCCGCTCTGGGGCGCGGAGCGCATTCGCCAGCAACTCGGCCTGCTCGGCTACGACCCGCCTTGCGCCGACAGCATCCTGAAGTACATGGTCAAGCCTCGCCGGCCACGCAA
>JAPLOD010000199.1 GCA_026692735.1 Planctomycetota bacterium | reverse complement strand
AGACCACTATCCGCTGAAGGCCGCTGAGGACATCGCGCAGGTTCGGCGGCACCGCTGGCCGAGCACCGATTGGTTCGACTACTCCGTGCTGCCGGACCGGATCAAGGCCCTGCAGGATTCGGGCGAGTACTGCCTGATGGCGGCGAACGGCAACATCTTCGAGACGTCCTGGTACATGCGCGGGTTCGAGCAGATGTTCATGGACCTTGCCACGAACGCCGAACTGGTGCACGCGATCTTCGAGCCGGTGACGGCGTTCTACATCGCGCACTTCGCGAGGGTCCTTGCCGCCGCGAAAGGCCGGATTGACCTCGTCTTCACGGCCGACGATATCGGCGGCCAGCATGGGCTGCTGATGTCGCTGGACATGTGGAGCAAGCACATCAAGCCGTACCACGCGCGGCTGAACAAGGTCATCCACGAACACGGCGCGCGGGTGATCTACCACTCGGACGGCAGCGTGATGGCCGCCGTGCCGGGGCTGATTGACATGGGCATTGACGTGCTCCAGGCGCTGCAGTTCGACGCCAAGGGCATGGACCCGGTGGCGCTCAAGGCGAACTACGGCGACCGCCTGTGCTTTGAGGGCGGCGTGAGCGTGCAGAGCACGCTGCCGTTCGGCACCGCCGAGGATGTGCGCAAGGAAGTCCGCGAACGCGTGCGCGTTCTGGGCCGCAACGGCGGTTACATCCTTGGCCCTTCACACGCAATCCAGGCCGGCACTCCGCCGGAGAACATCCTGGCGCTGTTCGACACAGCCGCGGGAATAGGGCGATCTGCCAGGGCGCCCACGTAGGGGCGCCCCTACGTGGGCGCCCGGCGGCGCGGACGGCCCTTGCTGTCTTCGCGGATCGCGGTAGCCTTCCGTTTAGACTCAGCGTCTACGCACTGGCATTGGGCAAAGGAGCGGAACATGGATACGTCAAGAGAGAGTCGTATGACCACGCCGGCCGGAAGACATTCCCTGCCCCTGCTGATCCATCTGGCGGTCTGCGTTGCCGCGGTGCAGCTCCAGGCCGCGGACTGGCCGCAATGGCGCGGGGCCAATCGTGACGCCAAGGTGACTGACTTCGCCGCGCCCAAGACCTGGCCCAAGGACCTGGCGCAGAAGTGGAAGGTCGCCGTGGGCCGCGGCGACGCTTCGCCGGCCCTCGTCGGCGACAAGCTCTACGTGTTCACTCGCGACGAGGCGGGTGAGGTCACGTTGTGTCTCGACGCCGCCACTGGCAAGGAACTCTGGCGCGACAAGTACGACGCCCCCGCCTCCACTGAGCCGCGCGGCGAGCATCCCGGCCCGCGCAGTTCGCCCGCGGTGGCCGGCGGCAAGATTGCGACGTACGGTGTGCGAGGCAGCCTGTCCTGCCTCGATGCCGCCACCGGCAAAATGCTATGGCGCAAAGATGACTTCCCGGGCTCCTGGCCGAGGTTCTTCACGGGCTCCTCACCGCTGATCACGGACAACCTGTGCATCGCGCAGCTTGGCGGCGAGGAGAAGGGCGGCATCGTCGCCTACGATCTGGCTACGGGCGATCAGAAATGGAAATGGACGGACGACGGCACGGCATACGCCTCGGCGGCGCTGCTGACGGTCGGCGAGACGAAGATGCTCGTGACCCTGACAGCTAAGAAGATCGTGGGGATCGGTCTCGCGGACGGCAAGCTGCTCTGGGAAGTCCCATTCCCGCCCCAGGGCCGGGCCTATAACGCGGCCACGCCCATCGTAGACGGGCAGACGGTCATCTACACTGGAGCGGCCCGCGGCACCAAGGCGGTGAAGATCGAGAAGGCCGGCGACGCCTTCACGGCCAAGGAACTGTGGAGCAACGCGGACAACGCCGTGCAGTTCAACACCCCGGTTCTCAAGGATGGCCGCGTCTACGGCATCTCGCAGAAGGGAGATCTCTTCTGTCTCGACGCCAAGGATGGGAAGACGCTGTGGGCTGCGCCGCTGGGCGGAGGCGGCTTCGGCTCCATCGTTGACGCCGGTCCGGTGCTGCTGGCGCTGACCCCCGACGGCCAGCTCACGGCCCTCGAACCCAGCGACAAGGAGTTCAAGAAACTGGCCGCCTACAAGGTGGGCATGGCCATCTACGCCCACCCCATCGTTGCGGGCAACAAGGTTTACATTCGCGACAAAGATTCGGTGACGCTGTGGACCGTCGAGTGACCCGCGGAGGCACATACGGAGGCTGAGGATTCACGATGAACAGACGCAGGTTCCTGAAGAGTGCGGCAGCGGCGGCGTTCACGGTCCACATCATCCCGCGGCACGTGCTGGGCGCTGAGGGCCAGACTGCGCCCAGCGACAAGCTGAACATCGCCGGCGTCGGCGTTGGCGGTCAGGGCGGCGGCGATCTCGGCGACGGCGCCATCTCGTCGCAGAACATCGTGGCCCTCTGCGACGTGGACGCCAACAGCGCCGCGGGCTCGGTAAAACGCTTCCCGAAGGCCGAGGTCTTCAAAGACTACCGCGTCATGCTGGAGAAGTGCAAAGGCATTGACGCCGTGCTCGTCGCCACGCCCGACCACATGCACGCGCCGGTCGCGCTGGCGGCGATGCGCGCGGGCAAGCACGTCTACGTCGAAAAGCCGATGTGCCACAGCGTCGAAGAAGCGCGCGTGATGACCAAAGTCGCCAAGGAGACGGGCCTGGTCACGCAAATGGGCAACCAGGGCCACGGCGGCGAAGGCCTGCGCGCGACGCGGGAATGGATCCAGGCCGGCGCCATCGGCGCCATCAAGGAAGCGCATTGCTGGAGCGACCGTCCGGGAAAGTGGTGGCCGCAGCCGGTGCAGCGTCCGACCGACACGCCGCCTGTCCGGGCAACCTTGGACTGGGACCTGTGGCTGGGCGGCGCGCCCGAACGCCCGTATCATCCCTGCTACCTGCCTGCCAAGTGGCGCGGCTGGTTCGATTTCGGCAACGGCGCGATGGGCGACATGGCCGTGCACAACATGGACCCCGCCTTCTACGCGCTGGACCTCGACACGCCCATTGCCACGCAGGCGCAGACGTCCGAGCCGCAGGCCGAATCGTTCCCGGCGTGGGAAATCATCACGTACGAGTTCGCCGCCAAGGGCGCGCGGCCGGCAGTGAAAGTGCTCTGGTACGATGGCGGCAAGAAGCCTGTGCGTCCGGAGGAATTCGACGAAGGCTTCAACCTTGGCGACAACGGCATCTACTTCCGCGGCGAGAAGGGCGTGATCTTCTGCGAAGGCTGGGCCGGCATGCCGCGCTTGTTCCCCAGGGCGCTGCGCAAGGACTTCCAGCCGCCGCCGAAGACGATCCCGCGCTCGATCGGCCATCGCGCCGAGTGGGTCAAGGCGTGCAAGGAACGGAAGCCCGAGGACTCCAAGGCCGGCTTCGCCTATTCCGGGCCGTACGTCGAATCGCTGCTCATCGGCAACCTGGCGTCATGGTTGCAGAAACGCGTCGAATGGGACGCGGCCAACATGAAGGCCAGCAACGCGCCGGAAGCCGAGCCGTTCATCCGCAAGAAGTACCGCGCGGGCTTCGGCATCTGACCGTCGCCGTGGGCTACCGCGCACCCACGGCGAAGTTGTCGAGGTAGTACGACGTCGCGACCGTGGCGTTGCTGCTGAAGCCCACCCAGGTCAGCGTTTTGAACGCCGGCTTAGCGTACGCCAGGTCCTTGTACTCCTTCAGCGGCTGATCCGGCAGCTTCACCGTCAGCGACCACTTGCCCGTGCTGTCCTCGCCAACGCCGCCAGTGATCTCGAAGTGCACCCATTGCGCGGCCGGCAGCTCGAGCGTCTCGCCGTTGGGCAGTTGCAGCTTGCCGTCCCGGACGGTGAACCGTGCGCCCGTCAGGTAGTCGCCCTGGCTGTAGTCGCGCCACTCGAAGTCCACGACCGATGCCTTCTCGACGCGCAGATCGAACGAATTGCAGAGCACTCCCCTGGTGTGCTTCACGCGCCAGTTCAGGTGCGGGTCCCAGGTGTTCTTGAGCCCCGGCGCATCGGTGATCTTGAGGCTGCGCTTCCCCGACGCCGCGGTTTCCTCCGTCACGACGATGGAGTCGCCCTTGTTCTCGACATGGAGCTCGACGCCTCGCGGCGGCTTGCCCACGGCGTCGCGCTCGAACGTGTGGTTCACGGGAACAGGAGACGGCTCCGGCGGAATCTCCAGCGGCGGATACGTTACGTCGTTCGCCTTCTTCACCCACGCGGCGTCGCCGTAGACGCCGGCTTTGGCCGGATCGAAGGGCTTGAAGCCAAGCTTGAGCGCGGGGGAATCGGGCTTCAGCCGGAAGTCGCGCTTCTCGGCGCTTTCGAAGAGCGGGTCGGCGACGACCGTGTTCTCCTCATGCCCCTTCTTCTGCCAGTCGGCGAGCGACTTGCCGGCGAAGTTCACGGCCGCCCCCTCCGCGTTCCAGTAGCAGTTGTTGCGCGCCACGAAGTTCAGCTTGTCCCACGGCCCGGCCAATGCCGGACCTGTCGTCCAGTGGACGATGTTGTTTTCAAACGTGAACGACAGGTGCTGTTCCACGCGCGTAGCCTGAATCTGGTGCTGCCTGCTGAACGCCAGGATGTTGTTGCGGATGATGTTCTCCTTGCCGTAGTGCTGATGGAAGCTCCCGGTCTTCGTGTCGTACACGAGATTGTTCTCGAAGACGATGCCGGTGCTGCCCTCGTCGGTATACATGCCCCAGCCGCCGTAGGAGTACGCGTAGATGTCGTGGAAGACATTGTTGGCGACGACAGTGCCGTCCGACGGCCCGAGCGTGTAGATGCCGCCCATGTCGCTCAGCAGGCCCCAGCCGAGATGATGCACGCGGTTGAACGAGATCGTGTTGCGTTTGCAGGTGCTGACGTCGTACCCCCAGCGCCAGCCCGCCGAGATGCCCGTGTAGAAGAGGTCGGCGATTTCGTTGTGCGTGATCTGGTTATCGGGGCTGAAACCGATCCACACGCCCACGGCGCACGGGAAAATGTACCCGCCGTGGCGGATGATGTTGTTGTCCACGACGATGCGGCTGGTGCTCTCCGCTTCGTTCCTCGCGGCGCCCGCTTCGCCAATCCGCACAGCGCCGGCTCCGAAGTCGAACAGGTGGCAGCGCCGGACGGCGGCATCACGGCAGCCTTTGCGGAACCAGATGGCGTACGTGCCGACGTGGCCGATCTCACAGTCCTCGAATGTGACCTGCCGGACGCCGTCAGCCATGACGACGGCTTCGATGCCGGCCGCGGCCTGCATCGGCTCAAAGCCCCGGGCCGGTGTCACCCACTGCGCGTGCTGAAACGACAGGCCCTTGAAGCTGACGTTCTCGACGAACTTGCCGGCCACCGGGTCGCCGCGGATCACGATGAACTTTTCCGCCACCGGAGCGACGACCTCGGCCTTGGCCATGTCTTCGCCGGGCAGCGGCTTGTAGTAGAGGCTGCCGTTGCGGGCGAGGAACCACTCGCCCGGCGCGTCCAGCGCGCCCAGGAAGTTCTCGAAGACCACCGTGGAGTTCTGACGCCAGGGATTCCAGGGCTTCATGCCTTCTCCCTTGCTCACGATTGCGCGTTCCTGGGGATCGAGGCGTTCGATGAAGCGGCGGGTGTTGTCCCAGTTGTGATAGACGACGAAGTTCACGTCCTTCAGCTCGTCAGGCGTCAGGTTGGCCACCGCCGCGAAGTCTGCATCCCGCAGGTACACTGTCTGGCGCGCAAGCGACGGGCGCTTGGCGGCCGGCTGGCCGATGGGTTCCTCCTGCACGTCCACAATGTAGAACCAGAACTTGTTGGGCGTCCGGGCGCGCACGGCGCGGCGGCCGTTGACAAAGAGCTGCTCGAAGTACCACGTGCCGGCGGCGACCTCCGGCACCTGCGCAACCCACAACCCGTCTTTGTCCGGCTTGAAACCTGTGATGATCCGTCCGCCGCTCAAGACGGGATGCGCGCCGGGAGCAGCCTCGTAGGAAACGAAAGATTCCGCGGTGCCGCCGTCTTCAGGCGCAAGCACCAGCGGTTCGGCCACGGTGTAACGGCCGTCGCCCACGAGAATGCGCACGGGTTCGGCGAGCGGTTTTTCCGCTGCGGCTTTGCGCCGAGCGTCGCGCGCTCCGGCCAGCGTCGCCAGCGGTCCGTCGGTTCGTTCCGCGTTGGGTCGCGCCAGCCGGCCCGACCACGCGTCGTTGCCGTCCGGGGCCACGTACAGGTCCAGCGCAGCGGCGTCAGAGGCCACGCCGACGACTAGTGCGAGAAGCAGCGCCTGCCACGTAGAACTGCCGGTGCGTCGTTCGTGATTCATGTTCATAAGCTCGCTCCATACCTGTCACTGTGCATACACCGCGCAATAGGCGTGACAGACGAAAGGAGCGCAGCAGGCGTGTTGTCCCCATGAATGACTCCGTCCTGCTTGTCGCGTAACGACTTGCGTTTTGTTGCCCAGCCTCTGGTCCGGTTGGGAAGGCACCGAGAACGTTATGCGGTAGAGCACCACACTGAAACTGTGGGTGTCCCCAGTTCAACTCTGGGCCTTCTGTTATTGGTCAGTGGTCAGTTGTCAGTTGAGAGGGGGGTCGCGATGGCAAGTGCGCCGCTGCTGGCTTGTCCAGCAGCGCCGTGCTTTCCGCCTTGCCCGGCATTCCGCCGCTGCCGATAATGGCCGCATCATGTATCGAGACGCCGGGCCGATGAAGTGGACTGCACTCCTGATAGGTGTGTCATTGGTCGGTGGCGTGCTGGTCGCGCGCGGTGAGGATGCCGAGCCGAGGCCGGTCAAGCCGGCGCTGGAGCTGCGCAAGGGGGAGAAGTACTTTCGGCGCGAAGGCACACAACGATTGGTCCTGGGGCGCAATCCGACTGCAGTCAGTCCCGACGCTTTCGCGGAACATTTCAAGAACGTGGCGGCGGCGGGGGAGACATTCCTGCGGATTCATTTCTGTTACATGCCACCTGACGAGAAGGCGGGAGAAGTTCATCCCGACATGATGAAGTTCTGGGATGCGGCGCTCGATGCGGCCGAAAAGTATCACCTCGCGGTGATGCCGGTGTTCGGTGTGTGGGCGGATTGGAATGACGGGAGCAAGGGGGAAACGTGGCACGCTTGGGAGAAGAATCCGTTCAACGTCGTGCGGGGCGGCCCGGCCCGATCACCGGCGGAGTTGTTCGAGTCGGGGACCTGCCGCGCCCTGTGGATGAAGCGGCTGGAATCCCTGGTCCAACACTGGGAGGGACGCCGCTGTATCGTGGCGTGGGAGGTGTTCTCGGAACTGGATCTACTGACCGGCTCCTCCGAAGAAAAGGGCGTAGCCTTTGCCGAGGCGGCGGCCAAGGTCATCCGGGCGGCAGACCGCTCCCAGCGACCGGTCACCTGTTCGCTGGCCGGCAGCCATGAGTGGCCCCGGCTCTTCAAGAGCGATGCGGTGGAGCTGGTGCAGGTGCATCCGTATGGTGACACCGGGCAGGGAGACTTGGATGAGCTGATCCTGCGAACGGTCCGCCAGCGGCGCGCCGCCTATGGCAAGCCGGTGCTGATCGGCGAGTGCGGGCTGGATTGGCGCCCGCCACGCGGCACGCTCGATGTCTCGGAGCGCGCGCCGATTGGGATCCGCCACGCGATCTGGGCGGCGGTGGTGAGCGGAGCGATGAACGCGCGGATGTTGTGGTGGCAGGACGGCTACGACCAATTCGAGAAGGCGGATCTGTGCCGTCATTACCAGAAGATTGCGATGTCGGCGGTGCAGTTCGTCAAGGATGTGGATTACACCGGACTGGCGCCGGTGGAGTGCGCGATGTCGGCGGGAATTCGCGGGGCGATGCTGGGGAGCGCGACCGAGGCACCCGGCGAGGGGAAGATGATCGTGGGTTGGTTCCGCGATGCGCGGTGCGCTGCGCCGCAGTGGCCCATGGATCCAACGAACGGGCAATGGGTCGAGATGCCGGCACGGGATGGCAATTGGACGGTGGAAGCGGTGGATCCCGAAAGCGGAAAGATTGTGGAACGTAAAGAGGCAGCCGCCGGTGCAGGGAAGCTGCGTGTGGACCTGGCGGAATTTCGTGGGAGTGTGGGGGTCCGGGGCCGGTGGGCGGAGAAGAGGTAAGATCCGTTCGGCGGGCACGGGTCTGCCTTGAAGAGGGTCATCGCTGGGCGCGTGCACACGGCACGCTGGATGCTCGCTCCCAGATGAACGACAGGCCGAACGCAATGAGCCGCCAGGATGAGTTGTTCGAGGCGTTGTTCGTCGCGGAGGACCTGGAAATGCGGCGGCAACCAGCCTCGCAGAGCGTGGGCCAGCAGGCAGTGCGCGCGAGTCTCGACCTTATTGATGGCCTCGTCCCTGACAATGTTGTGTTCCCGCTCCTGGCGGCTTGTGCTGAAAGTCACGCTATCATAGTAGCTTCTGCGAACATGGCGGGAGTGCATGGGAATCAGCCTGACGGCACTCCTGCACTTACACAAGTGGGCACTATAGCGGAAGAAGTACGCAGGACAACACAACAACTCCGTACCCACCAACCAGCTACATCAACCACCGTTGGAAAACACCAGCAGGACGCTGTAACGCGAACGGAAGAAGCTGGCACGCGGACTGGCACAACAGTGGCACAATGGAAAGAGGAGTCACCGCACGCCGAACAGCGAATGTCGTTGGCAAAGATTGATCTGCCCATCCTGCCGCCCGAGCTAATCGCTTTGGCGGCGCGGTGGGAGTCGCTGCCCCCCAACATCCAACAGGCCATCCTGCTGATGGCGGGGGTGCGCCCATGACCAGCATGCAGATCGTCGTCGGCAACCACCCCCCGGTGCAGGGCATGCCCAGCCCTTCCGCTGTAGCAGCGCTCGCGAGGCTGCGGCTGGCGTGTGCCCCGGTACCCGGCATGGGGAAGAAACGCTGTAGGAAGGCGAGCGTTGCGCTGTACGAGTTCCTGGCGCCACAGGGTGGGTCCCAGAGCATCATCGAGGCCGCCAAGGCGATCTTCGGCGTGCCGCCAGAATCCTGGCTGACGGCCAATGAGGCGCGCCGCGAACTGAGCAAGCTGGACGTTCACCGGGGCCTGCGCTTCTTCTACCGCGTCTTTCGCCGCGCCAGAGGCACCGAACGTAGTCTGCTGCTCGATGCACAAGGACGGTGGCAACCTGTCGACTCAACCCAGCACATCGAAGGCGTCGCCATACTTACCGTGGGCGCGGGCAAGCCAGTACGGTTCCGCGTCTCCGAAGTGGCATGGAAACCGCGGGCGTTTGCCAGTGGTCTGGCAGCACGGGGCCACGCTGGACCCACCTAATCTATAAGGGCGGGTGTTCCGCCCAGGTCTTCTTTGTGGAGGTGTACCATGGCTCTGTACAAAGTTTTGTTCCAGGACGGCAGCACAGACGTCCTCGAGGCTCCTTCGGCTGCAAAGGCCCGCGACAAGGGCGAGGCGGACTACGGTGAAGTGGCGCGGGTTACCGTGCAGCCCGACGTCGACGACGACGTCGATGGCGACGAAGAGGAGGACGGCGAGGGGGGTGGCGAGGAGGATGTAGAGCAGGACCAGGAAGCAAAGGGAAGCAAGCGGCGGTAGGGGACGTGCCGCCTCATCCACGCGTTTTGGGGCGTGGTCAGCCGTGCTGATCGCGCCCCAGATCGCAGAACCAGTGCAACATCTGTTAAAGGGACCGCGAACATGGTACGAAAGCGTTGGCGAAGGCGACGATCCAGACATGTCGTCCCCGTGATTGTTATAAGGAACCGACCGCCGTTGTCGGGGCCCCTGAAGTCTGCCGAGCACCTGCGTCCCGACAATGCATCGACGGTACACCAGCGACTGCGGAGGCAGGCGGCTATTACCAGAGCCGTCTTGGATGCGTGGCTGGCCGGCCGGTCTATGGACGAAACCTTCAAAATCGCCAAGGCCGAAGGCTTCCGAGGCCAGCTCGTCGATCTGTGGTTTGTCCTGCAGCGCGGCACGGGCTGGCCGGAGGTACTGTGGAACAGACCACCAGCGAGACGCTCGCGCCCCGCGGGATGGAAACCGTGGAAGGGCACGACCAAGACCAGGCACCCAGGATTCCGGCAAGGCCCGGTTGTTCCAGGCGCCAAGTGTGTCGGCAAATGAGCGGTAGTAACGCCAGCAATCGAGCTTCCTTGGCCGCGCCTCGCACTTGAACGAGTTCATCACATCCGAGGAGTCGTGACGATGCCACGGGCACAGAACAAAGCCATGCCGCCGTTCTTGAAGACTGCCATCGCGGCCCTCACCATGAGGAGGCGGGGGCTAGAGGTACTGAAAATCGCTCAGCGCGCTGGTCTCAACAAAGCACCCGTACGATTCCGGCCGGCGATGCAAGCGGTCACCACAAAAGCCGCTCTGGACGCCTGGCTTGCCGGGGCACCGCTCCGCGTGATCTATGGGGCTGCGAGGACTGACGGTTTCGCGGGTAGCAGGGCGAACGTTTGGGTTTTCTTGGAGCGACCAACCGACTGGCCTAAAGTCCTGTGGAGCAGTCCCGCAGCCCAAAGCCCACAGCCCGCGCGACGAAAAGTCGGACGAGTCCCGGCTACAGGGAAGACTGCTGCCTTGCCACTCTACCTCGCGTATCGCGCCGGCGGGTTGCGGAGGTTGATCCATCTGACGGAGAGTCACAATCATGCGCGAACGACTGCTGCCGACGCCGCCCACTACGGTCGCCGCCGCGCGGCTGCTGTTTCCCAAGGCCACGCGTAAGCGTGTACTGCAGGCGGCGGAGACCATTTACCAATGAGCGCGGAGAACGAAGTGCCCGACTATTACTGCAACGACCGCGAGTTCCTGCTTGGAGTGCTTGAGGACCGGAACGAGGAGTGGGAGAAGCTGCGCGAGGACGCGTATGACGCGGCTCGACTGGACTTAGATGGGGTGATCCAGCCGAGCGAAGAGGTGCAGGAGTTCCTGAGACTGCGGGATCGGGAGATCATCGAGAGAGCTGCTCGTCGGCTACTGGGACTCGGCGAACGGCGTAAGGTCATGGGTGTCCTTGAGCAGCAACTCAGCGACATCGCGCAGTTGGGCGAGTGGCTGGGCCG
>JAPLOD010000198.1 GCA_026692735.1 Planctomycetota bacterium | reverse complement strand
GTCGCGTCATGTTCGTTTTCGCCCCGCTCTCGTCGATAAAGACAAAGCAGGAGCGAGTTGCGACGGCGGTCTTCTGTGTCCACTCCCGGCGTCGTTCGACTACGTCCGGGCGGTCTTGTTCGGCGGCGTGCAGCGACTTTTTTTGCGACGACAATCCAGTCGCTTCAGAGCGCGGTGAACCGCCATGATACTCCCGTCGATTCTTGAACGTCGCAAGAGCTCCTCAAGGCTGGCGTCAAGGTGGGCTTTGACATCGTTCCGAAGTGCCTCCAGACTTGCCCCGCTGAACTTGGGCGCTCGACCGCCACCATGCGGCTTGGCTGCAATCGAGCCCGTCGTTCGACGTAAGTGCAGCAGTTTCTTAACCCAGCACACGCTCACGTCGAAGAGTGTGGCCAATTCTTCCTGGGTTCCGTCCTTCCGGTCGTATGCCTGGATCACCCGCTCACGCAGGTCCATCGAATAGGTTATCATTCATACTGTATCGGCACGTCTGCATCCAAACGTGAACTGCTCTAGCAATCGCCTAAGATGACTAGATTTTAACTAGACGCGGGAAAGTGCGGCAACAGGTTCGCACAAGGTCAACGAAGCACACGGGATACTGAAAACTGGCGGAGAGGGAGGGAATCTCTGACGTCCTCGGGACTCCATCTCCGCGCCGGGAACCCACTACTGTATTGAGACTTCCTTTGGTCGCGCAAGCCGTGCATTGTCGGCCAGTTACACGCGAAGGCGAACCGTGCTCGCGTACTGGCGCAAAGCCTTGAACTCTGCACAAACCCTTATACCACGGCCTGAAGTTCTGCACAACTTCTGCACAGCGATTCTGGAGTAGCTTCACTTCTCCGCCTCGTTCTTCGCCGCTTGGCGGTCGTTGGGCCTCGTGGTAGCAGTGGTGGCGACGGGCGGCAACCGGACTGGGCGCCTGCCGTCACGCTTGCCCATCTGTTGACCGTCAACAGATGCGGGCGGGCAGCGACGTGACGACGCATGTTCGCATCGGCGCGGACGGCCGCTTGGCCAGGATTGCACGACTGGACAAAGCGCCAGCGTTGGCGGTTGACTGAGCGACCAGGCCCTCCAGGCATCCTAAGGTCGCAGCTCCACGTTCCACAGTTTCAGGTGCTCCGACGCGGACGGGATTGCCCCGTTGTGGCCGCGCCCAGTCCATCCACTCGAACTGCTGCGCGTTGATGTTCTCCTCCTCGAACGGGTTGTAGTCCTCGAACAACTCTTCGGACAGCGTCGCGGACCACACCTTTGCGGGCCCGCCCGCCGCGGACCCCCACTTTGTCGTGAGGACGCGCGAGCCTTTGATGACCACCCTCGCACCGGGAACGGCTTGGTAGCCGATCATCGCCTCCGGCCTCGTCCCGCCGCGCGGCGGGCGGACGCACTCGCGGTAGCAGGACTTGGGGCTGCTCCGCCAGCCAGGAGGGACATGGTTTCATTGCTGGGCGCGGCACTGTCTGGCGGCCCGCCCATCTGCGCGCCATCTGGCCGCAGCGTGGGCGCGTCGGGCCCTTTCGGAGGAACCGGCTCTGTAGCCATGGACTCCCGCCCCCGTAACGGTCTCGATAGCCGTTCTGAACGCAGTATAGCAGCCACCGGGCGTGGAAGGCAACCGGGATTGGCGACAGGAATCCGGACTGTCCGGCGGCAGGTACCTACGTGTCCTAATCGGACACGGAGATACGCACGTACCGTGCCCCTGGAACTCCCCGTTCATGCTGGACAGGCACCCAGCGCGCGGCTATCGTCGCGGCGTCACAGCACACTTGCGTCCTACGCCGAGGAGGCACCCATGCGACGAACCAACCGGTCCGTGCTGCTCGCGCTGGCCATCGGGACTTCGTGGGCGGCGCGAGGAGGGGACGACACCGCAGCGCGTCCGCTCAAGCGTTCCAATGTCGTCTTCATGGGCGCCGGCAGTCCCGAAGCCTACAAAGCCTATGGCGCGACCGCGGTGGACTGGGGCGGACACGCACATGCGGACGACGAGAAGGCCACGACCCAGTTCCGCGCCCGCGTGAAGGCCGCGCAGGACGCGGGCGGGCAGTACAACGCCGGCATCGGCATGCTCACCGAGTTCCTCGGCATGATCAAGAGCGAGCCGCAGCATGAGCGCGCCATCTGCCGTACCATAGACGGCAAGCCACTCACCGTCCCCTGGCTGTGGGACCACAAGGTGGACGGCGAACTCGGCAAGGCCTGGTGGTTCTGCAGCAACAGCCCGTTCTACCAGGACTACCTGCGCAAGCTCACCGCGCGTGCCATGGCGGGCGAGCCCGACGGCTATCACATTGACGACTTCGGCGGCACGACCGGCTCGATCTGGCAGGGCGGCTGCTTCTGCGAATTATGCATGAAGGGCTTCCGCAATTTCCTCGAACGCAACGTGCCGCGTGAGAAACTGGCGGCGCTGGGCATCGAGAAGCTCGACGATTTCGACTACGGCAAGTTCCTGCTCGCCAAGCACGCCAAGGACGCCGAGGACTTCAAGAAGCGCCGCGGCGCCATGCCGCTGGATGCCGAGTACCGCATCTTCCAGGCCCAGGCGGCGGGCAATGTGGTGAGGGAACTGCAGGAGTACGCCGCGAAGCAGCGCGGCAAGGCTCTGGCCAGGAGCGTCAACGGCGCGCCGCCGAGTCTGCAGGCGCTGGTCGTCAGGCCGCACATAGACCACTACTCCTGCGAAGTGTGGATGGGTGCTCCCGAGCGTCCCTACTCAGAACGCGACACGGGCCAGAAGCTGACCACGTCCGCGGCGTTCACCTACAAGTGCGGCGACATGACCCGGCGCGGCATCGCCGGCACGGCGGACGGCCACAGTTGGGCGCATGTCAGCGCCCATAACGCGGTCAACCTGTGCCGCTACTGGGTCGCGGAGTCCTACGCGCTGGGCCACTGCTTCATGGCACCCAGCGAACACCAGTGGTGCTACACAAAAGAGAAGGGCACACACTGGCTCAAGAACCGGCCCGAGGATTACGCGGACCTGTACCAGTTCGTGCGGCAGCATGCGGAACTATTCGACGACTACGACACCGTCGCGCAGGCCGGAGTGCTCTTCAGCCACGCGGCCTGGCGCAAGAACAAGCAGGACGCGCAGACCATCGCCGGCGTGCTCGTCGAAGCCAACGTGCCGTTCGCGCTGCTCCCGGCCGGCGACGAACTGCTCGACCTGCGGCTTGACGCGGCAGACTTGGCCCGCTGCGACCGCGTCATCGTGCCGGCGAACCCGATGCTCGACCCCGCGCAGCAGCAGACACTTGACCAGCTTGCACCAGCGAAGCGCATCGTCTGGAAGGACGCTGCGTCGCTGCTGGCGGAACTAAAGCCGTGGGTGGCGGTGGAGCGCGGTACGAAGGCGTGGGTGCTGCCGCGGCGCAAATCCAAAGACCATGCGGCGCCGCTGGTCATCCACGTGCTCAGCCGCGCCTACGACTTCGCGACGGAGAAGACGCCCCCGCAACAGAATGTCTCGGTGCGCCTGCAGCACGCGCTCTTTGGTGGGCGCAAGCCGGCTCGCTGCCAGTCCTTCACGCCTGGCGCCGAACCGCTCGCGCTGCCAATCGAATCCGACGACGTGGGCGTGCGCCTGAAGCTGCCAGAGCTGAAGCTGTGGACAGTGCTGCGAGTGGAGTGAGCGTACCGCTTGTTCGTGAGCTGGTGCACATTGGCAGGAGACGGGACTCCGGGAAGGCCGGAAGCCCGTTAGAAGCGTATATACAGTCGTTTACTTGGCGTCGGTGGGCTTGTCGGCCTCCCTCGGCTTCGAGACAGCCTGCAGGCAGAGGTTGAGGTACATTTCCTCCTGCTCGCAAGCGAGCTTGGCTTTGGCGTCCTGCGGGACGGGCTGGGCCCTCACGCGCGCGACATCTTTCTGGAACTCGGAGACTGCGGCGGCGCGATAGTCCGTGAGTCGTTTCAGGACCCGCCCCGCAGCGCGCGGCGAGAGCCCCTTGCCGCCCCTCTTGGGGCCGTCGCTGCCCCTCGCGAGTATCAGTCGATGTGGCCCTGCACATGTGCAACTTCTGTTGCGACAAGGATTTGGCTTGACATATCACCGCCGGCCGCAAGTATATCATCAAGCTCTTAGCTGATCGACTAAAGACAGAAGCCCTATTGGGAGGATCGTGCCATGCTGCGGCTCAACTCGGCCAGTGCGGTGTGCGTCGTCGCCGTGATGTTCCTGATGGAACGCGGAGACCTGCAAGCCGCCGTGCCCACGATCACGTTCGACTCGCCACGGGGAGGCGAACTGTACGCGCCTGGGCAAGTTCAGCAAGTCAGGCTCGGAGCGAAGACCAGGGCGAAGAAGGTGACGATCGAACTCAGCCGCGATGGCGGTGCAAACTTCGAGACCTTGGGCACGATAGATAACACGGTCAAAGACAGGACGAAGCGCAACGTGCTGACATACACCGTGACGGACCCGTGTTCCTCCAACTGCCTGATCCGCGCGACCGCGGCCATCCGCAGCAGCCTCGTGACGGCAAACTCATCGGGGTTCAGCATCGGGACGGTCGGCGCGCCGGGCACGAACACCGTGACGACGGTGATGCTCACCAACAGCAGCGTCACCACCGAGAAGCTGACCAACAGCAGCGTTACGACGGAGAAGATAAGCGACGGCAGCGTGACAACGACGAAGCTCGCCGATGGCAGCGTGACGACGCCCAAGTTGGCCGACAGCGCGGTCACAAATGTCAAGATCGCGGCGTTGGCCGTGAGCGCGGACAAGATTACCAGCGGGGCGGCGTCGGCGAACATGGTGCTCACCGCCGATGGCACCGGCGGCGCAAGTTTCCAGTTGCCGCCCACGCCTGCGAATTTCAGCGGGACACTGGCCGGCGATGTCATAGGGCCGCAGAGCGCGACGGTTGTGTCAAAGGTTGGCGGCGAGACCGCCGCGAATGTGGCCAGCGGCGCCCAGGTAGCCAACGCGGCAACAAACAGCAACACAGCGAGCACCGTCGTGAAGCGCGATGGCAGCGGGAACTTCAGCGCGGGCACGATCTCGGCCAACCTGACCGGCAATGTGACCGGCGATGTCACCGGTTCGGCGGCTTCATTCACCGGCAGCCTGGCTGGCGACGTGACGGGCGGACAGGGCACCACGGTCGTGTCGAAGGTGCAGGGGACCGTTCCGACCACAACGGGGCTCGGTCTCCTGGGCGCGACCGACGCGCCGGCTGCACGGACGGCGTTGGGCTTGGGCGACGCGGCAACAAAGAACGTGGGAAACGTCGCCGGGACGGTCGCGGCGGGAGACGATCCACGCCTGAGCAACGCGCGCACACCAACAGGTACCGCGGGCGGCGATCTGACGGGGACGTATCCAAACCCGGGGATCGCGAACACAGCGGGGAGCAGCATCATCACTGCGATCAACAGCGCGACGGGAGGGACGATATCCACGGCGCGGTTGGACGTGGGTACCGGGGCGAACCAGATCGTGCAGCTTGGTGCGGACACGAAACTGCCAGCGGTGGACGGTAGCAAGCTGACGAACTTGCCCACGACCGACGCTGACTTCGCTCTGTCGCAGGTAGCCACCAATGCGGAGAAGCTCGGCAGAACTACAAACGATGCGGACAGGTACGTAAGGCTTAACGGCAGCGACACCGACAAGTCCGGTAGCTCATGTTTCGTGGACCAGGGAACGAGCACGGTGATGTTCTCCAGGGTAATGGACAATTTCCTGGGTAGCAGCCCTGACCCGAACATCTGGTCCACATCCTCTACGGGCCAAGGCGGGGTTAGTGAGGGCGGTGGCTGCATGACGCTAGGCACGGGCGGCTACACAAATCCCGGCGACGATTCGGCGACCGCCATAGCGAATGGACTTGGCGCTCTTGATCTAAAGGCGGCCAATTGCGAGGTTCTCATCTCATTCTCATCAGCCGTGACGGACGGCAATGGCCACATGCCATCCAGTGGTGGGTACAGAGCAGACCTGTTGTTGACAGATGGTTCTACGGATGTGCCGATATTCCAGAACTCGGGGGGAAGCTATGGTGGCTTGTTCAACAGGCTAGTCGTCAACACTTCAACTCTAACCTGCTACGTCTACACGAGCCCATCATCTACGTCCCCATCCACCGTGGACCTATCCCCATTGACCGGCGCCCACTGGTGGCTAAAGTTCTACGCCACGGGATACAGACAATTCAATAACACCACACTGGTTCTCGGTACTATCCATGTTTACAGTATTGGGTACGCGCGGCAAGGAAGCCCGGCGACATCAACCTGGCAGTCATCCGGCAATGCGATATCCTCAAGCAGCGGTGGTTGGCTGGTGATCAAGACGAATGCCAGCCTGACTACATGCCAGGTCACGACCGACGGTGGCTCTCACTGGTCGAACTGTACCAGCGGAACCGTGTTTTCCACGACGGCAGGAACGTCTCTGAAATTGAGAGGCGTGGCGGATGTCCCATCATCTCTGGACGTTTCGAACACCGGGATAAACATCAAGGCGTTATCCTACGCGCAGGTATTCTACAAGTGAGGCGGCGGCCATGTGATAGTAGGCAGGCAAGGCGATGGCGTTGGCATCCTGGAAGGACGAGTACAGCGTGCGCGTGCCAGAGATTGACGCGCAGCGCAGGAAATTCTTCGAGATCATCAACAAGCGCGGCGGCGCGCATCCACTACGGGCACCGCCCCGCCTCTGGGGAATCGGGAAACGCTGTTCACTACTGTTTTTCGAATCGCCAGCACGCCCCGCCGTAGTCCTTGAAGAAATAGACGTAGAAGACCTTGCGGCTGGCGTCGAACTCAAAACAGTCGTCCGTATCAACAAATCGTGCCGTCCGTTCCACTTGGTCCGGATACGTCGTCACCAGTTTCCACGTGACGGCCGAATCGACGCTCTCGAGAATCCCCATCGCGGTAGCGATCGCGACGTGCCTGACATCTTTGCCAAACCGCGGCACGGTCATGTACATCGACCCCCCGTTCTCGATCGCCTGCCCTACCGGTACCCGCGTCTTTCCCCTGTCCTTGCTGGCGATCAACTGGCCGGTCCACTTGCCGTCTTGTTCCTTCTTGGCCAGCCAATACGCGATGCCCTTGAAGACCTGCACTGGACCGCAGCAGCAGTGATCGGCCACCTTGATCCACGTCTTGCCGCTGTCTTCGCTACGTTCGATTCCCCTCTCCTGGCTATAGACAAGCTCCTTGGCGCCGAAGACTCCCAGACCAGCCTGATAGTGGAGGTGCTGGCCTGCCTTGTGCGGGTTGTTGCTTCCCGCCGGATAGTCGAGCGGAAGCTGCGTCCAGGTCTTGCCCATATCGGCACTGAGGTAGGCCTTGCGCTCCTCGTGGGGCATCACTAATATAGCCCCGCTCTCCCAATCAACAGCACCGTAATCCAGGCCATGGGCGCCGATCTGGGACCAACTCGTCCAGGTCTTTCCCCCGTCAAGGGAATGACCTGACAACGCCTTGGCCTGACTGCTGAAAACGGCAATCTTGCCGCCGTCCGGCGAAACGACGATGGCAGCGGGCGAGAACGGATTGCCGCTGATCCTCTCGCCGTCGGCGCGCGCAAAGGTCTTGCCCTGGTCGCTGCTAACCCAGACGCCCTGACCCCAGCGGCTCCAGAACAGGTTGCCCGTGGCGGGGTCCAGGGCCAGCGCATGACGGAAGCTCCGGGCGTTGCTGAGTTTCAGATCGCTCCATGTGCCCCCGGCGGCTGCGGCACCGTCCTCCGCCGACCAGGAGCAAGATGTCAGCAACATGCCGCAGGCGATCGCGAGTGTCGCAAGACGCGTGAGGGCGTTCAACATTGTCTTCTCGACGGCGCGGGGAAGTCGTTCACTCGGCATGCCTGTAGTTCCCTTCTGGTGACAGGACGTAATCCACATTGTACGGCCCCAACTTGCGGCCATGCGCGTAACCGTCATCAGCGGCGTGCGACCTGGCGGCGTCGGCGATCAAGGTGGGGTCTGTCGCCGGACTGGAAGCGCCGCCGCCGGAGAGAGAAACGGTTTCATTGCTGGGCGCGGCACTGCCCGGCGCGCCGTCCGGCCGCAGCGTGGGCGCGTCGGGCCCTTTCGGAGGAACCGGCTCTGTAGCCATGTACTCTCGCCCCCGGTGATGGTTTCGATATCCGATGCGCGTGCAGTATAGCAGCCCTGGGTCCTGCGAAGCAAACGTGATTGGCGGGGAACCGGAACCGCAGGAATTCAAAGCATCGGTCAGACCCGCGATGCTGGCAAGGCGACGCTCATCTATGCTTTCAACCGGACCACAGGCGCGTTACCACGCCGCCGCTGTGTTGCCGATCCTGGATAAGTCTTATAGTAGAAATACGACCAACCCAAAATACTGCAAGGGGGACGAGGTTCATCTCACCACCGCCGCCTGCCGAGCTGACGGCCGATGAGATCGCGCGGGCCGTTCAACTGGTGGTAACCGGCGAGGAGAGAAAGTAGCCGGACGGCGCCGGTCGCGAAAAGCCTTTTCCTCCCGGTGCAACATCTCACCGTCATCGGCATACGGAACGAGGGGGATACGTCGATCCACGCGCTGTTCCTTCGACTTCATTTGCTCCGCACATCAACTCCGACTCCCCTTGGCCGTCCCCACCGCGGCCAGAGTTGCCGCCCCCACAGCCGCCTCTTCGGCGCACAGGGGCACGGCAATCGGGAATCCCAGCTTCTCAGCCAGGATGGCTCTCAGAAGTGGGTTCTTCCTGAGGCCGTTGCCACAACCCACGCCACAACGGAGCGGCGTGCCCGTCGCCTGGACGATGCGATCCAGGTCCTCGCGCAGCAACTCGACCATCCCTTCCAGAAGGGCGCGAGTCAGGTGGGCGGGTGTGAAGTTCAGGCTCGACAGCCCTATCCATGACGCGCGCACCTCCGGGGCGGCCCGCGTACCCCAGAAGAGCGGCCGACAAAGGAGCCCGTCGGCGCCCGACGGCACCGACGCGGCCAAGACGTTCATCCTGTCGTAGAGCGCGCCGACAGGTGGAGCGCCCGCCGCTCCTGCGAACTGCACGAGCACCATCTGAAAGAAACGCTCCAGCGCCGCGTACGCCGCGCCCCCGCTGGGCTGTGCCCCGACCAGCAGGTATCCTTTACCAGGCAGCGGCCGTGTCTCTAGCGGCGGCGCGTAAAGGAATCGGTCGCTCCGCGCGGCCACTTGGGCACCAGTACCGATGTTGACGAACGCACCGCCAGCGGGCGCCGCGCCCGCTCTTTCGCCGGCCATACTACCCAGGAACGCCGCCTGGCTGTCGCCTACCGGGCCGAACACTGGGATACAGGCGGGGAGCCCCAGCGTCTTCGCCACGCCAGCGTTCAGCGTTCCCAAGGCCTGCGTCGCTTCGTGGACCTCGGGAAACAGGGTGGACGGCAGGTTGAGAGCGTCCAACGACCCGCTGGCACTGCCGGGAACGGAGGATCGAGACGGCCCAGCCCGAAACGCGTCGAGCCGGTTGGCTATTCCGGGCCCACCGCTATAATGCCGCCCAAGACCGGTACCTGGGTTCCTCGGAACCGAAGCCCAAAGGCGGCATCTAACTCCGTTGAGAGCCGTTCTCGAAGGTCCCTTTCAAGGCGAGAAGCAGGTCAGGGTGTCCTGGACGAACCGCACACGACCACGGCCCGAAATCCGAGATAGGTATCACGGGCCCCAGAAGAGTGATGGAAACGCCGCGCCGAACGGCAACCGCCAGGTGGAAAATGCCAGCAGCCGCCGCGAAGCACGCGGTCTCCGCCGTTGGCCGGTCCCTGCGGATCAACAGCCGGGGACTCGCCGTAGTATTTGTCGTTGAAGTAGTCCTGGCACCACTGCCAGACATTGCCCGCCATATCGTAGGCCCCACACCAACTGGCGTTCTTGTATGCGCCGCCCGGCGACGTGAAGGGATACCCGTCGTCCTCCTTGATCTCGCCCCACTGCATGTTGAAGCCCGCCCGCCGCAGCGAAGCGTCAGCGACGTTCGCCATGATGCCTTCCCACTTGTCGCCCCACGGGTACTGCGGGCTGCTTGGACCACGGGCGGCGTACTCCCACTCGGCTTCGCTGGGCAGTCGCACCGTCCGTCCCGCCAGCTTTGTCGCCCACTTGCAGAACTCCTGCGCATCATTCCAGGTGACGACCACGACAGGGCAGTTGTCCTCCTGGGGAAATCCCGGTGTCCGCCAATTGACGCCAGCGAGTTCCTGCCACCTTCCGTCATACCACTTCCACCCCTTGCCCCACTTTTCTGCTTCCGTCTGGGACTTCGTGGCGTCGGCGAAGGCCCGGAACTGAGCGACCGTCACATCATACTTCCCGATGTAGTACGGCTTGCTGATCTTCACCTTGTGGACAGGCTTCTCGTCCGGCTTCGCGCCCGCATCGTCGGAACCCATCATGAACTCGCCTGCCGGAACGAGAACGAGGTCCATGCGCACGCCGCCGAGGTTGAGGGGCAAATCCTTCTGCAGGTTCGTAGGCGTGGCGGGTGTTGGCGGAGGCGCTTCCGGCAGCGCGGCGCGGCTTCCCGTCTCGGCCGCCTCACATTCCGCCACGCAGCGGAAGCCGTTATAGGCAGCACGGGAAGCAGGGATATCGTGGCGACGGTGGGCACACCGGTAGTGGGATGGCGCAGAATCCCAGGCACCACCGTGCATAACACGGTCCGCGCCTGTGCTTGGCCCCTGCGGATCAACCGTGGGCGAATCCGCATAGTATTTGTCATTCCAGTTGTCTTGGCACCACTGCCATACGTTGCCCGCCATGTCGAACGCCCCGCACCAACTGGCGTTCTTGAACGCGCCGCCCGGCGATGTAAAGGGATAGCCGTCGTCCTCCTTGAACTCGCCCCACCGCATGTCGAAGCCTGCCCGCCGCAGCGAGGCATCCGCGACATTCGCCATGCCCCCTTCCCATTTGTCGCCCCAAGGGTACTTCGGGCTGCTTGGGCCGCGTGCCGCGTACTCCCACTGCGCTTCGCTTGGCAAACGCACTTCCCGCCCCGTCTGCTTGCTGGTCCACTTGCAGAACTCCTGCGCATCGTTCCACGTCACGACCACAGCGGGATGGTTGTCTTCCTGCTTGAAGCCAGGATTGCGCCAGTGAACACCGGATACCTCCTGCCACTTGCCGTCCTTCAGCGTCCAGCCCTTGTTCTGTTTCTCGGCCTCCGTCTGAAACTTCATGGCGTCGGCAAACGCCCGAAACTGCGCGACAGTCACGTCAAACTTCCCGATGTAGTACGGCTTGCTGATCTTCACCTTGTGTACGGGCTTCTCTTCCGGCCCGCCGTCGTCCGCTCCCATCATGAACTCGCCCGCTTTCACCAACACCAGTTCCATCTTCGCGCCGCCCAAGTCCAGCGTGATCTCCTTGGCCGGGCCAACGACGGCTCCAATGGCGTCGTACCGCTCCTTCAGCAGGCCAGTCTTGCCTGCCGCCGTCTTCGTTTGGCCGTGCTGCTTGGTGAAGGCGTCGTAGGCATCCTTGGCCTCCTTCATTGCCTTGCGGTTGAACAGCGCCTCGGCCTTGTTCCACGCGCCCAGCGCCGCCGCCTCAATCTCGCCAAGTTCCAGCGCCGTGATGCGGTCGAGGTACGGTTCGGGGTTGAACGTCTGGGGCTTGGTGAAGTATTCCTTCGCCTTGGCGGCGTTCCCTGCGGCGAGGTACATGATGCCCCGCTGCCGCAGGTCCGCGCCGACATTGCCCGTGCGCGGCGCGTACTGCTCAATGTCGTCCACATGAATCTGGTCGGCGCGAAGGGTCATCTCCGGCCCGCCCACGTTGATGGTGATGCCGTCGCGCTTCGCGTCGTCCACCACCTTCCCGCTAATCGTCCCGCTGCCTTTCTTCAACGTCACCTGCTTTCCCACCAGCTTGCCAAGGGCCTCGACGGCCTGCCGCCGCAGTTCCACCACGGCCTCCACGTCGGCCTTCTCCTGCTTGAGCAGTGCCCCTGCATCCGCCAGCGCCGGGTCTTTCGCCTTCCGTTCCAGCAGGGCAATCGCGTCCGCAAACTTGTTCTGGACCAAGAGCGGCGCGGTCTCTTGCAGCACGGTAGAGAAGAGTTGCTGTGCTTTTGAGGCGCGGTCGGCGGCAACCGTGGTATCGGGCTGCGTCGTCTTCGTGTCAGGCTGGGTTAGCTTGGTATCCGGCTGTACGGGCGGCGGCTCAACCTTCGTGATCGCAATTTCGGCTTTCTTCTTGGTCTCTGCTTCCGTCGCTAACCGCGCTTCTTCCAGTTTCCGTCGCTCCTCGGCCAGCTTGGCCTCTTCGGCTTTGCGCTTGTCCGCCTCGAACTTCTGCTTCTCCGCTTCCAGCTTCGCCGCCATCTCCTTGAGGCGCGCTTCCTCGGCGTGCGCTGTCGTCGGTGTGCCACTGCTGGCTTGCCCGGCGGTGCTGGGCTGTTTCTCCGTTTCCGTCTTGCTGTTTCCTTCGAGTTTCGAGTTTCGAGTTTCGGATTTCCCCCCGCCGCCGCCTATGCTCAGCACCACAACAAAGATCAACGCGACCAACGCAGCCACGCCGATGGCGATGTACTTCCCAACGGACATTCCGCTGCGTGCTGGCTCCGCAGTGCCGTCCGCAGTGCGTGCAGCGGGTACATGCTGTCGCGTCCCCACGGGCGGCACAGCCCCCGCCGTGCGCCGAGGAACCTGCGCGACACCAGCGGGCCTCTTGGGTCGCGCCACACGCGCCATCGCCACGGACGACTTGCCCACGTCTATCGCCTGGCTGGATGGCATCCTGCCGTCAATCACCAGTTCCAGGTCGTCGAGCAGTTCCTTACAGTCCCGGTAGCGGTCGTTCGGCTCCTTGGCCATCATCTTGATGATGACATGCGCCACGTTGTCCGGCAGGTCTTCCACAATGTCCTGCGGGTTGGTCAACTGCTCGTTGAGGTGCTTGGTCATGATGACCGCCGCCGTCGAACCCTCGAACGGCGTCTGCCCCGTCACGAGGTGGTAAAATGTCGCTCCCAGGGAATAGATGTCCATGCGCCCGTCAAGGTTCTTGTCGCCGCGAGCCTGCTCCGGGCTGATGTAGTGCGGTGTGCCGACGGCCACGCCGGTTTGCGTGTTGAAGTGCTCTTCGCCGCCGATGGCCTTCGAGAGGCCCAAGTCCAGAATCTTCGCCACGCCCTGTGGGGTGACGATGATGTTCCCCGGCTTGATGTCCCGGTGAATAATGCCGTGCTCGTGGGCGTGCTTGAGACCACGAGCGACCTGCATCACGATCTCCAGCGCCTTGTCCCATGGCAGGGCGCCGTCGCGCTTGAGCGTCTTGTCGAGCGGCTCACCCTCGACGTACTCCATCACGATGTAGTGGTTGCCCATCTCTTCGCCGACCGTGTGCGCGGCGACGATGTTGACGTGGTTGAGCTGGCCGGCGGCACGGGCTTCGCGGCGAAAGCGGCTGAGGAACTCCGAGTCGCCAGCATGCTTCTTCGGCAAGAGCTTGAGGGCAACCATCCGCCCGGCGTTGGTGTCCTCGGCCAGATAGACCGCGCCCATCCCGCCTTCGCCGAGCTTCTTCAGCAGCTTGAACTGCCCCAACTGCTTGATGCCGCCAGCTTGCAGGGCGCGCACCTTCTTCTCGATGTTCTCACGGGTCGCAGGCGCCATAACGCCTTGCTGGACGAGTACGTCGGCGAGCGAAACGAGGACGCCCTTGGCCGCGCTTGCCGCCTGCGCCGCTTTTGCGGCCTCAAGTTGATCGTAGGAGACGACGCCAGCCTGCTGCACGGCGCGGGCAAAGGCTTCATCGGACACCGATCCCGGCATGGCGTGTCCTTCCCAAGAAGCTGATGGCAACGGGAGAGATTGTTAGACGTGGGAAAGAGCCGGTCAAGGGGCTTTCCGCCAACGAACGAACCCGCTGCGCACGGTATTGGCGGGCGCGAACCAGAGGGAATCGGCCGCGCCCGCCCCACGGCGGAGAACAACGTAGCCGTGGTACCCTCGGCCGTCTTGCCGGTCGCGGACGTGAGCGCCCGACGACAAGACGTCATAAACGCCCGTCCAGCCGGGCTTGGACCAGAATCACGGCGACCTGAGGCCGACGTGCCGAGCCTTGTAGACCACGCCCATGCCGCCGCGACCGAGCTCGTCGAGGATTTCGTAGCCAGGGACCAAGGCGCGGGGCGTACTGCTGGGCAAGCCCGCAGTGGCACGAGCGGGCGCGAGCAGAGTGTCGGGGATGGCGGCTGCGGGTGCACACTACGGTAGTGGATGACTTGATGGTTTCAGACCGCGCTCATTCGGAGCGCAGCTTACTGCTTCACCTCGGCGGGCTTCACCGGCTCGGGCGGCGGCTTCTGCACCGCCTGCAGGCACAGGCTCAGGTACAGTTCCTCCTGTTCTCGGGCCAGCTTGGCCTTCTGTTCCTGCGGGACGGGCTGGGCTTTCACGCGGGCGATCTCTTTCTGGAACTCGGCGGCAGCGGCGGCACCGTAGCGCATTCTGCCAGATTGCGTTACGGTCGCGTTCGCGGACAGCAGCCAGTAACACCGCGCCAGCGCAAGCGGCGAGACCTCCGCGCCGTTCTTGCGGGCCTTCTCCAGCATCTCGACGGCCCAGTCGTTGACGCCACGGAAAGCGTACCATTCGCCGAAGGTCTTCAGCGCCTCGGCGTCGTTCTCGTTCTTCTGGATGGCCTCGCGGGCCTTGGGCAAGAGGGCGTCGAACTCGCGGTAGCGGGCAGGGCGGGTGAAATCGCGAAGATGGAGCGTTTTGTCACAGCTACCCGAAAGCACCATGTTCCCGTCAGGCGAGAATGCGACGCTCGATACCAGTTCGGTGTGGCCGCTGAACGTCCGCAAATCCCGCCCCGTCTCCAAGTCCCACAGCTTCAGTGTATTGGGCCAGCTTCCCGAAAGTGCAGCCTTTCCGTCGGGCGAGAATGCTACGCTCATTACCTGGCCGTCGTGGCCGCTGAACGTCCGCAGCTCGCGCCCCGTGGCTACCTCCCACAGCTTCAGCTCCTTTTTCGAGCTTCCCGACAGCGCCAGCTTACCGTCGGGCGAGAATGCGACGCTAATTACCCAACCTGTGTGGTCGCTGAATGTCCGCAGCTCGCGCCCCGTCGCCACGTCCCAGAGCTTCAATCTCCGGTCCTCGCTTCCCGAAAGTGCCGCCTTTCCGTCGGGCGAGAATGCGACGCTAACTACCCAACCTGTATGGCCGCTGAATGTCCGCAGCTCGCGCCCGCCAGCTTCCCGAAAGTGCAGCCTTTCCGTCGGGCGAGAATGCTACGCTCATTACCTGGCCGTCGTGGCCGCTGAACGTCCGCAGCTCGCGCCCCGTGGCTACCTCCCACAGCTTCAGCGTCTTGTCCCAGCTTCCTGAGAGCGCCAGCTTACCGTCAGGCGAGAATGCGACGCTAAATACCCCATCTGTGTGGCCGCTGAATGTCCGCAGCTCGCGCCCCGTCGCCACGTCCCAGAGCTTCAATTTCCGGTCCCGGCTTCCCGACAGTGCCGCCTTTCAGTCGGGCGAGAATGCGAGGCTCATCACCCTCCCGGTGTGGCCGCTGAATGTCCGCAGCTCGCGCCCCGTGGCCACCTCCCACAGCTTCAGCGTCTTGTCACTGCTTCCTCCCGAAAGCGCCAGCTTCCCGTCGGGCGAGAACGCGACGCTGTATACTGCGTCGGTGTGGCCGCTGAATGTCCGCAATTCGCGCGCTGCGGCAACGTCCCAAAGCTTCAGCGTCTTGTCATCGCTTCCCGATAGCACCAAGTTCCCTTCGGTTGAGACTGCTACGCTCCACACGTTTCCGCTGTGGCCTCTGAATGTCCGCAGTTCACGCCCCGTGGCCACGTCCCAAAGCTTAAGTGTCTGGTCCGCGCTTCCCGAAAGCACTAGATTTCCGTCGGACGAGTATGCGACGCTGAATACCGCCGCGGTGTGGCCGCTGAATGTCCGCAATTCGCGCCCCGTCCCCAACTCCCAAAGCTTCAGCGTCCGGTCACAGCTTCCCGATAGTGCCAGCTTTCCGTCGGGGGAGAAGGCGACGCTCGCTACCTGGTACGTGTGTCCGCTGAATGTCCGCAGTTCGCGTCCCGTCCCCACGTCCCACAGCTTCAGTGTATTGGGCCAGCTTCCCGAAAGTGCAGCCTTTCCGTCGGGCGAGAATGCTACGCTCTCTACCGGGCCGTTGTGGCCGCTGAATGTCCGGAGCTCGCGCCCCGTCGCCACCTCCCAGAGCTTCAGCGTCTTGTCCGCACTTCCCGAGAGGGCCAGCTTCCCATCTGGTGAGAATGCGACCCCGTTCACCGGGTTCGCATGGCCGCTGAATGTCCGCAACTCGCGCCCCGTCGCCATGTCCCAGAGCTTCAACGTACAGTCACCGCTTCCCGAGAGGGCCAGCTTCCCGTCCGGAGAGAATGCGACGCTAGATGCCCTGCTGGTGTGCCCCTCAATAATGCTGATGGGCGGGGGGCAAGCTCTGCGTAGCTCGTAGATGCCTGTCTCGACGGCGAACGTCGGCTCACCGAGACCGGCAAGGGTGTCCCTTGCCTCGTTGTAACGGTTCAGGCTTTCCACTGGACGCCCGGCCAAGCAAAGCGCATCAGCTTGCGAGATCAGGCTCTCCGCGAGTCGCTCCTGCGCTTGGCGCAAGTTCTTCTTCGCGGCTTCTTCCTGCTCCACTGCCTTAAGCCGTTGCTTTTCTTTCTCTGCTGCTTCGTCCCGCGCTCGCTGACGTTCGTGCTCTTTTTCCTGTAGTGCCCCCACCAACTGCGCGTTGTACCACAGCCCGCTACCGACGAGGCTCAGTGCCGCCAAGATACTCACCCCGATCAGCGCCGCCGCCGTCGGTCGCCGTCGCACCCACTTCGCCAAGCGTTCCGTTGGGCTGGCCGGTCGAGCGGCGACCGGTTCGCCGTTGAGCCAGCGTCCCAAGTCCTCCGCCAGCGCCTGGGCAGACTCGTACCGCTTCGCCGGTCCCTTCTCCAGGCACTTGAGGCAGACGGTCTCGAGGTCACGCGGCACGTCGGGCGCAATCCGCCGGGGTGGAACGGGATCGTCATGGCAGGTGGCGCGCAGAACCTGCATGACGTTCTCGCCCGTGAACGGCGGCCTCCCGGTCAGCATCTCGTAGAGGATGGCGCCAAGGCTGTAGACGTCGGAGCGTGCCCCGACATCCCTCATGCGCCCCTCCGCCTGCTCCGGTGGCATGTAGGCTGGCGTGCCCATGACCTGCCCGGACTGGCTCAGGCTGGAGTCCCGGGCGACGTCCTTGGCGAGGCCGAAGTCCATCACCAGCGG
>JAPLOD010000197.1 GCA_026692735.1 Planctomycetota bacterium | reverse complement strand
CAGCCCGACGCGGTGCTGGCGCCGGTCATCGGCGACAAGGCCATGCCGCGCACCGAGGTCACTAAGAAGCTCTGGGTCTACATCAAGAAGAACGGCCTGCAGGACGCCAAGAAGCGGACGATGATCAACGCCGACGAGAAGCTCAAGGCCGTCTTTGGAGGCAAGAAGCAGGTCTCCATGTTCGAGATGACCAAGCTGGTGGGGAAGCACCTGGGATAGGTGGGAGGCACCACCCTTTTGGGCAACGTCTCAGCGCCTGTCTGCAGGGCGGTCGAATTCGGGCGGATGAGAGGCCCGGGTGGTGCCCGCCGGGGCCTGCTCAACCATCGCCGCGGCCATCGTGTCCCGCCACAGGCCCAGGAGCGGATTCACGAGTGGCTCACGACCTGCCTGTAGAGGAAAAGCGCGGAGTGAGCGACGTCGCACCCAAGCCCCGCGCCTTACTCCGTCCCACTCATGCAAAGGAGCCGGCCGTCCTGGGTAGACACGTACAGCCGTCCCCCGGCCATTGACAGGCCATCGAAGACAGGCGGACTGTCGAGCTTATACTCTGCCAGCCTCTTCCCGTCTTCTGCCGCAACGGCCCAAAGCAATGCGCCCTTCTTGCCGCGCCACGCCTCGTCCTGCGCCTTGAGTTGGCGGTTTGCCTCGTCATCAGCCCCCGGCAGGAAACCCAGCATCTTCGACTCGTCGGCGACGTCCGGCGGCCCGGCGACAATCAGCATCCCTCCTCCGAGGGCCATGGCATTCACGAGCAGCGGAGGCGAATGCATCTGCCAGTAGACCTTGGCCCCGCCTGCGATGGCGTCGTCGCCCTCCTTGCCAACACCCTTGCCCCCTTTGCCGGCTCGATTGCCCTTGCCGCCCGGGGCGACCAGGCCTTCCGGCGCTCCTTCTGCCCGGCTGCTCTTGTCCGCGGCATAGAGCCGGTACGTCGGCGTGGGCAGCAAGGTATTCCCCAGGCCGTCCGCGCGGAAACCAAAGACCCGCGACTTGCCAATGGCCATGATCCGTCCGCTGGGAGCACGTTTCTGCGCCTGGTTGTACTCGCCCCAGCCCTCGGGGAACCGCTCCCCGTACGTCCAGTACGACCTGTGGAACCACGCGTCGTCCAGGAAGCCCGTCGAACAGAACAGGTGTATGCCATCTCCGGGCGTGACAGCCTTCTTCGCCGAAAGCGGCGCAACCTCGACCCGCTTGCCCTCCAGATCGAATCGCTGCGCTCCCATGTACACGTGTTTCCCGTCACAGGAGAGGATGTCGGGATTGGCTACCGGCATAGATTTTCCGGCGATCAACGTCTGGAGGTTCCGGCCGGTCTGCGGATCCAACTCGTTCAGCACGGTCTCAGAGAGTTTACTGCCGGTGGCCGGGTCCAGCCGCACCAGACGCATGCCGCCGTCGAAGAACATGTTGCGGCCGGCGAGTGCGTACAGCACGTTGCCATACAACAGCACGCTGCCGCTCACGGGCCAGACCGATTCGGGCCGCTGACAGGAGATGATTTGCCTGTCTTCGGGCGCAGCCAGGTAACGCCACGCCAGCGCACCATCGTCGGCACGCAGGCAGTAGACCCAGCCGTCGGCGGAGCCGAACAGGACCATGCCGCGGTCAATTGTCGGCGCCGAATCAATCCTGCCGCCGGCCACATAGGTCCATAGAGCCTTGCCGCTGCCGGCGTCGAAGGCGTGCAGCGTGTGCGTGTCCACCGCGGCCACGCAAGCCCTGCCGCCCGCTATGACTGCCTGGCTTAGTCTGCCGCCAAGTTTCACGTCCCACGACTGCTTCAAGCCCTCGGGAACGGATGCGCTGCTTGCACCGCTGCGCGCAGGATCGTGCCTGTACATGGGCCACTCCTGTGCGTTCGCGGCGTTGGCCCCGCGATCCAGGCCGGGGATCTTCGAGTATGCGGGGCCTTTCTCCAGGCGTTTGTCCTCCGGCACGGGCTGCCGGACATCCGCCTTCCGGGTTACCGCAGCGCCTCGCTCCGGCGCCAACGCGCAGAAATACTCCAGCTTGGACATGTAGTAGCAGGCGCACGAATCGGGCGGCTTGTACAGCAGCCCGTTGCACGGCATGATGCCGTAGATGCAACTGCCGCGCACATAGTCATGAATCTCGACCTTGGTGCCGCCGACCTCGTAGAACTCGGTCCCCATCCCGGAGGTCAGGATATAGCGTTCCGTGGCCCGGCCGGGATAACACCGCGGGTGCATGGGAAAACCCGGCAGGTTCTCAGCCACAAGGTCCTTCTTGGTTGCGCCTGTCTGCAGGTCCAAACCTACGAAGTGGGTCCCTTTCTGCTGTGCGGCTCCCGTATGGGCCGACCAGATCAGCCCGCCGATGACGAACAGGTCGCTTGGGCAGTGGTGGCCCGTGGGCGGAATCTTGCCATCCCATAGCAGCTTGCCGTTCTGCGCGGAGAATCCGAGGACCTGCGCGCCGTGACACAGCACGACAACGCCATCCGAGAGGATTACCCTTGGTGCGGCCCCCGTTGCGGGCCGGATCGCGATGTGTGGGGGGCTTTCCGAAGCCCACTCCGGCTTCCCGGTCTTGCGGTCCAGCGCCGCCATCTTGTCGCCATCAAAGTAGAAGACTCTTCCCTCTCCGACGGTCAGCGTAAGCGGCGCCACTTTGGCCACGTGCTTCCACGAGATCTGCCCGGAATCGGCCTCGACCGCCATGATGCTGCGCGCGGGACGTTCCCTGGACCATCCCCAGCTTGAATTCGCGCGAGCGATCTCACCATAGGTTGCGGTCTCGGCCCTGTAATTCACGGGCTGCTTGTTCGGGTCCACGAGGAGGAAGAGCATGCCGTCGGAGAACACGATCTCCTCCGTGGCCTTCGTTCCCTCATACGTGCGGATGGTCTGCCCCGTGGCGGCGTCAATCGCCATGAGCGGCTCAATCAGCCCGGGTGTCACAAACACCCGCTCGCCGACCGCCACCAGCCTGCGCGGCAGATTGCCTGGTCCGCTCTTGAGGGGCCAGTTCGAGGGATACCAGTCCTTCAGAGGCCGCCGCCAGAGCACTGTGCCGTTGAACGCGTCGCGTGCGATCAGCGTCCATTCCGCTGGCAGGAAGATGTGCGCGCGCAGCCCTTCATCAATGATGTAGAAGATCCTGCCACCCGACGACACCATGGCGTGCATGCTGGACATGAAATCGTGGTTGCGCAGCCACTTGGGGTCGCCCATCCACTGAATTTGACGTGGCGGACCGACAACCCTGTCCTTGCTCACCATGGTCCCCTGCGGATCGTGCTGATAGTGAGTCCATTCATCCAGGTCAGCCGGCCACGGCTTCGCCTCGATCTTCCAACGGCCGTTGTCTGTGGTGCACAGCGTTCCTTTGGGGCACAGAACCCGCAGCATTTCCTCCCTGGACACGGAAGAGGAGTCATCCACCACCAGCAGGTTGACCGTGCTGTCTGTGAACGGGATGGTCTTGCCGTCGAATTCCCTGGCCGTGACTGCGCCATAGACTCCACATTCAGTGATGTGCTGGCGGGCGTCCTTGACCTTCTCTGGCGATGTGTCCAGTCCCTGAACGATGAAACTGTCCCCGGCGCGCAGCTCAACCGTGCGCTTTCCGTCCCCGCAGCCCAGATGAACCACCAGGCCGCCCTTGACGCCCGCGGCGTCCAGGATTGCCTGCATCTGCGTGCGGCGCGACGGTGTATCTTCCGCGCTCACGCCTCGAAAAAGCAGCGTCAGCAGTGCGATCAGAACAACTGTGACACTCGGGACCTGGCGACGGTCCATGTCCTCCCCTTCGTAGGATGGCGTTGTCCGGGTTGGCCGTCCCATCAGACACGATGCGGCTGCGCCTTTTCCAGCCGCCGCAACTGCGCTACAACGGGTGATGCCGGTCATCCGCGCACGTTGGAACGTTCGAGCAACACTGCTACTGGTTCTTCTTACCCTTGTGCTTCTTCTCTGTGTCGGTGGTAGCAGCCTTCTCGGTGACGGCGCTGACTTTCATGGTCATCGTGTCATTGTTGACAACACCGGTGACTTCCACCGTGGCGCCCTTCTTGGCCAGATCGGTGAGCTTCGTGGCCACGTCCCCCGTCGCCAGCAGGTTCAGTTTCTCCTCCTTGGCCGCCGGTTCCCCGCCGCCCCTCTTCGCGGCCTTCCTGGCGGCCTTCTTATCCGCGTGGTCGTCGCCGCTCTTGACGGTCAGGACTGCCACAACGCCTTCTGCCGCGTTGACCGGTTTCTCGGAGAGAACCCCCGACTTTGTCTCCGTCGGCTTCTGTTCCACAGGTTTGGCGTCGCCCGCGGCAGGAGGCGTCGCCTTGTCGTCGGGCTTCTTTGTGTCCTCAGCCCGCACGCTGCTTGCGGCCAGAATTGCCAGACATACCACGCCCAAGAACAGGTACGCTCTCATGGTTGGACCTCCATTGAATGGTGCCTCTTCCAGCGCCCACGACACGACTACTGTCGCACAATCTCTACAAAGGCCGCGAACCAGCGGAGCGTTTGCGATGAACCAGTCGCAGCACACGACGGGGGCGTGCCGTAATCCGCCGGACCGCGGTTGCAGCAACCCGGAGGCTTGGCGCACACCTGGCAGCCTGTTGGCCGCTGCCGGATCACGCGGTGCGCATGGCGAGACGACGACGGCCGTGCCGCGCCTCGCGCGCTACTTCACTTCGACAAACTTGTCCTTCGTGGCGCCACAGACGGGGCACTTTTCGGGCGCGCCGCCGACAGCGGTATGACCGCAGATCTGGCAAACGAAGATCGTGGCGCCAGGCAGATCCTTGCCGGCCTTCAACGAGGCCAACGCCTCGGAGTACAGTTTGTGGTGCGTCTGTTCCACGGCCATGGCGTTCTTGAAGGACATGACGGCCGGCTTGTTGCCTTCGGCCTCGGCGGCCTTGATGAACTCAGGATACATCTCCCGAAACTCATAACCTTCGCCGTCAATCGCCGCCTGCAGGTTCTCGGTCGTGGCGCCGACACCCTTCATGACGCGCAGATGGGCGTGCGCGTGAACCGTCTCTGCTTCCCCGGCAGCGCGGAAGAGTCTGGCGGTCTGCGGAAAACCTTCCGCATCTGCCTTCTTCGCAAAGGCCAGGTACTTTCGGTTGGCCTGGCTTTCCCCCGCAAAGGCTGCCTTGAGATTGTCTGCTGTAGCCATGTTGCGTCTCCTTGTTCAGATCAGTGCCGCAGGCCGTGGCGGCGTTGGATAGCCTTGTAGCGGATTCATAGCGGTTGGCAACCCCCGTCACAGGAGCAAGCGGGTCAAACGGGCCCGCGTATTTCGCCTCGGCCGCAGAGCGCCCGCCCACGGGGTGTTTGGGGGAAAGGACGAAGCAGGAGGCGGGCTTCGGCGTATACTTCTTGTGGCCCACACCCCAGGGAGGCGCATCTCGTGAGTGATCCGAAATGGCACAAACTCGGCGCCGTGGCGGACCTGAAGAAGCAGCCGCTGCAGGCATTGGACATCGGTTCCGTTCACATCGCGCTCTCGTATGCGGATGGAAAGTTCGGCGCCATCGGTGGAACCTGCCTTCACGACGGTGGCCCTCTGGGCGAGGGCACGCTGGATAACGCCTGCGTGGTGTGCCCGTGGCACGGATGGACGTTTGACCGGCTGACCGGGGAGAGCCCTGCCGAAGCGCCAGCGGCTGTGGCCCGCTTCAACCTGAAGGAGGAGAACGGCGACCTCTACGTTGGCCTCGAACCGGCAACGCCGGACAAAGCTCCCGTAACGGCGGCACATCCGTTGGCCCGCGAGATCAAGCGGGAACCAGGCCAAGTCCGCGTCGTGGGTCTGTCCACCACGGCGATGAACCACGAGCGTCCGCGATTCTCTACCTCCGACTACCTCCTTGAGACAGCCCTGACTCACGCCCGCGAGAAGCTCGGCGCGGAGACCAAGCTCATCAAGCTAAACGACCTGAGCTTCCGCGCCTGCGAGGGCTACTACTCCAGGGGGGCGGACACGTGCACCTGGCCCTGCACGATCACACAGCAGGATGCGAGCGACCAGATGAAGGAGGTCTACGAGGCGCTCGTCTTCTGGGGCGATGTCATTCTGGTCGGGACGCCGATTCGCTGGGGCGCGCCCAGTTCGCTCTACTTCAGGATGGCTGAGCGGATGAACTGCATCCAGAACCAGATCACCATCGCCAACCGCGTCTTGATTCGGAACAAGGTCGCATCCTTTATCATCACTGGTGGGCAGGACAACATCCAGGGGGTCGCCGGCCTGATGATGGTGTTCTTCGGAGAATTGGGTTTCCAGTTTCCGCAGTTCCCGTTTATCGCCCATAGCCGGGGCTGGACCGCCGAGGACATGGATGTCAACGTGGCCCACGTGCGCGAAAGCGCGGAACTCCGCGACGGCGCCTGCGCGTTGGTCGGTCGGTGCGCCGCAATGGCCACTGCGTTGATCAGCGCCGATCAACCCGTAACCAGCACGGAGCGCGGCGGCAGAAAGGCCCACCCGATCTAGGCTATCTGCAGGTGCTCCCGCTCCGCGCACGAGGGTGAGGCTCCAGAGGCCCGCTTGGCGTCAGCTAGCGACTTCCGTCGTTCCGTCTTGCATCTGCCCTGACGGTAATGAGAGTCCTTGCGATTCGTGCTGGCTCTGTGCCGGCAGAAGCGGGCCGCATGTTCCCGTTAAGCAAGGAGATTCATTGGTTCGCGCGCTTCATGCATCGCACGCTTCTGTTCCTGGCGCTGTTTTCCCCAATGGCCGCGGCGCCATCGGTATGATGCAACGATGGTGCCTGCTCAGCATTCGGGGATGATTCGCCCGCCGTAGCGCGGCGGGTCCGTTGCCGACGGGTCTGGGAGAACAACCATGAACCCCTTACTGCTTCCCGAACTCCGGGAGATGATACGCGACAAAGACGCGGAGGAGCTGCGGAGCTTCCTGACGCGCATGCACCCGGCGCAAGCAGCCGACTTGATAGACGGCCTGGCCTCCGCGGAGATATCGTGGGTCCTGGAGATCCTGCCCAACGAGCGGGAAGCGCAGATATTCCCGTACCTGCCCGAACGTCTCCAGGAGGAACTGGCGGTCGGCGCGGCGCGTTCCGAGTTGGCGAAGATGCTGAACGAGATGTCGCCCGACGACCGGGCGGATTTCGTCCGCCGCCTTCCTGCGAAGGCCCGCGAAGGCATCATCCCGCTGCTGGCGGAGGCGGCCCGCAAGGACGTGACGCGTTTGCTGAGCTTCGACCCGGCGTCAGCCGGCTCTCGTATGAACACCTCCTATGCCGCGGTGCATGAGGACAGTTCCTGCGGCGAGGCGCTGCAACACGTGCGGCAGGAGGCGCCTGACAAGGAGACAATTTACACCATCTACGTCATTGACCATGATCGCGTGCTTAAGGGGGTGATTGGGCTAAAGGACTTGCTGCTGGCCAGGCCCGAGACCCCGGTGCGCGCACTGATGCGTTCCGAGTTGCTGTCCGTGAAGGCCGAGCAGCCTGCCGCCCACGCCGCCGAGATGTGCCAGCGGTACGACCTGCTCGCCGTCCCCATCATTGACGATCAGGGCCGGCTGCTGGGCATCGTCACGGTGGACGACCTGATGGATGTCATGCAGAAGGAGGTGACGCGCGATATCCTCAGCATGGGCGCTGTTGAGCCCGGCGCGTTGGATCAAGCCTACCTCTACAACCCCGTCCGCGTGGTGGTTCGCAAGCGCCTCGGCTGGCTTCTGCTCTTGTTCGTGACGGAGATGCTGACCGGCACGGTGTTGCGCCACTACGATGATGCGCTGGCGCGCGTCGTCTCGCTGGCGTTCTTTATCCCGCTGCTGATCGGCACGGGTGGCAATGCGGGTTCCCAGGCGGTCTCCACCATCATACGCAGCTTGGCTCTTAAGGAGATCGTGCCGTCGCAATGGAAGCAGGTGCTGGCGCGGGAACTGTGGACGGGCATGTCGCTGGGCATTCTGCTGGGGTTGGTCGGCGTTGTCCGCTCGCTCATGTGGGAGCCGACGAACTTCGCGCTGGCCGGCACGGTGGGTCTGAGCCTCGTGGCCATCTGTGCCTGGTCGAACAGCGTCGCCGCCCTCGTGCCCCTGTTCGCGCAGCGTGTTGGCATGGATCCGACGGTGCTTTCCGCCCCGCTCATCGCCACGCTGGTGGACGCCACCGGGCTGATCATCTACTTCAACGTCGCTTTCCTGCTCATCCCCGCTTTGACTGCTCCGATTGTCCCCTTGCCCGCGGCGGTCGTGGCGAAGCTGACCGAAGCGGCTCAGGCCGCGCCGCCGGAATGGGCCACGAAAATCAACGAGATTACGCAGGTTCAGGCTGAGCGGGTCACGCATCCCAACGAATGGCTGTTCCCGGCCATCGCCATCGTGATCGTCATTGGTGTTCTGCTGGCCGCGTCTCGCAGGCGGCAATCGGCTCAGAGCGGCGCGGGAACGCCGGCCCGGTAGCGGAAGCCTACAGGCTGATCGCCTGCCCCATGGTGTTGCGGTGCCTGGGCGCTCACGCCTCGTCCGGCGCCGGCGGCTCACTCAACAAGGCGCTGAACAGTTACGGCATTTCATGCAGCAAGAGCGGGGATGGGGGCATCTAACAGCGGGAAGGGATCTCAAAGGGGCTCTTCGCGGGGCCGAGGTCCATCGGATTCTCGGGCGACAAGGAGGGTGAGTGTATGAGCCGCTGGCTTGGTGTGATGCTGTTGGTGGGTGCATGTGTGTGCTGGACGGCAAGCGTGATCGCGGGTCAGCCGGGTGGCGGGCCGGGAGGCGGACACGGGCCGGGAGGCGGGGAGAAGCCCGGCGGGCCAGGCGCGATGCTGCCGCCGCCTCCACCGGCTGTGCTGTTCTTCATCATGGATCACGCCGACGATCTGAAGCTGACCGACGAGCAGAAGCAGAAGCTCGCGGAGCTCAGGAAACTGCTGCCTCCACCGAGCGAGAAGCCGGCGGTGCCAGACCCGGCATTGAAGGCGCTATTCGAGAAGCTGCACGAGGCGATGAAGAGCGGCGATAAGGAAGCCGCTGCGAAGGTGCGCGAGGAGATGGCCGAGAAGATGAAGCAGCTTCACCCCGAAGGTGAAAAGGTCATGGAGGGGATCAAAGGCATTCTCACGCAGGAACAGTTGGCGCAGGTGAAAGAATTGATGAAGTCGGCGCCAAAGGGCGGCGAAGGACGCGGACCTGGCGGCAAGCACGGCGGCCCGAAGGGTGGCGGCGGGCCTCCGGAAGGCGCCAAGTAAGCTCCAGCCGCCAGCACGTTGCTGACGCCGGCGAACGAAGCGGCCCACGCCGAAAAGGCGCGGGCCGCTGCACTTCAGTGCTGCCAAGTGGGCCCCCCGGTGGCTCGACAGTGTCACTTCCCACTCGGAGCCCAAATGGGGAGTCGTACCATACTGCCGTTGCTTTTGGTGCGAGTAACCGCGCTGTCCGCCAACTCCGCCTCTCTGTCCGGTTCCAAGGGCGGAGGCGCCCGTTCCCGTCCCCGATAGGCCTGAATCGGTTCCTGATGGCCTTGAATCCGGGGCAGCATGTACCCAGATTCGTCCCTCATGTACCAGAATCGAGGGCGGAGGGGCCGGAATCTGCCCACGGGGGCCAGAGCGCAAATGCACTCCGGGCGGGCACCCACGCCGCAGCGTGTTACACGACCTTCAGGGCTGGGAGTGTGAGTCGGTGACCAATGGCCCGACGGCCTTCTTGACGTCAGGCGGGGTGCTGTTGGCGGTCCGCTCCTCCATCACCTTCCCCGCACTGAACCTGACACGCCGCCCTTCAGGCACCAGGACCTGAGCACCGGTCTTGAGGTTGCGGGCTTTCCTCGCCTTGGTGATGCGCACCTCGAAGACGCCGAAGTCGCGCAGTTCCAGGCGGCCCTCCGTGGCCAGGGCGGCGATGATGGAGTCCAGCGTCGCCTGGACGATCCTGACGGCCACGAGTTGGTCAACGCCAACCTACTGGGCGATCTTGAGCGAGATATCGAGCTTGGTCATCGTGGGTCTGTGAAATGCGCCGGGAGATGTCAGGGCTTCGGAGTTGCCCCCAGCGGCTTGCCGTCGGGGCCGAGTTCGCGAAGCCAGAGGTCCTTCAGGTGGAAATCACCGCCTTGATAGGGGTAGAAGTTTATTGCCGCAGCTTCGCGCGCCGTTTCCGTGGCGCTCGCCGCAGACTGCCCGTCCACATCGAGGGAGATCGCCGCGCCGGTCACGCGAAGAAGAACGTCCTGCCACGTCCCCGGCTTCAGCTTCCCGCCCGTGCTATTCCCGCCCACTTTAACCTCGCCGTTGGCTTTGAGATACACTGCAGTGTATTCGCCGTGCGCTCGCGTCTTCCATAGCTTCACGCAAGCTGTGCCACCATCCATCCGGAGTCTTGCTTTGAGTTCGTAATACAGCGGCATGTTACGCACGATGTCGCCGGAGCCCTTGAAGGCTATTGCGCCATCCTCCGCGTTCAGGGGGATGCAAACCTGCCACCCCGTCAGGTCTCGCCCGTTGAAGATGCAGGTCCACCCGTCCTTGTCCTTCTGGCCGACATCCAGCGGCCGGCTCCCGGGTTCCGCATTTCGATTTTCGGATTTCTCCGTCTCCGGATACTTCTTCCAGAACTCCGCCACGGATATGTCGTTGATCGCTTTCAGGAGTTTGACCTTGCGAAGCGCGTCCAGGTGCGATTCTGGTCTGTCAATGTAGAGTTCGTAACTGATCGTCGCGCCCGCCAGCGGCGCAAGATCGGTGATCTTGGTGTTGTATAGGTTCAGAGCGGCAAACGACATTCCCTCCAAGGGCCTGATGTCCAGCACCGGCGCCCCGTTGCAGTCCAACGAGACCAAGGGCATCCCTTTGAGGACGGACAAGTCGCTGACGGCGGTGCGGCGCAGCCCTAGTTCCCGAATCTGTTTCCCCGCCAACGGCGCGATGCTGGAAACCTTAGTGTCAGTGCACTTCAGACGGGTCAGCGGCATGTCTTTCAGCGCAGCCAGATCGTTGACCTGCGTCTTGCTCACGTCCAAGGCTGTCAAAGACAGCTCACTCAGCGGCGATAGGTCATTGACCCTTGTCTCGACGCAACTGAACGTCTTCAGGTCCTTCAGCACCCGCACGGGCGTGATGTCCGTGATCTGCAGCCCGCTCAGCGCCAGTCCCGTGACCTTGCCGCCTTCGATCTTAGGCGTTGCCTGCACCTTGTAGACGGCCGGGTTCATCTCCTCCAGCTTCTTCTTCACGGCCTCAACCTGCTTCTCGGCCGGCAGCCCCTGCACCATCTTAATCCACGCGTCCGTCACGCCCTTCTCGGTTGCCAGGCCGGTTTCCGGCTTCCGGTCTGCGGTCCCTGGTTGAACGGCGGCGGGCCGCGTGTCGGGTATTGGGGTTGGGGTTTCGGGTTTGGCAGTTTCGAGTCCGGTGCTTGTTTCGGATTTCGAGTCTCGGATTTCGGATTTGCCCGCCCCGGCCTCCCCCTGGTCCCTGAACACAAGCACCGCTACGAACGTTAACGCACCCAGCGCAAGGACGCCGGCAGCGATGTAACGCATTCTGCCGGATTGCGGTTCGTCCTGCGGCGCTCCTGCTTCTCGCAATTCGGCAAGAAGCACGGGCTGTCGGCTGCCCGCGCCTTCATCCCCCGTCACTTCCTCGATCGGCACCAGTTCCGCTGTGGCAACCAGGTCGTCGGCGCGCCGTTCCGGGACAGGCGCATGCCGCCGTGTCGCAAAACGTTTCCCCCCGTCGCCCAGTCCCCGCGTTCCCGCGTTCGCCACCACGCGCTGTGCCATCGCTACCGACGACTTCCCCACGTCAACGGCCTGGCTGCCCGGCATCCTGCCGTCGAGGATCAGCTCCAGGTCGCCCAGCAATTCCTTGCAGTTCGCGTAGCGGTCGCCCGGTTCCTTGGCCATCATCTTCATGATGACCTGCACAACGCCCTCCGGAACCTCCGGAACGATGTCCTGCGGGTTCGGCAACTGCTCCGACAAGTGCTTCATCATCACAATCGCTGCCGTGGTGCCCTGGAACGGCGTCCGGCCCGTGATGAGGTGGTAGAACGTCGCGCCCAGCGAGTAGATGTCCGCCCGGCCGTCAATGCTCTTCTCGCCTTTGGCCTGTTCGGGCGAGATATAGTGGGGCGTGCCCATCGCCACGCCCGTCTGCGTGTAGAAGGACTGATCCTGCCCGCTGACGTTCTTCGACAGCCCCAAGTCCAGGATCTTGGCCACGAAGCCTTCGGCGAACGTCTCGACCTGCGTATTTTCCGGCGTGCCGAGCGGCTTGCAGATGAAGACGTTGGCGGGCTTGATGTCGCGGTGGATGATGCCGTGGTCGTGGGCGTGTTTGAGGCCGCGCGCCACCTGCATCACCACCTTTACCGCCGTGTCCCACGGCAGGAGCATGCAGTGTTTCAGAATCCTGTCGAGTATCTCGCCGTCGCAGTATTCCATGGCGTAATAGTGTGTGCCGGCTTCCTCGGCGACCATGTACGCCATGACGATGTTGACGTGGTTGAGCTTGCCGGTGGCCTGTGCTTCGCGCCGGAAGCGCGTGAGGAGTTCGCGGTCTTCGGAATACTTCTTTGCCAGGACCTTGATGGCCACCTTGCGGCCGACGGCGGTGTCGTCGGCGAGGTACACGGTGCCCATGCCGCCGTGGCCGAGTTTCTTCAGCAGTTTGTAGAGGCCGAGCTGCTGCAAGCCGCCCTGCTGTTCGGCGAGGATTCGCTTTTCGATGGTCTCGCGCTGTTTGGGCGTGATGACGCCCTGTTGGAGCAGCACGTCCGGCAGCGAGGTCACAATCCCCTGCCTGGCACCCTCAGCCTGCGTGGCGCGCGCGGCCTCGACATCGTCGAAGGTCACCACGCCCATCTGCTGGCCGAGTCGCGCAAAGGCTTCATCGGACACGCTGCCAGCCATATAGCACTCCCTGGCCCAAACGCGAGGGATAGCGGATGCGTGTGATTAGACGCCCGACCCGCAGCGCGGTCAAGACGCATTTGACGCACGCGGAATGGCGTTTGGCGCGGCGAAAACGCTACATTCCGGCAAGAGCCGCGAGCGCCCGCGTTGGCGGAATCGCATACCGGCCGGGGCTTTCTGTCACCTAACGCCAAGTGGTCTGCTGGTCCTGGCCGGTGCAACTGCGACCCCATCGACCCGCTCTTCCATGACTTTCCCGGCCCTGAACCTGACACGCCGCCCTTCCGGCACCGGGACCTCGACGCCCGTCCTGGGGTTGCGGGCTTTCCTCGCCTTGGTGACGCGCACCTCGAAGACGCCGAAGCCGCGGAGTTCCAGGCGGCCCTCCGTGGCCAGGGCTTCGATGATGGCGTCGAGCGTCAGTTGGACGACGCGCCCGACCGTGGCCTGTTCCAGGCCGGTCTGCTGGACGATTTTGAGCACCATGTCGAACTTGGTCATGTGCGGGCCTTTGCGAGGGGCTTTGGGGGAGATCAGGGCTTTGGGGTTGCGCCCAGCGGCTTGCCGTCGGGGCCGAGTTCGCGGAGCC
>JAPLOD010000196.1 GCA_026692735.1 Planctomycetota bacterium | reverse complement strand
CGCCGCCGGGTTTGGCGTAGCGGCCGTAGTATTGTGTGAGCTGATGGCTGAAGGCGCCGGGGACCTGTTTGACGAAGGCAATCGGTCCGGCCTTGAACAGGGGATTGGCCAAGGCGGTGCGGCGGCGCAGCGCGTGTGCGTCAATCCACAGCCGCTCCCACCGGCTTTCCCATGTGCGGCCCGCACCATCGAGTTTTTCTGGCCGCGCAGCCTGTGAATCCTTGAGGTCTCGAAAACGCCAATACAGTTCGTCCCACTGCCGCGCCTGTTCGGCAAGTTCCGCGCCCGCGCCGCGCAGATCGGCGATGAGGCGCTCGCAGGCCACGAGCGTCTTCATGACGGCCGCGGCATACGTTGCCGGTTCGCGCTCCGTGTCAATCCCATCCTGCATGCGCCAGTCCCATTCGATGAGCGCCCACTCGATGGCCGGGCGATACGGCGGCAATACCGGCGGGGCACCGGGCCCGACCTTGGCGGGCATGACGACCAGCGGCACGGCGAAGCGATCGTCGCCGCTTACCACGCACAAGTTCCGCAGACGCACCGCGGTGTTGCTAACGCCGCCGGCGAACCTCAGGCGAATGAACGCCTCCGGTTTGCCGGCTTCACGCGATACCCGCAAGTCAGTCCTGGCGAACTTGAGCTTCGTGACGCTCTCGAGCTCGTCAATGGACAACGTAACTGACGGCCGCTGCCCGCCTGCCGTGACCGCTTCAGCCTGAAACGTGAAGGACGGCGGCAGGCCCTGCGCGGCGATGGTAATGCAGACCTGTTCCTCGCCGCGGGCAGCGACGACGCACTGCGCGGGCTTCGCCATGAAGGCGACCTGCGGCCCGTCGCCCGCCGCCACCAGCGAGAAGCCGCACACCGGCGAACTGGGTGCGGGTGCGGGCTGGCCGCCGAGCGTGACCTCAACGGGAGCGAACTGTGGTGAGACAGCCGCGGACGCGGCGGCGGGTTCGAGCAGCAGCAGCGCCAGGACCGCGACCGCAAGCGGCGACAGCGTTGTTGCGGCGTTGCTCTTGAGGACGGCAATCATCCACAAGGCTCCTTGGACAGATCCGCCACTATAGCGCCAGTGCCCGGCCTTTTCCATGGGATTCGCGATTAGGCGCCGCTACGGTCTTGCTCCCCACCGACGCTTGCCGCACGGCCATTGCTATGCCCGCGCGAATGCTCTATAAGATTGGCAGCACCACCACTCCGGGGCGAGGAGCGCCAGTGCCGCATCATCTTGCATTCCTGGTAGTGGAAGGACGGGAGCGGGGGAGGGAGATCCCGGTCCCGCAGGAGGGCGGCTCCATCGGTTCCAGTTCGATGGCGGCGATTGTTCTCCAGGACGACGGCATCCAAGCGTTCCATTGCGTTATCGGGTTCGACCAGGGCCGCGTGTTCATCGCCGATGAACGCGCGGCGGGACTGCGGGTCAACGAGCAGGCATTCAAGAAATGCACGCTGCGTCCCGGCGATGTCGTGGAGCTCGGCAGGTGTAAGCTCCGGGTCATGGGCACAGGGCCCGCTCAGGCCGGCGTCCCCGAGTCCTTGCCCCTACCGCAAGAGGAGCAGGAGAGCCCGGAAGCCGGCTGGCCGCCGGAACTGACGCGTGAGAGCCCGGGGGACGAGACGCCCCTGATGGGCGTTCTGCCTCTGCCGATTGCGCCACCGCCACGGGCGGGGACGCCCGTGGTACCGCCGCCGGCTCCCACACTGGACAAGCCGCTGTTGGTCGCGAGTCGAAGCCGGCCAACACGGTGGTGGCCATATTCTCTCGCGGCGCTGGTCGTGGTGCTGCTTGGGCTCGGCACCTACTGGCGGCTGGTCAGGCGGCCGGTCGTGATGCGCGACATGAGCCGCGGCGTGGTCATCAGGCCGGGCAGGACCGCCGATACGCCGGAGCTGATCGTTGACCCCTTCCCCAATGACCGGCCTCCCAGCACCAATGAACAACTGGCCGCGATCGCCAGGAAGACGCCCCCGCCGGAAGCCAAGAAGGTCGAGAGGCCAGTCGTGCCGCCGCCGCCTGCTCCGGTGGAGGCGCCGGTCATGGGCAAGGAGATTCTTCCGCAAGTCGGCTACGGGCAGAAGCCGCCGGAGAGTGCGTTCCGCGTTGACCGGCTGGGGAACATCCCCAACGCCGCCGGGCTGGGGAAGTATCTGTACGGGACGCAGAGCCCGCGGCTCGACAACCCGCCGACGTTCCTCGTCAACGCGACCGGCCCGTGCAAGCTGAGCCTCAGCATCGGCAAGATCAACAAATGGGCCGGCGCGCGGCTTGAGTTCGTCCTTGACGACAAGGTCGTGCCCATGGTGACGCTCCCGCCCGCGAAAGGCGACGACAACAAGGTCGGCCAGGCCTTCGACCTGGACATTCCGAAGGGCGAACACCGGGTCATGGTCCGCAATGTGGGGAAGGACTGGGCATCGGTGGAATGGTACAAATTCTCCGGTCCCTTGGGCGATTGACATTGCACATGTGCAGCGAATTCCGCGTCCGCGCGGCAGTTTTCTGTGTACCAAGTGGCTCCTGACGAGTAGAAGAAGTATGGATGGCAGCAGACCGTCGGGCACGGATGAAGACCGGGCTGCGGCGGCGCTGCTGTTCCGGTCGTGATTTTGCAGCGCCATGCTATCTGGCGATGGAGGGGGCATGATGAAGACCTTGCGTCTTGCCTGCCTGTTGGCGGTTGCGTGTGTCTTCTCCGCGATCGCCGCACAGCGTGACACATCCAGCGCGCCGGACCCGACCGGCGATTACACCGTGACGTTTGAGTTCTGGGCAGACGACGGCGCGCGTCTGTTCGTGGACGGCAAGAAGCTGATTGATGACTGGCGCCCCTGTCCTGAGTACGACCCGGCGTCGCACCGCGTCGTCGCCGTCAAGCTCAGTGCGGGCTATCACCGCCTGGTGGTTGAGTACTTCCAGGGCGAGAGTCTCGTAACCGAAGACACCGATCCGGCCAAGCTCTACTGGACGATTCCGGATCTGAAGATCAAGACGACGATCATCCCCGCCAGCCGCTTCTGTCACACGGATCAGGATGAGCAGGACTACGTGCCCAGCCAGGGCTTGTCGGCAGCGGACCTGGCCCGCCTCGCCAAGGGGGAGCTGACGGCCAAGCCGGCCGGCGACAGCAGTGAGTCCGGGCGTTACATGAAGCCCGGCCTGGTGGCGCACTATTTCAGAGACCCATTCGAATGGAACGGGAACTGGAGGCTGCGCACTCCGCCGATAGTCAACGCCAAGGACTGGACCTTCCGCGAATACGCGTTCAGCCGCATAGAGCCGCTCATCAACCATCTGTTCGCCAACCGCGGCTGGTTCAGCATCCGCTGGGTCGGTTACGTGAAGGTGGGGACCGTGAACCCGCCGTCCAGCGATCCTCCCGCCACCGATCCTGGCGTGCCCAATAACGGCGTCGGCAATGGGCCTGATCCGCAGCCGCCGGGCAATCCGCCTCCGAATGACCTGCCCGGCACTGGTCCGGGCAACCCCGGCAACCAGCCGACACCCACCGGCACTACTGTCGGCGCGACGCCGCCGAACGCCGGCAACGGCCCGCAGCAGCCTCATGGGAACAACGGCGTCGGCAACGGCGTTGACCCGCCGCCGCCGGGCAATCCGAAGCCCAATGACCTGCCCGGCACGGGCCCGGGAAATCCTGGCAACCAGAACGGCAACGGCGGGGGCGGGGCGGGCGGGAACAACGGCAACGGCCCGCAGCAGCCTCATGGGAATAACGGCGTCGGCAATGGCGTTGACCCGCAGCCGCCGGGGAATCCAAAGCCCAATGACCTGCCCGGCACAGGCCCGGGAAATCCCGGCAACCAGAACGGCAACGGCGCCACAGGCGGGAATAACGGCAACGGCGGGGGCGGGGCGGGCGGAAATAACGGCAACGGCCAGCAGACCCCGCACGGCAACAACGGCGTCGGCAACGGCGTTGATCCGGCGCCGCCGGGGAATCCAAAGCCGAACGATCTGGCCGGCACCGGGCCGGGGAATCCTGGCAACCAGAACGGCAACGGCGCGACGGGCGGAAATAACGGCAACGGCCAGCAGACCACGCAGGGCAACAACGGCGTCGGCAATGGCGTTGATCCGCAGCCGCCGGGGAATCCAAAGCCGAACGATCTGGCCGGAACCGGGCCGGGGAATCCCGGCAACAAGACGAAACGCAAGAGCAAACGTTAGAATCTAACGTGAACGCGGCGGCCGGGGTTGCGGATCATCTCCGCAGCGCGGCAACCGGTGCGCGCGCATGTTCGGGAATTGGTGTGGTCTGGCGCCGGACTTGGCTGCTTCGGACGGAGAACAGACAATTTGGCAAAATGTCCTACGCGGCGGTGACGCAGTTGTAGCGCATTTTGCCAAATTGCGGTTGTTGCTTCGGCTGGGGAGCAGACAATTTGGCAAAATGTCCTTCGAGCCGCGGAACCAATACGCTTTCAGACCATCGTACCAGCGCGCGTTGCCGCATATCCAGCCGCCGGGGGCCACGCTGTTCGTAACCTTCCGGCTCGCCGGTTCGATTCCGCAAGCTCTGCTCACGCAGTGGTTGGCTGAGCAGCACCGGGCGGTGGCTGCAGCGGCAAGGGGCCGCGATGAACGGGAGAAGGCGCAGGGAGTCTCCAAAGCACGCCGGGCGTTGTTCGCGCGGCTCGAAGGCCGGCTCGATAGCGCCGTCTCCGGGCCGCGGTGGCTGAAGGACGCGCGAGTTGCCGCACTGGTCGCGGAGGGCCTGCGATATCGCGACGGCAAAGTGTATGATCTGGAGGCATACTGCGTCATGCCCAATCACGTGCACGTGGTTTTCACACCGCGGCCAATCACGAGCCACAATTTGGCAAAATGTGCTACGGGGGTGCGGCCTGCCGACGCGCAGTATTGTTCGCTGTCGTCAATTATGCATTCGCTGAAGCTCTACACGGCCATCCGGGGCAACCGGCTGCTTGGCCGTTCCGGCCAGTTCTGGGAACATGAAAGCTACGACCATGTTGTCCGCGACGAGAACGAGCTGGGGCGGATCATCCGCTACGTGCTCAGCAATCCCGTCAAGGCGGGACTCGCCGCGCGTTGGCAAGACTGGCTCTCGAGCTATAGCCGGTACGGGGCGGCAGAATAGGGCGATTCGCCGAATAGCCCGGCTCGTTAAGCTTGGCCACCTGCGGGGCGTTGGTTCTCCGATTTTCTGAAATTAACGCAATATTTGTGCCCTTGAATCGTCCTAATATATGGCAGCATTACGCAGGGACGCTATGCCCTAACGGTATCGCGAGCTGATCTTTGACAATTGACGGGGGAAGGGGCGGGAGGGGCCGCCGGACGCACGTGTGCTGCACATTGTGCAGTCTTGGACACGGAAGAGGACAGGGTTCAGGGTTCCGGGTTCAGGGTTTGTGGTTCAGGGCGGTGGGCGACGGTTGACGAGGCTACACATTGTGCAGTCTTGGACAGATGACGCGGCGGAGGCGCCGCAGGAACAGGGGAACGACGCGCAGGGCTGAGCGAGGACCTGCGGACGACGGCGCCGCCACGGGCGGGGACGCCCGTGGTACCTCGTGGCGGGCGGTCTACGGCCTCACTTGCGCAGGGCCTCAATCGCATCGGCCATCTTATGGCGGAACGCGCCCCAGTCTTCCGGCGGGAAGATGGGGTCATGTTCGCGCTGGACGAGCTTGAAGGCAGCGAGGCGTGCCGCGATCAGGTCTTCGGCGGGTTTGGCGGCAGGCGAAGCGGCCTTCTCCTTGGCCAGGCGCGCGAGCGTCAGCATGTGCCTGTAGTCGTCGAGGCCCTCGCGCAGCCGCTCGAATTCGATGGCCGGAACAAGCTGGCCATCGGGCGTGGCATTGCACCACGCGTAGTCGTCTTCGCGGCAGTCGAGCGCGTAGTACGGATCGCCCGCGGTGGCGTTCCAATGCCACGAGATGCGGAACTTGAGGTTGAACTGCTTGGCCGCCTTGTACAGGTAATAGCCGAATGTCCAGCGGTTGCCGCCGTTGTAGAACGCCCAGTCGCTGCCCATCTGGTGGAGCAGGTTGAGGGAGTCCTCGCTGTGGTTGTTCCAGTCGGCGACGTGGAGCGCCTTGCCCAGGCGGAAGTGGGGATCGTTCGGGTCCTTGCCGTCGTAGCTGCTGGCGGCTGTGAAGAACGGCGGCCCCTTCGCGAACGCCTTGCGGTACGCTTCGGCGTTTTCGGCCGAGCGTTTCAGGTCATCGCCGATCGGCTCGTCGCCCAGGTTCCAGTACACGGGCAGCCAGCCTTGTTCGTCGGCGTGTTTCTGCACTTCGCCGAAGACCGCCTTGATGAACTCGCTGTAGTCCTTGAAGCCGGCCTGCTGCATCTGCGCCGTGCTCTGGTAGTACAGGTCCAGGCCGTTGAACGCGCAGTAGGTCACGACCGGCATCGTGAAGCCGGCTTCCTTGGCCATCTTCATCTGCGCATCGCCGACAGTGAAGTCAATCTGCGGCTTACCGTTTTTGAAGCCCTGGTACGTCAGGACCGGCAGGCCGCTGAACGTCGTGAATCCGTACTCGCGCATTTTGCGCAGGCTCTTGAGCGACATGCCGTCGTTGAAGGCGCGGGCGGCGGGGTCTTCGCCGTACCACGGGATGCCGATGGTGTAGCTCCACGGCCCCGCCGGAATGTCCACGGGGTCGAGCGTGCCGTTGCGGACGGTGAACTCGAGGGGCACGTCGGCGGGCGCGCCTTTCTCGGGCGTGATGGTCACCGTGCCCTTGTAGAGACCGGGCTTGGCATCGGCGGGCGTCTTGACTGTCAGCCAGAAGCGCCTGGCGATGTCCTTGGGCATCTCGACGACGTTCGCCGGCATGATGAGCCGCGGGTTGATCGTGTAGACCGACCCTTCCATCGTGACGCGGCTGATGCGATACGAGACGAAGCCGACATCCACCGCGGCGGATGGGATCGTCCCGCCGGGGCCGGCCAGGTCGCTCGCCTTCACCGTGGCCTTGCCCAGGTCCTGGAGCGGCAGGATGGCCACGGTGACGGGCGCGTACTCGCCGGCGAACGCTTCAGCGGCGAGCGGTTTGCCGATCTCGTCCTTGAAGGGCGTGTCGTTGTAGTAGAGGTCCTTCATGCAGTCGCGCTGGAAGATCGCGTAGCCGCGTTTCTTGTCTTCATCGGACGGCTGCAGCGGGTCGCCGGTCGCGGTGTGCAGGATGCGCTTGAAGTAGTTGTCGAAGTGGAAGCGGCGCTTGTCCTCGACGTACTTGAGGAACTTCTCTCCTTCGGCGGCCTTGTCCATGGGATAGATGATGACGCAGGAGACGCAGCAGCCCCAGTTCTCGCCGCGGAAGCCGATGCTCAGCCGCCCGTCGGCGACCTCCACCTCGAAGCTCTTCTCCTGGAAATACGCCTTCTGGTACTTGTCGAAGGTGTTGTCGGTCGGCAGGTCCTCGACGTTCCAGAAGCGGAAGTACTTCTTCCTGAACTTCTCGAAATCCAGCGTGTCCGTGACGACTTCCTTCCCCTGCGCCAGAATGCCGCGCGTGCGGTACACCTGGTATTCGCCCCAGAAACCGGACGCACTGTCCATGTTGACGAAGACGCGGTACTTGCCGTTCGGCACGTCCACCGCCAGGCCGCCGGATTCGATGCAGATGAAGTCCTGGTACAGCGGGTCGGGCTGCAGCACGTCGAACGCGCGCCAGAGTTTCGCGTCCTTCAGGCCATAGCCGCGGCCCTTGCTGTAGAGCGTGGCGGGCGTGATCTGCGTGAAACCTTCCATCACCGGGCTGGTGCCGGTGCCGAGATCGAAGGCGTACAGCCCGTCGAAGAGGACCTTCTGCCAGGTCTCGTCGCGTTCGAGGCGGATGTTGTCAATGAACAGCGGCGCGGGCGGCTTCTCGCCGATGCTGAAGACCAGGCGGTTGACCGCGTTGAGGATCAGCATGCGGCCGGGGCGGGACTTCTCGCCCACGTACATCTGTTTGACCGGCACGATGACCGTGCTCTGCCCCGGCGGAACGACGGTGTTGTAGTTCACGCGCGTCCAGTAGTCCTTCGTGGCGGTGTCGCGGATTTCAACGTACAGTTCCAGCGGCGCCTTCGAGTCCGTGTACAGGTCCGCCTTCAGGAAGTCGTAGCCGGTCCAGTCCTGCGGGCCCACAATGCTCGCCCAGTTCCTGTCAATGCGCAGCGCCTTCTTGCCGTCGGTCGCGTGCTCTTCGACGACCGTGCCGGCGTCGAACGGGTTCTTGTCTTCGAGCGACGTGATGAGCTTGATCGGCGGCCCGGCGGCGACCGCCTTCTTCGCTTCCAGCGGCGTGCCGCAGGCGTAGCACGTCTTCCACTCAGGCATGTTCTTGTAGCCGCACTCGGGACAGCGCACCGCGCCCGCGCCCAGTTCACCCGGCGGCTGGATGGGCGTCTCTTCCTTGTCGAGGACCGGCTTTTCCGTGAGCGGCACGTCGTCGCCGACCTTCACCATCGAGACGTCGTCAATCCAGAAGTAGCCCGGCGCCATCAGGCCGAACGACGGGCCGGTCTTCTTCTTCTCCGTGACCTGGCCCACGTAGGTCAGCTTGGTCCAGCCGAAGGTGCCGTTCTTGGCAAGCTGGATGTACTTGTTGTCGAACATGAACTCCATCGTCGCGTTCCATGTGCCCGTTCCGATATCCAGCCCGCGGATGTACGCCGTGATCTTGTACCGCCCCGGCTCCAGGTCCACGTTCTGCACCGCGCGGATCTTCGGCGCGCTCGCGCCGAAAAGGAGGCACGAGAGCTTGCCTGTCCGCGCGATCTGCCCGACGCGGAAGTCGCAGTCGCCCTCGTATTTCCACCCGCCCCACTTGGCGAAGACCAGCCCGAACTGGTCCTTCTCCTTCGGGATCTCGAACGACGGGTCCTCGACCAGGTTCTTCTCCTCGCCCGCCCAGGCGGAAAGGCCCACGGGCAGACAGACGAGCAGAACCAGCGCGACCGTGCGCAGCGTGTGTCTCATGGCGTAACTCCTTTGACGAAGAGCGTACCGCGTTTCCGCCAAAAGCCAAACCGCTTGCTGACGCGTGCAGCCGCGCCGGGCGCAGTTCGCGCACGGCGCTGGCCTCGTGGCACGGCCTTCCAGGCCGTGGACACGGGAGAGATGCCCGTGCCACGAACGAGACGTTCGTGGTACCACGGGCGTCCCGCCCGTGGGCATGGCCTGCCAAGCTGTGGACACGGGCAAGAT
>JAPLOD010000195.1 GCA_026692735.1 Planctomycetota bacterium | reverse complement strand
TCCGGCAGCACGGCGACAGCCCGCCCTTCACCTTGCTGCCCACTGCCACAGCGCACGCCGCCACGGCGCCGGCCGGAATGTACAGTTCCGTGCGCGAACCGAGCTTAATCATACCATAACGTTGGCCGCGAGCCAGCGCGTCCCCCGGGCGCACCGCACAGACCACGCGCCTGGCCAGAACGCCGCTGATCTGCTTCACCAGCAGGCGCAGGCCGGCGTCGGTTACCAGGCCCAGCGTCACCGACTCGTTGCGCACCGGCGCATCGGGGTTATAGGCGGGAAGGAACTCCCCGGCCTTGTAGGTGACGAACTGCACGGTGCCACGGCACGGCGCGCGGTTGACATGAACGCTGAACGGCGAGAGGAAAATGCCGATGCGCAGCGCCTTGCCGCCGACGAACTCCGGTTCTTCCACCTCCTGGATGTCAGCCACGGTGCCGTCGGCCGGCGCCAGCAGCACATCCGCGGCGTCCGGGCCCTGGCGCTCCGGGTCGCGGAAGAACCACACCACGATCGCGTAGGGCAGCAGGGGCAGAAGCGCAAGCCACGGGTTGAGCAGCCGCAACGCGACAGCAGCGGCCGCACACGCGACCGTCGCCAGCACGAACTCGTCCGCGCCGTACTCGGCCAGCTTGAGGAAGCGCATCACCCGTCGCAACGTCACCCCTCCTTTGGAGTGCGGCGCTCCGCCTCCTGGCCCGGGCGCCAAGGTTCAGGATACGCCAGACTCGCCAGCCGGTAAAGCTCCACTGCAACCCTCATCCCCGGTTTGGCGATTGCACGCCGCCGCACCGGCGCGTAGCTTTGGTGGCGTTGACAACGGAGGCATTTGCGGGCATTGCGCTTCACACACGGTTCTCGTTTTCCCGCTGTGGCTTGCTGCGTGCTGGCCATGGGCTGCTGTGCGCTTGGCGTGGCGCGCGCCGTTCGTGCCGGTGAGTCCGCCAAAGGGCCGGCCCCTGCCGGCGACGAAGCGCTCGAACTCTTCAAGGACCAGGAAGCTGGCTATTCCTTCCGTGTTCCCGCCGGCTATGCCCGGCTGACGCCGGACGAAAACCGCGAGGTCCTCAACAGCCTGAGCCAGCGCGCCGGGAAGGACGTCGGCGACCGCGCCTTGCGGCGGCCGTCGGTCTACTTCAAGGGACCGGCTGATCCGCAGCGGCCGAAGGTGCCGCCGCCCATGCTCGTCGTGAGCTGCCCCGGCGCGGTCCTGGTCGTAGACCCGGCGCGGAAGGCCGAGTACAAGGCGCGGTTTGAGGAGGACTACCGCAAGTCCGGCATCAAACACGGCGACATCAGCATTGAGATCGTCAAGGTGGACGGCATTGACTCCGTGCGCGCCGAGCATGATGTGTTCGACTCGCTGACCAACACCCGCAACCAGCTCGTCAGAGTGCTCGTCCCCGCCAGCGACCGCTGCTACGATATCCTCATCAACTTCTCGCCTGAGCAGGCGGGCGGGGCCGAGCCAGCGCTGGCCACGGTGCTGAAGACGTTCAAGGCGGCGGAGCGTCCCATGCTGGATGTCGAGTCCCAGGGCAAATGGTTGCGGATTGCGCTCTGGACCATCGGCGGCTTCGTCGCGGGAATCGCGATCAGCCTGCTCTGGCGGACGATCTCCGGCGCAGGTGGCAGCGCGCAGACCAAGCCGGCCAGATGACGCCGGCCGGCGGCCGGCGTTCTGTCTTCGCCTCGGGAGCACATGCGCTACGCCCTCGTCTACCATGTCCTCAGTGGGCAGGCCTGGTTCGGCGCCGCATTCCTCTTTCTCCTGATTATCCTCCTCGATCAGGCCGCGTTCTTTGACCCGCGCCCGAAGCTCAAGCGCCTCGCGCTGGCACTCCTTCTCCTCCTGCTGCCGCTGGCCGCGCTCTCCGGCACACCGCTGTCCATCTGGCTCGCGGCGCCCGTCGTCATCGCCAGCCTCGCGTACGCATTTCTCGGCTTCGCTCATGCCTCGCGCGGGCGGCGCCGCGCGCTTGGTGTGAGCGCCGCGTGTCTGGTGCTGCTCGCCGCGGTCCTCGAGGTGCCGTACCATCTCGGGCCCGCGCCTGCGCCTTCGGGCGCCAGGAAAGCGTACATCATCGGCGATTCCATCACGGCCGGCGGCTTCGGCGAGCGTTGCACCTACCCCAGGCTGCTCTCTGAGCTCACCGGCTGCGAGGTGCAGGACCTCGCCCACGCCGGCGGCACCGTCGAATCCGCGTGCCAGTTTCAGGCTCCGCGCCTGGCAAGCGACGACCCGCCCGCGCTGGTCCTGCTTGAGATCGGCGGCAACGACATGTTCCAGGGGACGCCGCCCGGCCAGTTCGCGGACTATCTCGAGCGGCTCATCGTCGCCGCCCGTGGCAGCGGGCCCAGGCCGCGCCGCGTCCTCATGCTGGAACTGCCCGTCGTCCCCGGCTGCTGGGCGTTCGGCCGCCAGCAGCGGCAACTGGCGCGCAAGCACGGCGTGGAGCTCATCCCCAAGCGCGTGCTCGCCGGCGTGCTGCTCGACGAACGGAACACCGTGGACGGCATTCATCTCACGCAAGCCGGCCATGACAGGCTGGCCGCCCTTCTGGCGCGCTGGGTGGGACGGCCTTGACCGTAGGGGCATCCCCACGTGGATGCCCAGGGCGGCCACACGGGGCCGCCCCTACCCCAAGATCACTCGCGACTCTTGCTGGCGCCCCAGTTTTTGGGTTGAGTGCCTACGGTCACGTTCAGAGTTTCGGTCTTGTCGTTGCGGCGCACGACCAGTTGCACCTTGGCCCCCGGCTCCATCTCCGCCACCGTGTCCCGGATATCGTCGGAACTGTGAACGGGCTTGCCGTCAATCTTCAGCAGCACGTCACCGGGCAGGACGCCGGCCTTCTTCGCCGGCCCCCGGATGTAGACGCCCTCCACCGTGGCGCCGCCTTCGACGCTCAGGCTCTTCCTCTCGCTCTGCTTCAGGTCCCGGACTTCAACGCCCATCCAGCCACGTACCACCGAACCGGTCTTGACGAGCTGCTGCGCCACCTTCTTCGCCTGGTTGATCGGGATCGCGAGGCTGATGCCCTGGTAGCCGCCCGAGCGGGACAGGATCGCCGTGTTCACGCCGACCACCTCGCCGCTCACGTTGACCAGCGGGCCGCCCGAATTGCCCTGGTTCACCGCCGCGTCGGTCTGCAGGAAGTTCTCGTAGTTGTTGAGGCCCATGCCGTGCCGGCCTTTGGCCGAGATGATGCCTGCGGTCACCGTCTGTTCCAGGAAGCCGAACGGGTTCCCCACCGCCAGGACCCAGTCGCCGACCTCCAGTTCGTCGGAATTCCCGAACGCCGCCGCCGTCAGGTTCGGAGCCGTCACTTGCAGCACGGCGATGTCCGACTGCGGATCGGCGCCCACGACCTTGGCTTCGACCTCGCGCTCGTCGCTCAGCCGCACCTTGAACGCGTCGCCCTCCGCGACCACGTGGTTGTTGGTCATGATGTAGCCTTTGGCCGCGTCGAAGACGAACCCCGAGCCGACCCCGCCCACCACCTCGTCCTCGCGGATGCGCGGCTGCTTGTAGATCAGCCTGCCGAAGTAGTCGAAGCCCAGGCCGCCGCCCTGCTGGTACTGCACGTGCTGCAGCTTTGTGACGGCCACAACCGCCGGCGCCACCAGCTTTGCGGCGCTGCGGAACGACGCCGCCTGCTCCGTCAGGACTTTGCGGCCCTCCTTGTCCTTGCCGTCGGCAATCGCGTGAGGGGGCCAGCCGTCCATAACCTTGCTCGCCACCACGCCCAGCACCATGCCGAAGGTGATCCCCAAGGCAATGGTCCAGTTGATCCTGTGGTTCGTCATAGCTTCACAACCCCTTTCCTGCTCTGCGCTCCTCACCTCTATGACGGTCGAGGTTGCCGTACCTTCACACCATGAGATCCCGGCGCGAACCGCACCGCTCGCCGGTTCTCCAGAATATGCGAACCTCAATTGAAAATCCAAAATCTAAAATCCCATCACCCTTTGATCCCCGTGAACGTCACTCCCTGGATGAACTGCTTCTGCGCCACGAAGAACAGCGCGATCACGGGCAGCGTCATCATCAGGCTCGCGGCCATCATCATGCCCTGGTTCCCGCCGGCGATAGTCTGGAACGCGAACAGCCCCAGCGACAGGGGGTAGGAGCGCTGGTCGCTCAGGTACATCAGCGGTCCCATGAAGTCGTTCCACACGCCCATGAACGTGAAGATGCCGATGGCGGCCAGCGTCGGCTTGACCAGCGGCAGGATCACGTGCCAGTAAATCTGCCAGTAGCTGCAGCCGTCAATCTTGGCCGCGTCCTCCAGGTCCTTCGGGATGTTCTTCATGAACTGCCGCAGCATGAAGATGAAGAACACGCTGCCGAACGCGGCCCCGACCCACATCGGGCGCAGCGTGTTGTACCAGCCGAGCCACTTCATGATGAGGAAGTTCGGGATCATCGTCACCTGGCCGGGGATCATGATCGTGCCCAGCAGGATGCCCCAGCAGAGGTCCCGCCCGGGCCACTTCAGCCGCGCGAACGCAAAGGCGATCAGCGAGCTCGAGAAGATCGCCAGGACAATGTTCATCACCACCAGGAACATGCTGGTGAGGAAGTAGCGCCAGAACGGAATGTAGCGCAGCGAGTTCTTGTAGTTGTACGTCGCCTTGTCGTACACCTTGGTCGCGAACGACGTGTTCTCCACGGCCAGCTCGATCTTGACCGTCCCGGGCTGCGCGTGAGCGCCGGAGGCGGAGACCTCCTTGGTGATCAGCCAGTGGCGGATGCGCAGATCGTCCTCGTCCTCGGCGCTGGGCAGTTGGTAGAACACTTCGCCGAAGCGCTTGCCCATGCCGGCCAGCAGCGCGGGCTCCACCGCCTCATAGCGCTTGCCGTTCAGCTCGATCGCGAACCAGACGCGGTTCCACGACGCATCCGACTTCAGCCCGATGGTGATGGCCTTCGGCGGCTCCTTGCTCTCGAACGGCACCACCGCGCGCACGCACGCCCGTTCTCCCACTTCGCGGAAGCCGTAACGCACCTCTTCCTCGGGCTTGTTGTCGCAGGAAGTCTGCCGCAGGCCGACTTCCGCGCCGCGCGATGAAGGACCGATCTTCCAGATCAGTTCGCCGTCGGGCTTGTTCCCGGAACGCACCGGCACGCGCACGTCGCTCTTCCCTTCGGCGCGCAGCGTCACGTCGCCGACAGCGAGGGCCCGGTAGAGGCGGCGGTGCGAGTCGCGGGCCTGCTGCTCCGTGGCCAGCTTCGCCACGAATCGCGACAGGTCCCCCGTCCGCTCTTCCTCCGGCTTGAACAGGTCAGCTCCGATGCGCCGCGCCATCTCTCTGGCGCGGCTGCGCAGCTCCATGGTCAGAGCCTTCTCGCTTCCGAACCTGTCGGAAGGAATGCCGGCGGCCAGCTCGGCCCACGCCTGCTCCAGCATGGCGCTCACCGCGGCCGGGCCTCTGAACGGATCGGGCGGGACCTTCCTGGCGGCGGCCTGCGACAACCCCGCCAAGTCCGCCCTGAGCTTCGCCTCGTCCTGCAGCGCGTCGGACGTGATGTACGGCCGCGCCGTGTTCTCCCAGATCTGGGCGATTTCCTCCCGAAGACCCGCCTCGTCGCGGAGCTTCTCGGAAGGAATCTTCTGCGCCACGTCGCGCCATAGAGCCGCGCGGACCAGTGCGTGAGCCTCCTGCGGGGGCGTGGCGCCCATGTCAAGCGGCACGGTTTTCAGCGCGGCGTCGAGCACCTCTGCGATGGCAGGCTGCAGCCGCGCCCAGCGCGCGGCACTGACTTCCTCCGGGCGGACGAGTTCCGGGCCTTCGCGGGCGTCAACGAACGGGCTGCGCGGCTGGTAGGGCGGCAGGCGCGGGAACCAGACCAGCTTCTCCGTCATCTGCTCATCGTCTTCTTTGAGGCTGCAGGAGACCATCCAGAGGAAGGGCATCGAGAAAACAATGGAGCCGACGATCAGCGTGAGGTGGATCGCCACACGATAGAGGTTGCGGGCCGCCGGGCTGCCGTATTCGACGTCCATCACTCCCCCTGGTAATGCACCCAGCGCTTTGACATCTTGAGCTGGAGCATGGTCAGCGCGAACACCACGGCGAACAGAATCCACGCCAGAGCGCTGGCGTAACCCATGTGCATGTAGCGGAACGCTTGGTTGAACAGGTTGTAGGCGTAGAAGAGCGTGGAGTCGGCCGGGCCGCCGGCGGTCATAAGGTACGCGGGCGCGAATATCTGGAACGTGCCGATCAGGCCCATGACCAGGTTGAAGAAAATGTACGGCGTCAGCATCGGTATCGTGATGTGCCGGAAACGGTCGAACACGTTGGCCCCGTCAATCGCGGCGGCTTCGTACAGGTCCGTCGGGATCTCCTTCAGCCCGGCCAGCCAGACGATCATCCCCGCGCCCGCGCCCCACAGGCCCTGCAGGATTAACGCGGGCTTGGCCGTGTGTTCGTCATCGAGCCAATTCAGGCGCGGCAGGCCCACGGCTTCCAGCGCCCAGTTAAGGATGCCGTTGTTGGCGTTGAAGATCAGAAGCCACAGCAGCGCGGAAGCCACGCCCGGCACAATGGACGGGAGGTAGAAGAGCGTCCGGTACACGGACATGTACCGGACTTTCGCGTCGAGCAGCAGCGCGACGCCCAGGCCGAATGCCATCCCCAGCGGGACGCCGATGACCATGTAGACCGTGTTCCAGAGCGAGGGGATGAACAGCCGGTCGGCTGTGAACATTTCCTGGTAGTTGCGCAGCAGCACCAGCCGTGAGGGGGCCATCGCATCGTAGGTGCAGAAGGACATGACCAGCGAGCAGAGGATGGGGCCCCCCGTGAAACAGATGAAGCCGATCATCCACGGCGACGCGAACAGCCAGCCGGCCCAGGCCTCTCTCCGCGCTTGCAGGCCGCCTTTGAAGCGCGTGTAGAACCAGACTATGGCGCAGGCCGTGCCCAAGGCCAGCAGGCCGAAGTACAGCATGACCATGTGGTCCCAGCGCACCTCGATGCCGGTCTCGGGACGGAAGACGCGGTCCAGGTCGCGCTGCACCAGGGCCGTGCCAATGTCCAGAGCTTCCTGCGGTGCCATCTTGCCAAGAATGGCGTACTGTGTCGCCCGCACATGCTCGTTCCACAGCAACTGCCCGACGGGCGTCACCGGGCGGTACTTGCTGCGAGGCAGGAGATCAATGAAGACCTGCATGGCGTTGACGAACTTGGGGTCGGCGTTGGGGTCGTTCTTCAGGTACTTGTTGAACAGCGCCTCCGTCACGAGACGGTTGGCGTTGAGTCCCGGGATGTACATGCGCCCCTGTGCCGCCTCGGTGCGCGCCAGGATCGCGGCCATGTGCATGTTCGTCTCGACGCTCGACAGCCTGCGGATCAGTGTCCACGCCTCTCGCGGGTGTTTGGCGCCCTTGGGGATGATCCACGCCCAGCCGCCCAGCCACGAAATGCGCTCCTGGCCGGCGTCGGGCATGGGCGCGGGGCACACCCCGAAATCCATATCGGGCTTGTAGGCCGCGATGCCGCTCAAGACCCAGTTGCCGTCAATCTTCATGGCGATCTTGCCCGTGAGGAACGGGTCAAGCTCTCCGCCCTGGAAGCTGGACTGGAACGCGTTCACCGCGGCCGCGCCGCCGAGGTCGTCGTACATGGACTTCATGAACGCGAGCGCCTCAACGACCTTGGGCTCATTGAGCAGGCACGTTCTGCCGTCGTCGCTCATGAACTTGGCGCCGTTCTGCCAGCCGTAGATGTACAGCCAGGAGTTGCCGTAGTTGGGGACGAAACCCGCCACCTTGAGCTTCCGCTGGTTGCCCGTCGTCTCGAAGACGGAGAGCTTGTTGGCGTACTCCCGCAGCTCGTTCCAGCTTTCCGGCGGCCGTGCCGCGCCGGTCTTCTTGTCCACGAGACCGGCTTTGACGAGCATGGTCTTATTGTAGTAGAGTGCGCGGTTGTCCGTGCCAATCGCGATGCCGTACAGCTTGCCCTTGTACGTCGCCTCTTCCCAGCAGGGCTTGTAGTAGTTCTCTTCCTTGATCGCATCGGGGTCGCCGGCCCGCGCATCCTCGGCGACGAACCCGCCGGGCCCCACCACGCCGGGGACTTCGTCGTTCAGCGGCATGAACGCCCCGCGCGCGGCCCATTCGCCGACGGCGTAGCGGTCGAAGACGATGATGTCCGGCGGGTCGCCGCCGACGATGGCGCACAGGACGCGCTGCGGGTCGTCCACCAGGTTGCGCGCGGCGGACTGCCCGATGACGACCTTCACCCCCGGGTTTTCCCTCTGGTATTGCTCGAAGATCTCGGCCATCGCCCGCAGTTCATACGGACTGGTCCAGTACTGCAGCTCCACCGTGTCTTCGGCACATGCAATGCAAGACGCGACAAGCAACAGCACGGAGAGCGCGACGACCCGCATCATGGACCTCGTTGGGTACGAGCCATTGGTGAGTAGCTATTGGCTATTAGCTATTGGTTTCGGCTGCCAGGTAAAGTGAAAAGCCGAGGTTCACGGCATATTCCGCGACCGGATCCGAAGACGAAACGGAGCGCCGCCGGTTCTCCAGCACCCGGCGCCCAATCTGCAATCCACAATCCAAGATCCGCAATGGTTATGGCAGCCCGCCGCGCTTGCGCTTCATCGTGGGTGCGAGTTCCTGAGGCACGGAGAGATCCGTTGCGACGAAGAACTTGCCCTTGTCGCCCTTATCGAGGATCGCGCCGGTCAGGTTGACATCCTTGTTGTCGTATTGCGTCAGCGCGTTGAGCAGGTCCTGTGTCGTTACCATGACCGGGTAGACCGTCCCCTTGCTGCTCAGGTACCCGATCACCTTCGGCAAAGGCTTGCCGTCATTTATCAGGTCTCTGGCGAGCGCGAACTTACCGGAGGCGGGCAGGCGTTCTCCCTCACCGATCTTCACGCTCGCCGCCAGCGCGTCCTGCCGCAGCGCCTCTTCTTCCTTCTTCCGCTTTTCCTCCGCGCTGTCAGTCGCCGCACAGACGGCGCTGGTCGCGAAGACCGCCAGAAGGAGCACAGACACCGGAGCCCCAAACCGTCGCATCTTCCTTCGACCTCCTCTACTGCGCCCCGCGCTCCGCCATCGGGCTTACTCCAGCATTTCCTTGTAGTCCAGGATGCGCGGCTTGGTGAAGTACGTGATCGAGATATCGTCAAACACCGGCGTATCCAGCAGGAACTGCGCCGCCGGGTCCACGGTGTCCTGGCTGGCGTACGGGTCGGCCAGCCGGTCAACCGGGTAGCGGAAGCGGACCCGGTAGCGCAGGGAGTCCGTCGCGATCCGGATACGGCCCCCGCTCGCATCGAGGATCTTGTTCTCGATGAGCGGGTTCGTGAACGTCTTGCCCGCAAGCGCCGGCTCCGTGCCGAGGACGGCCTTGTTGCCCGCCAACTGGACCAACTCGATCTCCACGCCGCGTGTCGCATGATAGTCCTGCGCCGTCCTGTACGTGGCAATCTTCTGGTAATCGGCGGCCGTGGGCCGGTTGCAGCGGTACGGCATTACGTTCGGGTCGCTGTCGTACTTGGGGTCGTTGTAATCCTCCGGTTTCTCGCCCTGCTGGGCGACGACCTTGATGTCGTTATACTTGCAGTAATCGAATGGCCCGCGGAACGGCACGATGTTGCTTGGCGAGTCTCCCCCGCCGACAAAATTCGTGGAGCCCGGGTTGCTCGTGCTCCCGTCCTTGGTGATCGTCTCGGCCCACGTGAACTTCGGGCGCGTGCCCCCGTTGGCCACCTTGTACTCGTGCATGAACCGCGGCGTGAAGACGTTCCAGGTCACCCGCGCCAGCGTGACGTATTGGGGGGTGGCTGTGGTCTTCTTGTCGTAGCCCTTCACGGACTGCAGCATGGTCTGGGACGTGAACGTGGGGCACTGCCTCGCATCGGCCGGGTTCAGGGGCAGGTAGTAGCGGCTCAATGTCATCTCGCCGGGCTTGTTGGCGTCATCCCGCGTGATGCGGTCCGCGCTCCGCTCGGGCGGGTTGCGCAGGACGGTCTCCTTGCGGGAAAGCTTGTACTCGTCCAGCACGGCGTACGTGCCGTCATCCGGCGCGTTCTTGTAGATCGCGCAGAACTCCCCGCCGCAGCCATCGTAGCCCCGGCCGGGGTTGCAGTTATTCATCCCGAAGACGGTGTGTCTCTTAAGCTCCCCCGCGTTCGTGGCGGTGCCGCCTGGGCTGGCCCACAGATAGCGCACGGTCTCGCCGCCGTCCCCTCGCCCCTCGGTGCCCCCGGCTCTGCCGGTCCCGGCGATCCGGCCCTTGTCCTGGTAGGGTATGAAGCCTGTGGCCCCCTGAGGCTGAACGACGCACCAGTACTTGGCGGACGAGTTGTAGTTCGGACCGTCAGGCCAGCGTTCTGAGTCAACGAACACGCGGAACAGGTTCTGCGTCGTCCAGATCGCGTTGTAGTCCTTCCAGCCCCCGCCGCCCGGCTTCCACATCCCGCTTTTCGACGCACCGCCCATGTTGAAGCCGCCCCCTACATCGTTAACGCATCCGGCCCAGTTCGTCTGCAGGAAGATCCTGGCCCCCAGGAATTGCCAGCGGAACGGCTGAATGCGATACGCCGGCGATTCGGGACGGTAGTTGGGATCGTTCGGGTCGCGCCGCGATACCGGCACTCCGGTCGTGCCGCCGAACAGGTACGTCGGCCAGTCGGGCTCGCTCCAGTCGCCCGCGTTCTGGACCGGCTCCAGCACCAGCGAGAAATCGTTGGCCCGGTCGCCCGCGCCGCTTACGCCCCACGTCCCGTCTTCGAAGGACGACTGCCCCGCGGCACTGCCCGCGCCGCCGCTTTCGCAGATTGCCGCCTGCACGCGCCCCTGCTTGCGCATGTACCAGGCTTCGCAGCGGATGCCGCCGTCGCTCCAGCCCGGCAGGGAGCAATCGAAGAACTCATGGCCCCGGCCGTCGTCATGGTGCCACGCTGTCTTGGCCCATGTCGAGAACAGGAAGCCCTGCTGGTCGCCCGACGAACCGAAGTTGCCGAAGTCCTCGCCGACGGCCCGTTTCGCGCCCCTCCCGTTCAGACAGTGATTCTGGTTATCGTAGTTGGACGGGTCGTCGTCCATGCAGAGGTATTTCAGCACGCCGTCGTTGCCGGCCACGCCCGGGCCGCCGACGAAGGCCCCATCGGTCCTCAGCTTCCCCTGCCGGCAGATGACGTTGTTCCAGTAGAACTGCGGATCCAGCCCGCGCAGCGCGCTCACGGCCACCTTCTGCCGCCAGATTTCAACCGGCTTGCCACTGAACGGCGGCAGGTCCGCAGTGGCGGCGGTCTGTAAAGCAGTATTGCCCGCCAGGCCGGGATCGGTATCTATCTCGACATCGTTCAGCGCTCCCAGCAGGCCGATCGTATCCACGACGCGAATCTGGCAGTTCGCCGGCGTCTTGGCCTGCTCGCGTCCGTTGCCGTTGCACGTTTCCGTGTCGAGGTCGCCGTTGAAGCTCGCCAGAAACGTGTCGGCGTCCCCGCCGTCGGACGGGTCGAAGCGCAGCGTATTGGTGGCCAGACAGATCTGGCCGTCGTAGCCGGCGGGCTGTACCTTGTTGGCTATCACATCCGGCACCTCGACAGGCCTGCCGCCCAGCGGATCCTTGACCTCCGTGCCCCACGCGGTGCGTTTCTTGTTCGCGTCGCCCAGCGTCGTGTCCACGATCTCCAGGTTCTTCGAGTTCTTGATCCGGTAGCTCAACGGCACCAGCGGCTCCGGCAGCGTCACCAGCGCCAGGCGGAAGTCGCCGCCGGGGTTCTTCTTGTAGTCGTCGGTGTCGTCGCGCGCGACCTGCCCGCTCTGCGCCGTCCCCCGCGCTCCCCGGGCGCGTGTGATATGGCCCTGGACGAACTGGCGCTGCAGGGACTCGCTCCATATGTCATAGACCTTCACCAGCGCCGAGATCTTCCGTTCGGCCAGCAGCTCGCCCCGTCTCATGACCTGGCCCGTGGATTGGATCTCATAGATGCCCCTGGAATCGAAACAGAACTCGGTCGTGGAGCGGTTCAGGTCCGTCTTGTCTATCATCTCGTCAGCCTTCCAGCGATAGCTGCGGATGATGTAGCTGCCCATGTTGATCGGCTTTGTCCCGAATGGCCCGAACGCATAGTCGAGCGAGTTGCCCGGCTGCCAGCCCACCCGCTCGCGGTCGAAGATCGGCAGGGCCTCAGGCTTCATCATCTGGTCCATGTCGCAGGTTTTGACGAACAGCGGACTGGCGGTATCGAAGGGGTTGTAGTTGTCCCCGTTGAACGCCCCGTGGCCGCTTTCTCCGCCATCGTTGTTTTCCGGCTGATTCGTATAGACCATCACGGGTTCGAGCTCGGTGAAGTTCCGGCCCCAGCGGTCTATCCATTCGATGTTCGGGTTGAACTTGAGGATGTCGGCGTTGGAGTTGAAATGCGCCATGATCAGCCGCGCCACAGACCCTTTCTTCGCGTCGTACAGCGGGCTGGCCGGGTCTATCCGCTGGTCGTCCCACGGTTTCACCACCCGGAAGTAGAAATCGTCCCAGCACCGGAACGGCCCGCGCAGGTACGCGGGCGTACCGGTGGCTAGTGGCTGGCCTGTCTTCGGGTTGATGTATTTCAGCGCGGGGTTTCTCGGATCCTTCTGCCGCGCCACGATGATGCGGTACGCCAGTTCGTGCGCTTCGCTCGTGGTGCTGTTCTTCACGATCACGAAGTTGGGGTCGCCCAGCCCGCCGCAGTTGTTGATGTAGCCGAACTGGGCGTTGTCGGCGGGCGTGTTGGGCCAGGGCAGCGGCCGGTCGAGCGTCAGGCGGCCGGAGTCGGCCGGGATGCGCTTGAGGCCCTTGGGCGTCAGAATGTAGGGCTCGACCGTCCGGTACGGAACCTTGTTCGGGTCGTTAAAGTCGTTGATCTTCCAGTCGGTGTCGGTCTTCTGCCAGTCCCAGCGCGATTTCAGCCTTGGCGCCAGCGTGGCCTTCGGGTCGTACTTGGCGAGCTTGCTCAGGTCCGCGTCCGTTCCCACCGACAGGTAGTTCCCGTGCGTGACATTGATGCCCAGGAACAGCGCCGCCAGCACCTTGTCGGAGGCGGTGTTGATGTTCACGGGCGCGCGGTGGATGCACAGCGGCCGCGCCTCATAATCTATCTTCGGCGACCCCTGCAGCGGGCCCGACGTATACAGCGCCGGCACCAGGTTCCCGTTGACGTCCGTCTTCGGGAAACACCATTTCGACACGGGCTGGTCCGGCGGCGGCGGGTTGTCGGGGTATGAGTACGGCAGGTCTTTCCCGTTGATATCCACCAGCGCGGCGTTGTCGGGTGCGATGATCATGTACGAACTGGTGGGCCCGGGAGGCACCATGAAGCCCCGCCGGGTACCTTTGGCGTCCTTGAACGTGTCGAGCTGGATCCAGTCAACCCCGTTCGTCCGGATGCGCCGCAGTTGCCCCGTGCCGTGGCCGTTGATGATCGTTACGTAACAGCCCCGCAGCGACCCCCGCTTGTTGTCCGGGTCGCCGGCAAGGTCGTCAACGACCCAGCTCTTGTCGCGGTCAATGGCCATGTCGTACGGGTCGCTGTCCGACCCTCCGCTGCGGAACACCCATTCGAACTTGCCCGTGCACACGGACGTCGTGTCCACCCAGGAATCGGTGGTGATGTAATCCCGCAGGGCCGCGAACTTCACTTCGATCTCCAGTTGCTCCAGCGGATCGTCGGGAGTGTTGTTCAGCGGGGTGCTGCGTTCGATGTAGGTCAGCGCCCGTTTGACCTGCTCCAGGCTGTCGAACCGCCCATGCCTGGCGCGGTACCCGGCAATCGCGTACCCGTCCCCGTACACTGCCTGGCCGGTAGTGGAGTCAACGCGTGGCCGGCCCTGGCCCGTCAGGGCCGTGTTCACCCCGTCCCAGACCACAGTGCCGCCGGCATCGTAGAGCCAGTAGTAGATGTTCCTGGGCACGATCCCATAGATGCTGCCTGGCGTGCCGCTTTTCGGCCAATCCAGCTTCGGCGTCGTCTGGGGGTCGTCGTTGAACTTGTACGCCCCGTCTGCGACATACCACTCCCACACCCGGGGGATGATCTTCCCCTGGTCCGCCGCCACCAGCGGGGGGCCGATGACGCGGCACAGGTTGTCCAGCGTCACCGCCACGTTGTCGCCGGCGTTCACGTTGATCCTGCTCGCCGCGTCGAAAATGTTCAGCGAGAAGCGGTCGCTGCCCCCTTCTGTCGTGGTGTCGGCGTTCGCCGAGTTGGACAGGGCCATCGAGAAGCCGCGCAGCTTCTGGGTATCAGTGCGCGCCTCCTCGGCGTTATCCGTTTCGCCGTCGCTGTCCTGGTCCATGCCGTCGTGGAGCAGGGGGCTGTCGGGGTAGGAGATGTACCGCTTCGCGCCGTCGAGCCAATCCCACATGTACCACGGGTCGGTGGGGTCCTCGGTCTTCTTGAACGCCTGGGCCTGCAATTTCGCGATCGCGTAGTCAATCCCCGCCCGGGACAGCATTTCGGCGCGGACCGTGTCCGCGTAACGGACCGCGGACTTGGTCTGCATGAGCATCAACGTGTAGAAGCCGGTTGCCAGAGCAGCCAGAATGGCCAGAACGGCGGCGACCATGATCAGCGTGACACCGCGTGGTCGCCGCGCCTCGTGGTGCGACCGTCCCCTCTGGGTGCAGGCCGGACGGCCTGCAGATAACGGATCGCCCATCATTCTCGAGCCCCCTCTGGACGCCACGGGCAATAGCTTACCGTCTAATGGCCGATAGCCAAAAGCCAATAGCCACCAGCCATCAGCCGCTGCACATGTATGTAGCGCGAGAGACCGTTCCCTGACACGGTTTTTCGTGCAGCGCGGCAACGACTTACGCTCGTTCCCTATGCAGCCACCCGACGACTGCACGGAGACCAAGCCAGGAGGATGATATCTCTATGTGTTATAATATGTTACGTCAATCCTAGCCTCGGCGCGTCAGGCTGTTCATATGGGCCCTTCGCTTTCGTGTCCTCCGGCCCCTTCCGGCCCGGGGTCAGCCCGGCATTTTGGTTCCCGTTTGGCTGGCCAGGTAGGCAGGCAGATCAGCCTTGTTCTTGGCGTCAATCCCGCGCCAGCGCGCGATGGCCTGTTCGCCCAGGCTGGCCAACTCCGGCGGCAGGTACATGGCGTTGCGGCACTTGGGGAAGTTCGAGCAGCTCAGGAACGGCTTCAGGATTGGCCCTTGTGGCGTGTTCCGCGAACGCCGGGCGGAGACCCGCACGACCAGCGGGCTGTGGCAATGCTCGCACTCCCGTCCGGCCGGTATCGGAGTGAACTTGCGCACGGGGTGGCCCTGTTTGTCGAGCCTCATCGTGAACGTACAGGCTTGGCCCTGGGGGGCGGGGCCCTTAGCGCCGCCGTTGGCGCCACTCGCGGTCCCGTTTGCGCCCTGCGTCTTCCGGCTTTTGCCCTGTGGCTTGTAGTTCACGCAGTGCAGGTAGACGCCAAAGCGGCCCACGCTCTTGACTACGTCCGCGCCGCAGAGGTCGCACTTCAAACCCGTCGGCTGCGGCTCAGCCTTCTTGACAATGTTCCCCTGTGCGTCCAGACGCATGGTCAGGCCGCACGCCTTCGGCTCCTGGCCGCCGGCTTCCGCCTTCTGCCCTCCAACGCCGGTGCAGCGCAGGTAGTAGCCGAACTTGCTCAGTCTCTTCTCCATGGGACTGCCGCACTGGGGGCAGGCTGTGTCCGTCTTCTCGCCCTGGGTTGGCGCGGCGGCCATGTTCTTCCTGGCTTCCTCAAGCTCCTTCGCGAACGGCCGGTAGAAGTCGGCGACCGCCTGGCGCCAGTCCAGGTGCGCTTCCTCTATCTTGTCCAGCTCGGCCTCCATCTCCCGCGTGAAGCTGAGCTCCATAATGGTGGGGAAGTGGCCCTTCAGCCGCTCCGTCACCAGCTCCCCCAACGGCGTGGCGGCCATTGGAGCGCGTCCGCTGCGCCCCAGCTTGGTCGCATAGCCCACTTCCTGGATGCGCGACAGGATCGCCGCATACGTGCTTGGCCGGCCGATCCCTTCCCGTTCCAGCGTCTTCACCAAGCTGGCCTCGGTGTACCGCGGCGGCGGCTGGGTGAAATGCTCCTCAGGATGGATCTCCTCCAGCGTGGGCTTGTCACCCGGCTTCATCGGCGGAACCTGGGCCTTGGTCTTCGGCTTCTCGCGCGCGGCTGCCGGCCGCGGGCCCTCCGGCGCGGGAGTTTTGGCTTCCGCTTTCGGGGTCCCGTTCTCAGGCCCTTGGCCCACCTCTGGCGCTTCGTCGGTCTCGTCGCCCTTCTCGCGGTCGGCGGCCGGCGCCTCAACGTGAGCCGCCACCGTGGCCGCGGCGGCGCCCCCCGCGACGGCCAGCCACCCGTCGAATTTCACTACGCGGCTGGAGGCGCGGAAAACGGCATTGCGCGTGTTCGGGCCGCTCGCCTCGATGTCCGCCGCGATGGCATCGAAGGCCGCGGGCACCATCTGGCAGGCCACGAAACGGTCGTGGATCAGCTTGTACAGCTTGTACTGCTCGTCGTTCAGGTGCTGTTTGACCTGCTCGGGCAGCAGCTCCACGTGTGTTGGCCGGATACACTCGTGCGCTTCCTGGGCGCCCGAGCGCGAACGGTAGAAGTTCGGCTTCTCGGGCAGGTAGTTCTCGCCGTAGCGCTGGCGGATCAGGTCTCGGCATTCGTTCAGCGCGTCGCTGCTGATGCGGAACGAGTCGGTGCGCATGTAGGTGATGAGCGCCACGGGCCCCTGCGCGCCCAGCGGCACGCCCTCGTACAGTTGCTGCGCGACATGCATCGTGCGCTTGGCGTCAAACCCCAGCCGGTTCGCCGCGGCCTGCTGAAGCTGGCTGGTGGCGAACGGCGGATACGGACGGTCGAGGACTTCCTTTACCTCATAGAGACTGACGCGGTACGCCGCGGGCCGGAGCGCTTCCACCAGCGCGTTGGCCTCGGCCGCGTCACCGATGAGGATGCGGACGACGCCCGATGCCCCCAACTGGCCCTGGCCGGTTTTGAGCTTGGCCAGGTCCTCGGCGCCGGAGACGACCTGTTTGCCTTCCAGCGCGCGCAGCGACGCTTCGAAGCCCTTGCCGCCGAAGTTGAAGACGGCTTCGACCGTCCAGTAGGCTTCCGCTCTGAAAGCCTTGATCTCCTTCTCCCGCTCGACCAGCAGCCGCACCGCGACCGACTGCACGCGCCCCGCCGTCAGGTACCCGCCGCCGATCTTCCTGGTCAGCAGCGGCGAGAGCGTGTAGCCGACGATGCGGTCCAGCACGCGCCGCGCCTGCTGGGAGTTCACCAGGTCCATGTCAATGCCGCGCGGATGGGCCATGCCCGCCTTGATGCCGCGCGGTGTGATCTCGTCGAACGTCACGCGCACGAACTTCTCGGGCTTGAGCGTCAGCGCTTCGGCCAGGTGCCACGCGATCGCCTCTCCTTCGCGGTCCGGGTCGGGGCAGAGGTAGACTTTCTCGGCGCTCTCCGCGGCGCTTCTCAGGCTCTCGATGACCTTCCTTTTCTTGGGCAGCACCAGATATGTGGGCGTGAAATCTTTCGCCACGCCGACGACAAGCGAGTCCTTGGCGTGGTCATCCTTCTTCTTCGCCGGCAGGTCGCGCACGTGGCCGATAGAGGCCTTGACGGTGTAATCGCGTCCCAGAACCTTGCCGATGGTCCTGATCTTCCCCGGAGATTCAACCACTACCAGATTCTTTGCCACGGTTCAGAGCATCCTTCCTTGGAGTGTACCACACGCCCGCTTTCATCCGCGCGTGGACGAAAGGCGGACATTTAGCAAACAAAGCCCCTCGCAGTCAAGTCCATAAAGCGGCGCCACTCGCGCGCGCGTCCGCCGGACTGCCATCGCGAATGCCCCTCGGCAGCGTCGTGAGCGCCACGCGATCGGCTTGGTCGCGCCCGTATTTGGCGGCAGCCCGCCCTTGCGTCCGTGTCCAGAACTGCACCTACGTGCACCGCCGCCCGTTGTCCGTGCCGTTACCCTGAACCCTGAACCCGGAACCCGGAACCCGTTCCAGTTCCGTGTCCAAGACTGCACCTACGTGCACCGCCGCCCGTTGTCCGTGCCGTTACCCTGAACCCGGAACCCGTTCCAGTTCCGTGTCCAGGACTGCACAATGTGGTGCCCAACGCTGCCACATTTCACATAAATTAAGCTCCAATTTAGGAAAAATGTTTCACAAGAAACATAGGGTAATATTAGGTACCGTGCAACCTGACGTATCCGCCGCCAACCGCGAACCCCCGCCGCCGGCTACTTTGCGTCGTTGCCGGCATTGGGCTGTTTTGCCGATTCAGCGGCCCACAGGAAGTAGAGCTGCGCCTTGGCCCACAAGCTACCCTCGGCGGGGATGATGTGCTCGCAGACGCGCTGCACCCTTGGCTGCGCCTTACAGAGCATCACCCACTCCTGCAGGTTGCCGCTCTGGCGTGTGGGCTTCTTGCTGTTGACATACCCCCCGACGGTGGGCTTATCAAGAGAACCGTTCCACATCGCCCCGATGAGCGTGTCAGCGAACCGCTTGAGATCCGCGTCCCCGAAGACGATCCCGTTCTCGGCGCACGCCCGGACGAAACCGATGTCGAGGCTTCCGTGGCCCGTGTCTTCGAGCCGTTTTTCCGCCGGCTTGTCCCAGGGCTTGTCCCACTCGCCTGCCGAGTCCCAGTAGTTCCATTCGTAATGGTCGCCCACAAGGCGCAAGCACGACTGGAAGAAGCGCGCCATCTGCTCCGCCCGCGCCTTGTACGCCGCCTTGCCTGTGATGCGGTGGAGGGTGATCTGCACTGTACCGAGGGGCAGGTATTGGTTGTGAGGCATGGTCGCGCCGCTCGGTCTGAAACCGGGGTCCGTGGGAAAGACCAGGAATCCGCCCTCCTTCGTCTCCCGCCAATACTTGTCCCACTTCGGGATGAGTTGTGTCTCGATGACGCGCAGCAGCTTGTCGGCCCGCTCCCCGTACGCCGCGGTGAGCGCCTCATCCCGCTTCACCAACTCGATCGCGCGCGACACGGGCATCAGCACCATCCCCTCGTGCACGGCGAAGTCGAAGTCTTTGGGGCGGCGGGTGATCAGCGTAAAGCTGTCTCCCTCGGCCGGCGCGGCTTTCAGGGTGAGTGGAATCCCGGAAGGACCGGCGAACGGCTTCCCGATCTCATAACGGATGGCCGGCAGGGCCTGCTTGTCCGCAGCCGATTCCACGGCAAAAGTGCCGTCCTTCTGCGCCACAAGGCGGAACTCGGCATCCTTCACCTGGCGGGACACAAGCGCGTCATCGCTCCACTCCTCCCGTGGCGCCAGCATCGCCTGCGACCGGTTGTCCGCCGCCGGCCGCACTTCCGCGTGGGCCAGCGAGTAACCGCGGGAGCGCCAACTGAGGAACCCATCGCGGTTGGGTGTCAGGTTGGCGAACATCGTCTCGGCATACTTCAGGAGCCTGTCGAGCCACACGCGCTCTCCCCCGGCCTGATAGAGGTAGAGCAATGCCTGCAAGTCCTGACCACACCCCCAGCCCAGTGTGCTCGAATCGGTGTCCTTCCACCGTCCGCCGCGCTCAAAGCTGTCGAGTGCAGACACCAACTCCTTGTGGAGAGCATCCAGTTTCCCGCCCGGCGCGGCCTGTTCAGCGCCGAAGCAGTTCAGCACCCCGCTCAGCGCCGCGCTGGCCACGACCCACCGAAAGACACCGGTCAGACTATGCCTGCTCATTCACGTTCCCATCGCCCCGGGTGAGGGCTTCTGCTGCGCAGAAACGATGGATCAACCGTGACAGCCACCGTTCATCGCCGCAGGGATGATCTTCCCGGCTCGCGCTCCGCCCGCAGCTCGCCAACCAGCCACTCAATCCTCTACTCCTTCCGCTCCGGCGCGCCACCATCGCCGCCTTTCTCGGGGTTTCTCGGGGGGGCAGGACGGCCCGCACAAATCCGCCTCATGCAATACTCCGAGATGCACCAAGTCGCGGAAAGCACAACCACCGCAAAGAGCAGGTTGACGGCAGCACTAAACGAGTTGAACCGTTCGATCCGGCGTTCGGTGTTAAACCTGTATTCCGTGCTAAGCCAGCCTCGAGTCAGGACCGGCGTGGGGAAGCCGTAAGCCTCGTCCACGGTTATGTCGGCCATGGTGGAGTGCCAGACTTTGCGATCTGGGATTACGTTCGCGCCAAGCAGCACGGCCGCGACCAAGAGAAGGATAAAGCGCGTGCTCCAGGGAACACAGAGCCGTGAGGCATCCACCAAGGCCATCCCTTCATCTGTCACCCTTCATCCTTCATCGCCCATTGTTCACGTCAAGCACAGGCCGCGATCGGACATCGCAGCAGCGCCCGCCCGCTTCGATAAGGACCTGCTGGGCGGGGTAGTGGTGATCACAGGGCGGGCCATGAAGATCCCGCAGGACACATGGGACGACGAACTGTACAGCCATGAGCCGCCGGGCGCCTACAGCGTCAGGTTCAAGGCCGTTCCGTACTGCGCCTGGGACAACCGCGCCCCGGGTGAAATGCTCGTCTGGCTCCGCGAAGTGTAACGCCGTACTCCCCGAGGCCCTGAACGCCAACCCGGATAATTCACCGCGGCGGCCCAGAGACGCAGAGCGGAATGTAAAATGCAAAATTGGCGGCGTTCATTTTTCATTGTGAACTTTGAATTGCACTGTGAACTGTGCATGTATCCGTGGTTTCATTCTCCGCGGCCGCGCATATAATCCGCACGAAAGCTCCACACTCTTCGGAGGCGACGAATGGCGAAGCGCGCGCTGATCACCGGTATCACGGGACAGGACGGCTCGTATCTCGCGGAGCTCCTGTTGGGGAAGGGCTACGAGGTGCAGGGCATCATCCGGCGCGCGTCCACGTTCAACACCGAGCGGATTGACCACCTGTACCGTGACGTGCACGATTCCCAGGCGCGGCTGTTCCTGCACTACGGCGACCTGAGCGACGGCACGGCGCTGCGGCGCATCCTCGAGAAGGTGCAGCCCGACGAGGTGTACAACCTCGGCGCCCAGTCGCACGTGAAAGTCTCCTACGAGGAGCCGGAATACACGGCGGACATCGTAGCGACTGGAACGCTGCGCCTGCTCGAAGCCCTGCGCGATTGCATCTCACTCTCGAAGAAGAACGTCCGTGTCTACCAGGCGGGCTCGTCGGAAATGTTCGGCGCCGCTCCGCCGCCTCAGAACGAAACCACGCCGTTCCACCCGCGCAGCCCCTACGCCGTCTCGAAAGTGGCCGCGCATTGGTACGGCGTGAACTACCGCGAAGCCTACGGCATGTTCATCGCCAACGGCATCCTGTTCAACCATGAGTCGCCGCGCCGCGGCGAAACGTTCGTCACGCGCAAGATCACCCGCGCCGCGGGCCGGATCAAGATCGGATTGCAGCAGAAGCTCTATCTCGGCAACCTCGACGCCAAACGCGACTGGGGCTACGCAGGCGATTATGTCGAGGCGATGTGGCACATGCTGCAGTTGGACACGCCCGAGGATCTGGTGATCGCCACGGGCGAGTCCCATTCGGTGCGGGAGTTCGCGGCGGAAGTCTTCGGGCTGCTCGACCTGGACTGGCAGAAGCACGTGGAGGTCGACCCGCGCTACTTCCGGCCCGCCGAAGTGGACTACCTGCTCGGCGACGCCGGCAAGGCCCGGCAGAAGCTCGGCTGGCAGCCCAAGACGACCTTCAAGGCGCTCGTCAAGATGATGGTGGAGCACGACCTGGAGCTGGCCCGTCAGGAACGCACGCTCAGGGCCTCCGGCCACACTGTGACCCCGCGGGGCGCGGCCAGCGGGTGAACGAATGAACGGAACGAGATGGAACCGCAGATGAACGCGGATGAACACAGAGAGGAAAGGGTTCAGGGTTCAGGGTTCAGGGTTTCGGGTTTCGGAACAACAACGAGCAAGACACTGCTCCTCGACAGCACGGCCACGGACCCAAAGGAGCCGCAGCATAGGAGAATGTTCGCGCGCCGCGAGGAAACCAACTGATTGCAGTGCAGATGAGGATAGAAAATAATCCCATCCGTGTTAATCTGTGTTCATCTGTGGCTACTTTTTCGTGATCCCTTTCCCGCACAGGGCTTATTCTTTCGCCGGCTCGGGCTTCTTCTCTTCTTTCGCCCACCAGGCCTTCCACGCCGCCGGGTCGTTTTCGATCTTCTGGCCGGTCAGTTCGCGAAGCGCGTCCATGGCGGCGTTGCGGACCTTATAGTCGGTGTCGCCGATGGCCTTCACCAGGGAACCCCAGGCTTCCTTCTTGGCCACGATGCGCAAGGCCGCGACAGCATCTTCGCGAACGTCGCGGTCGGTGTCGCCGAGCGCCTTCTCCAGCAACGGCGCCTGTTTCACGCCGCCATACTTGCCCAGCGCGAAGACGGCGCGCGAACGGATCTCGGGCCGCGGCGACTGCGCCAGTCCGGCCAGGCATTCGAGGGCCTTCTCGCTGCCCAGCCGCGCGCCGGCGGTGGCCGCGAAGAGCCGGACGGTCTCCTCTTCGTCGTTCTTGGCGGCCAGTTTCTCGAGCGCCGGCACGGCGTCCCGGTAGCCGCTGTCGCCGATGGCACGGGCGGCATCGCGCCTGACGCGGGCATCGTCCGCCGCCAGCATCTCGACCAGGGCGGGCCCGGCGCGCGGGTCCCTGGTGTCGCCGAGGGCGATGAGGATGGAGCGGCGCATCTCCGGCGTGGTTTCCTTGTCGCGCTGGAGCGCCACGAGGCCGGGCACGGCGAGGTTCGCCATATCCTTGAGCGCCTTCCACGCCGTTTCGCGCTCCGTGGCATCCGTGGCGAGCGTGCCCTTGATAAGCTTGCGAATCTTGCGCAGCACGTCCGGGTCAACGGGGTCTTCCTTGGGCGGCGGCTCGGCGGCCTGCAGCGGGCGCTGCACGCCGCAGGCGGCAGCCAAGGCGAGCACAAGGCCGGTGACGATGGGTACTTGCCTGAGAAACCTGCGACCCATGATGAACATGGCCGCCAGTATCGCGTCTGCAACGCCGGAGTCAACGGCGCTGCGGACGTTGGCGAGTGCCTGTTCCAAGCGCGTAATCCACGGGTGACAGCCTGATCTGACTTCGGAGGGACCGTCAGCTCTTAGCTCTTGGCTCTTGGTGTGGATCTGCGTCCCCAGACCCAAGAGCCAGGAGCCAAGAGCCGGGCTGTGCTCTCTCCCTGTCACAGTAGAACACACTCCGCTTTCATTTTCGGCTTGATTTGTGCCACTGCGAGGGCTACGTTCATCTACATAGCGAGTGCGTGAGAGCTACGGGGCATACGTCAGGAGGTTTCAGTCCGGGGTCAGGCCCCGTGATACGAGGGGGGATGAACCTGGTCAGGGCGAAAGCAGCAGCCATAAGTCTTTTACTCGTGTTCGTGGGTAACCTGACCTCGGGTTGAAATCTCCTGACGGATGTGCCATAGTTAGAGTTGGTAGACTGAGTTAATTAGCGGCTGGCTTTGAGTGCAAAGCACGCGAAGCACAGGGAGCTGTGCTTTGGGGTGGAGTGTTTGTCTCATGGCGTCCAAGCGCGCGTCCGCGGAGCGCAAAAAAACGAAAGAAGCCGCGCCCGGTGCCAAGCCGGCCGCGGAAGCTCCGTCCGAGCCACCCGCTCCGACGGCCAGCAGCGGCTACGTTGTGTTCGCGCGGCGTTTCAGGCCCCGCAATTTCTCGGATGTTGTCGGCCAGGCGGCCGCCACGGGCGCGCTGCGGCAGGCGTTGGTCTCGGGGCGGCTGGCGCAGGCGTACCTGTTCTGCGGGCCGCGTGGCGTGGGGAAGACGAGCCTGGCCCGTATCTTCGCGAAGGCGGTGAACTGCCTGAAGGGCAAAGGCCCGGGCGGAGTCGCCGAGGAGCCGTGCGACACGTGCGAAGCCTGCGTGGCCATCCAGGAAGGCCGGGCGCTGGACGTCATCGAGATGGACGCCGCGACCAACCGCGGCATCGAGGAGATCAGGACGCTGCGCGAGAACGTCGGCATTTCGCCGGCGGAGCTGCGCTACAAGGTCTACATCATTGACGAAGTGCATATGCTGACGACTGATGCCTCCAATGCGCTGCTGAAGACTCTGGAGGAACCGCCACCCCATGCCATCTTCGTTCTGGCCACTACGGAGCCGCACAAGCTG
>JAPLOD010000194.1 GCA_026692735.1 Planctomycetota bacterium | reverse complement strand
TTCGGCGAGATCATCCGCATCTACTGCGGCAGCGCGTCGAACATCCTGGAGCAAGGCCCGCACGTGCTGGACCTGGCGCTGAAGGCCGCGCGCGCGTCGGGGCTGCCGGCGCCGGAGTGGGTCCTGGCGAACTGCTGCGGGATTGAGCGCTACGGGAAGACGCCGGTGCCCGCGGACACGGCGGCGACCATCGGCATCGGCGACGCGCGCATCCATCTGAACCAGGGCCCGTCGGCGCGGCGCACGCCGAAGGAAGAGTGTTTCTGGTTCCATAAAACCGTGGACATCCAGTGCAGCAGGGGCCGCATCTACGTGACGCTCGGCAAAGGCTGGGCGTACTGGCTTGACGGGAAGCACGAAGCGGGCCCCACGGGGTGGGGCGACGACAACGCGTCGGCGCAGCGCGCACTGTACGTCAACCTGCGGGATGCGATCCACGCCAAGACGTGGCGCGAGTTCCCGACCAGGATCGAGGTCGCCGCGCAGGTCTCGGACGTGATGTTCGCGTGCTACGCCTCGGCGCTGGGCGGCGGGCGCGTGAAGCTGCCGGCGGAATTCCCGGATACGCTGGTGGACAAGCTGGAGGGTTTGCCGAAGTGAGCCTGGCCCGTCGGCGACGTGTCCTCGAGGCGACGCAGGGTCACAAGCCTGACGGCTCACGACGCAACAATGGTTCGAAGCCAGCTTGCGCAAAGTGCTGGTCGTACGCCAGCGCGCGCGTTATCCCGCGTTCCTGCATGACGGTGAAGGACACGCAGTCGGTCAACGACCACGTTTTGTCCATTCGGCTGGCGTGCAGCCTCAAGCCAGTGTCAAGCAGCTCGGAGGAAGCCGCGACGAAATCACACTCGTTTCCCGATCTGACCCGTTGCGCAAGCGCTTGCGCCTTCTCTCGGTCTCCCGGCAGTGAAAGATGGTTGACGCATTCCCATAGGACGTATTCCGTGACAAGCAAGGGTTCGTCCACCGCTTGCGCCCAGGCGCAGGCGCGGTGATGCAGCGCGTCGCTTGGCGTCAGGACCGCGATGAAGTAGCCGGTATCAACCAGGATCATGCCTTCTTCGGCGTCCCGTACAGATAATGGTCATGTTGCGCCGCGCCATCGGTTGGCGCGGCGGGATTCTCCGGCAGCGTGTGGGCCAGTTCCGCCAGTTCCTTCAGCAGCCCCGGTCGTTGGGGGCGCTCATCAGGAGCCGCGATAACCTGAATCTCCAACCGGCGGCCCACGGGCAGATCAACGGGCTGCTCGGGGACCAGAACCCGGCCATCGTAGTGTGCCTTCAGGTGGGTAGTCATGACGCATCACCCCGCAATTGCAGCCGGACTACTGCTCTACACGGACATAATACTGTGACACTCCCCCTGGCGCAACCACGCTGGCCCCGTTCGCGCGGCTTCGGCTGCCGCAAGACAACCAGGGGGCGCTACCGCACTGCGGGGCACGCCCGCAGTGGCACACGCGCTCGCGGCGCAATCGAAAATCGGCAATCGCCAATCGAAACTATCAGCAGTGCCCTTCGCCGGCGACGGTCACCCAGCGGGCGACAAGGAAGACCAGCGCCATCACGGCGTAGCCGATGACAAAGGGCCAGGCGGGTGAGAGCGAGATGGCGGTGTCTGCCTGCGTCCACGCGTAGGAATGCATGAGGCCGCAGGCCGACAGCGCCGCGCCGATGGCGCACCACAGCGCCGCGATGTGGAACCTCCGCTCAATGACATAGACCGTTGACGCCGCCAGGACCATGGCCGTGAAGATGAAGCCCTGTTCCAGCGAGAAGATGCCCTGCGCCCACATGTCGCGCTGCTCGAAAAGGCCGATGAGCGGGTCGCCGAAGGGCCTGTCAGCGCTGCCGTACCCGCCGACGCGCAAGCCTTCCTTGAGCATGAGCGCACCCCAGGCCGCGACGCCGGGGAGGATGCCCAGGACCACCGCGGGAGCGTGCTCGCGCGGGACGGCCTGGAACGCCTGGGCGGAGATCACGATGCCGATCCAGAGCACGATGGCCATGCCCGCGTCAATGGGCACGGCCCAGGCCACGTACGCCAGCGCGCCGGAAAGACAGAGGATCGTCACGAACGTGCCGTTCAGGATTGAGTAGCCGGCACGCGCGCCCATGGCCTTCCAACCGGGATGGCCGATGTAGATCGTGGTCGGGAAACAGGAACCGAAGAGCGCGGCCGACAGGCTGCCGATGCCGTTCGCCAGCAGCGAGGGCCGCGTCGGGTAGAGGTCGCCCGCCGCTTCGGCCGATTCGATGTTCTGCAGAGAGCCGACCACGTTGAAGAGGCCCATCGGCACGATGACGGAGAGGTATTCGATGAGGTACCTGCTGCGCAGGGCTTCCAGGAGATCGCCGATCACGGGCACGGGCGGGTGGAAGTGCACGCCGGGCAACTGGCTGCTGTCGCCGACGGGCGCAATCCCGGTGAGCCAGGCCAGAGCCGTGCCGAGGAGCACGGCCACCAGGCCGCCGGGAAGGCCGCCCTTGAAACGCACATGACCGAAATAGATGAGCATGACAACGGCCAGCGTGGTCAGGCCCACCACGGGGTGCGCGAAGGTGCGGAGGAAGCCGAGCGAGATGAAGCCCAGGGCAATGCCGGCCAGCGTGGACAGCAGCGCGGCTCGCGGGCTGGACTTGCGAATCCGCTCGGCAATGAACGCGCCGCTGCTTTCGATCACTGCCGAGCCGACGCACGCGACCAGCCCCGCCTGCCAGGCCATGTGAGCGGCGACTTCGGCGGACTTGCCGTCGTTGAGGGCCGCGAGCTTGACCGGCAGCATCACGAGGAAGACGTAGGCGATCAGCGACGGCGTGTTGATCCCGTAGGGCAGGGCGCAGATGTCGCGCCGGCCCGTAGCGCGGGACAACTGGCGCGCTTGCCAGGAGTAGAAGAGGTTGCCGAGGAGAATGGAGACGGCCGCGCCGGGCAAGACGCGTCCGTAGAGCAGGTCGCTGGGGAAACCGAGCACGAATCTGCACAGGTTGGCGATGAGCAGGAGCTGGACGAAATTGTCGAGCGCCAGGCCGAAGAAGCCGTCAATGTCGCCGCGGACGAACCACGGCATCGGCGCGTGTGCCACGGGCAGCCTCTGTTCGCTTTTGGCTGCCCCTGCGTCCCCGCTTGTGTTTTCGTGGTCTGTCATGAACTGCTAACGTAGGCGCAGCGCGGGGATTTTTCAACGAGAGGCCGCACCGCGATTTGGCAAACGGTGGGGTCGTGCTATGGTAATGGGCCCATGCCCAAGGCGATTCGTTTTTTCCGGTCGGTTCCGCGCTGGCTGCTGGTGCGCACGTGTTTCCCGCGGTGGCGGGGCCTGTCCACGGGCGCGCTGTCGTGCATCGAGCTGGCCGAGACGGCGCCGCCGCCGCTGCCGACGCCGGAATGGGTGCGGATCAAGACGCGGCTGAGCGGCGTGTGCGGGTCGGACCTGGCGGCGATCGCCTGCCAGGGCAGCCCGTACTTCTCGCCGTTCGTCTCGACGCCGTTCGTGCTCGGCCACGAACTGGTGGGCGAGATCGTGGAAGTCGGCGCCAAGGTCCCTGTGCAGTGGCGCGCGGGAATGCGGGTAGTCATCGAGCCGGCGCTGTCGTGCGCGGTGCGCGGCGTCGAGCCGCCATGCCGGCCGTGCGCGGCGGGCGAGTACGCTCACTGCGAGAATATCCTGCAGGGCAGCATCAAGGGCGGAATCCAGACGGGATACTGTGCGAGCACGGGGGGCGGGTGGAGCGAGGCGACGGTGGTGGCGCACCACTGCCAACTGCACGCCGTGCCGCCTGCCTTGAGCGATGAGGAAGCCGTGCTGGCGGAGCCGTTCTCGTGCGCTATCCATGCGGCGCTGAAGGCGCCGCGCGGCAAGGACGCGACGCTTCTGGTGCTGGGCAGCGGGACCATCGGGTTGCTGACCGTCTACGCCTATCGCGCGGCGGGAGGACAAGGCCGCGTGCTGGCGACGGCGCGCTTTCCCTGCCAGGCTGAAATGGCGGAGAAGCTCGGGGCCAACGAGATCTCGCCGCTGCGGCCGCCGGGGGAACTCTACAGGTGGGTGCTGGAACGGACGGCGGGCGCCTCGAGTGACGGCCAGGCGGGCGTCTACCAGCCGGAGATCGGGAAGCCCGTGGCGCTTGGCGGAGCGGACTGCGTGCTGGACTGCGTGGGGTCGAGCCAATCCATTGACGACGCCATGCGTCTGACGCGGCCGCGCGGGACGCTGGTGCTGACGGGGATGCCGGGGATTGCCGTGGGAGTGGACTGGACGAGCGTCTGGTACAAGGCGCTGTGCGTGCAAGGCTCCTACGCGTACGGCTGGGAGACACTCAGCGACGGGCGCACGCTGAAGACGATGCAGTTGGCGCTGGAGTTCCTGCAGAAGAGCGGCGGGGCGCTCAAGCCACTGGTGAACCGCACCTTCCCGCTTGCGGAGTACCGCGCGGCGCTGGCGGGGGCGTTCGATGCGGGGCGGAACGGGGCGTTCAAGACGGTGTTCGAAGTGCAGTAACAACGCATGGCGCAGGCGTTGGCCGGGTGTATAATCCCTGCAGGAAACGAGAGGTGCAGCATGGTGAACACAATAGCGCGACATATTGTGACGACGCCGAACATATGTTTCGGCAAGCCGCGTATTGCGGGACACCGCATCACGGTGGCGGACGTGGCCATCATGCATTTGCGCATGGGCCTGTCGCTGGAGGAGATTGCCGGAAAGTACAAGCTTGATCCGGCGGCGGTCTACGCAGCCATGGCCTATTACCTTGACCACCGCGAGGAGATTGAGAAGAGGATCGCGAAGGATGCGGCGTTCGTGGCGGCCCTCCAGCGGAGGAGTCGCTCGCCACGCCGCACCAGGATTCAGACTGTGAAGAATGGCTGAGCGCATCCGTTTTCACCTGGATGAGAGCGTGGACCCGGGCATGGCTGCGGCCCTGCAGCGGTATGGGATTGACGTGACGACCTCTCAGGAGGCGGGCCTGCTCCATCGTCCTGACGGCGAGCAATGGGCGTTTGCGATCCGGCACGACCGCGTGCTGGTGACGCACGATGCTGATTTCCTGCGCCTTGCTCGAAGGCAGCCCTTACACTCCGGTGTTGCCTATTGCGCGATGAGCGCGCGCTCCATCGGCGAGATCATCCGCAGGCTGATCGTCATTCACGACACACGCGCGCCCGAAGAAATGAAGGGCCAGGTGGAGTTCATCTAGGAGCCGCATGCAGAGCGTTGACCCCGAAGGTCTCGTGCAGATTGTGGAGAGCGGCGACGGGCCGCTGTTCCTGCCGAACGGCGAGCGGTTCGTGTTCGCGAAGATGCCGGCGGGGACGCGGGTGCTCTATCCGCGGGCGCCGCTGGGGGGGTTCAGCAAGCAGCAGCTCCGGGCGGAAGTCGAGCGTGCGATAGACCACCCGATGGGGATGGACCCGCTGCGCGCGCACCTCAAGCCCGGCATGAAGGTGACGATCGCCTTCGACGATATCTCGCTCTCCTTGCCGCAGCAGCAGGCCCCGGATTCGCGGCAGATCATGCTCGACGTCCTGCTGGAACGGCTGGCGGCGGCGGGCATCAGCGATATCCATCTGGTCGTGGCGGTGTCCCTGCACAGGCACATGCACGACTGGGAAGTGAAGGAACTGGTCGGCAGCAGAATCTTCAACGCGCACTGGCCCAGGCGCACGCTGTACAACTACGACGCCGAGGACAAGGACGACAATATCGTGCTCGGCCACACCGAGCTCAACGAGATCGTCGAGATCCACAAGCGTTCGGCGACGTCCGACCTGCTGATCTACGCGAACCTGAACCTCGTGGCGCTGAACGGCGGGCACAAGTCCGTCGGCGTGGGGCTGGCGACGTACCGCTGCGTGCGCGCGCACCATAACACTGAGCACAACATCAACTCGCGCAGCTTCAACGACCCGCCGCGCAGCAAGCTGCACCGCACGATTGACCGCGTGGGGCGCTACGTCGAGAAACACGTCAAGGTGTTCCACATCGAGTCCACGGTCAACACGGACACATTCCCGTGGTACATCGGGTACATGCAGAAGCCGGAGCGGCAGTGGTCAGTGGTGGACAAGGTGGGCGCGCGGATCAACAAGCATTTCCTGGACTGCTCGCCGCTGGCGCTGAACCGCCGGATCTTCTTCTCGGTGAGATCGCCGTACAAGGTCACGAGCGTGCAGGCGGGCGCGTGCGAGCCGGTGCACGAGCTGACGCTGATGAACCTCTACGCGCAGCAGTTGATCGAGATCAAAGGCCAGTCGGACATCGTCGTGCTGCCCATCCCGTACGTGATGCCGTACAGCGTGCATTCGGTGATGAACCCGATACTCGTGTATTCGATGGGGCTGGGGTACATGTTCAACTTCTACAAGAACCAGCCCATCGTCAAACAGGGCGGCACGGTGATCTTCACCCACCCGCTGGAGAACAGGTTCGATCCCGTCCATCACCCCAGCTACATCGAGCTCTACGACAAGCTGCAGGAGAACTGCGATCCCTTCGAGGTGGACAGGCGCTGGTCGGACTACCTGGCGCAGAAGGAGGAATACGTTCAGAAATACCGCTTCCATAACGCGTACCACGGCTTCCATCCGATCTCGATGTGGAACTGGGGCGCGCATGGGATGCAGCACTGCGGACAGGTGATTATTGTGAACCCGACGAGCAAGCAGGCCGCGGCGCGGCTGGGTTGGGAGATCGCGCCGACCGTCGAGGCCGCCATCGAGATGGGGCGGAGCAAGCAGGGGCAGTCGGCGTCAATCAGCGTGACGCACTGCCCGCCGATAGGAATGTGGGACGTGAAGTGATTGCCGATTTTCGATTGCCGATTTGCGATTGAACAACCATCGTCAGGTATCGCACGGTACGCGCGAATCCCGGCGTTCCAGGACGGCGTTGACAACGGAAAGGGCGTTCCGTAAGATCCTTGAATAATGAGCGCGACAGGCTCATATTTCAAGGATGCGGCAAATGGTTGAGCGGCCCCGTCTCCTATCACAGATTCGCGCAGGCTTGCGCGCGAGCCCGGTGACGGCACTGCTGGGGCCGCGCCAATGCGGGAAGACGACACTTGCTCGTTGCATCGCCCGCGAGCGGCGGTGCAGCTACGTTGACCTCGAGAACCCGCTCGATGCCGTGCGGCTGGAGAACCCGATGCGCGCCCTTGCAGGTCTGCGCGGCGTCGTTGTCATTGACGAGGTACAGCGCCAGCCGGGGTTGTTCGCGGCGTTGCGCGTCCTGGCCGACAGGCGGCCCATGCCTGCGCGGTTCCTGATCCTTGGCAGCGCCTCGCCGGAACTCCGGCGTCGCACCGCGGAGACCCTGGCGGGCCGCGTTCGCTTTGTAGATATGGGTGGGTTCTCGCTGGAGGAGGCCGGGGGCGAGAACCTGAAACGGCTGTGGTATCGAGGGGGCTTCCCACGGGCGTACCTGGCTCGCAGCGCCGGGGAGTGCGCAGCATGGCGTGAAGACTTCGTGCGCACGTTCCTGGAGCGCGATATCCCGCAACTGGCGCCGCGTATCCCGGCGGTCCGCCTGCGGCGGTTCTGGACCATGATTGCCCATTACCACGGCCAGATATGGAACGGCAGCGAGATCGCGGGATCTCTTGGCATGGCGCATACGACCTCCCGAGACTACGTGGACCTCCTTACCGGCGCGTTCGTAGTGCGGCAGTTGCAGCCGTGGTTCGAGAACGTGGGCAAGCGGCTGGTGCGGGCGCCCAAGGTGTACGTGCGAGACTCCGGCCTGCTGCACACGCTCCTGCGCGTGCCCGATTTGCGCAGCCTGGAGGCGCACCCGAAACTGGGCGCATCATGGGAGGGGTTTGGCATCGAGCAGGTCCTGGCGCTGAGCGATGCGCGGGACGCGTACTTCTGGGCCACGCATGGGGGCGCGGAGCTTGATCTGCTGTTGCTGCGGAAGGGGAAACGCTGGGGCTTCGAGTTCAAGTGTGGTGACGCGCCCAAGATGACGAAGTCGCTGCACAGCGCGCTGGCCGACCTTCGCCTTGAACATGCGTGGGTTGTGTACCCGGGCAGCGAACGGTATTCAGTGCACGACAGCGTTGAGGTGCTGCCAGCGAGTGAGTTGCCGGAAGTGCTGGACCGCTTGGGCTGAGGCAGTCGAGAAGGCCGGCTCCGGCGTTTCACAGGGCGAACGCCCGCCCCGCGTTGTCCGTGGTAAGGCGGGCGATGTCGTCCGGAGAAGTGTGGCGGATTTCGGCGAGCGTGGCGACGACTTTGGTCAGGTAGGACGGTTCGTTGCGCTTGCCGCGCCAGCCTTGCGGGGGCAGGAAGGGGCAGTCGGTCTCAAGAAGAATGCGGTCGGCAGGCAAGGTGGCCACGACGGCCCGCAGCGCGTCGTTCTTCGGATATGTGACGGTTCCGTTCAGGCCGAAGTACAGGCCCAGCTCGGCCGCGCGCGCGGCGTGCGCCTGCGACGCGCCGAAGCAGTGCCAGACTCCCTTGAGCGGCGCGCCCGTCCGCTCCCGGAAGGCGGCCAGTTCCGCCAGCGTCTCTTCTTCCGCGTCGCGGCAGTGCAGGACGAAGGGCTTGTGCAGTTCCGCGCTGATACGCAGGTGAGCACGGAGGGAGTCGAGCTGCTTGTCGCGCGGGCACTGCTCGCGGAAGAAGTCCAGCCCGGTCTCACCGATGGCCACGACCCGCGGGTTGCTGCGCGCGAGCTTGCGGAGTTCCTCCGCGAGAGCTGGCGTGAAGATGGCGGCTTCGTTGGGGTGGAGGCCGAGGGAGGCTCGCACGGTGTAGGGCGATGCGGAGAATCGCTCCACAAGGTCAAGGGTGTGGCGCCAGTCTTCGGGGTCGGTGCCGATGGTGATGAAGCCGGTCACGCCCGCATCGGCGGCCCGCTGCAGGACCGCGCCGAGGTCGCCGGCGAAGTCCGGGTAGGTCAGATGGCAGTGCGTGTCAATCATGCTTCTTCTGGAACGCCAGAATCTGCTTCAGGGGCTTGATGCCCGTCGTCGCACCGACGGCCTGGACGCAATGCGCGGCGACGGCATTGCCCAGGCGCGCCGCTTGTGAGGGGCTGTAGCCCTGGAACATACCCGCCAACATGCCGGACATGAACGCGTCGCCGGCGCCCAGCGTGTCCACGCATTTCACTGTGTAGACGGGAATGCGGAAAAAGCCTTCGTCGGACATGACGGCGCTGCCTTTGTCGCCCAGCTTGACGCCGGCGATCTTGACGCCACGTCTGCGGAAGATCGTGCAGATCTTCTCGGGGTCGGTCTCGCCAGTGATCAGATGGGCTTCTTCTTCGGAGGGGAAGAAGATGTCGAAGTATTCATAGGCCGGCTCGAGCATCCGTTCCCAATCGGCGCGGGCATAGCGCTTGTTGACGGCGGTGTCCGCGGCGACGCGCACGCCGAGCTTCTTGATCGCCTTCGCGGCGCTGGCCAGGTTGCGGCCTTCGAGCGATGGGATGATGGCCAGGCCGCCGAAGAAGGCCCACTTGGCGCCCTTGATCAGCGAGTAGTCAATGTCCTTGGGGCCGATGGCGGCATTGGCGCCGAGCGTGTGGAGGATGCGCCGGTTGCCGCTCTTGGGGACGATGATGAAGGAGAAGGAGGTCGAGTCCTTCGTGGAGCGCTTGACGCCGCGGATGTCCACGCCGTGCGCGGCGAGCGTGTTGACGCAGAAGTCGCCGAGGCCGTCGGCGCCGACCAGGGCGAGCAGGCCGGTCTTGAGGCCCATCTTGGCGAGGTCCACGGCGACGTTCAGGGCGCAGCCGCCGAGGTGCAGTTCGACGCGGTCAAACATCGTCATGCTTCCCTCGTCGGGAATGCCGTCCACGCCCAGGCCCACCGAGTCCACGACGGTGCAGCCGATGCAGACGATGTCGAGAGCCTTGGTGCGTATCATGCTTCCTCCACACTTAACCGGCCGCTTCGCCGGCTGGCGTTGCCGGTGCGCTGCGGCGCCGTGCCCGCCGCTCACAGATCACGGCCACACCCGCCAGAATAGCCAGCGCGACGCCAATGTCGAGAAGCGCGGCCGGCCAACGCATGTCAAAGAGCCCGAACGCAGGGCATTCCGGGTCGTCCACGGGTATCAGCGCACCGTCAGGCATCCGGTAGAGGTGGTCGCGCAAGACACGCATCTCCTCGTCGTGCTCGGTCGGGACGGCGAGCTCCTCGGTCCACGCCAGGCACCGCCGCGGCCAGCCGTAGAAGCGAGCGGTGCACAACGACTTGATCCCATTCGCACCGTAGAATCCGTGGCAGTGTCCGCAAGATGGGCTACGAAGGTTGAGCCCCAACAACGCGCCCGTGACGAGCACCACGACAACAGCAGTCGAGAGATGAAACTGAAATCGCGCGCGTTTCGCTGCGGCCCCCACCATCGTCTTGTGCCCTGCTCAATCCGCAATCATCAATCCGCAATCCGCAATTAGCAGAACGCGCCTTCGATGATCCCCGAGTCCACAATCGCGCCGTCCTTCGCCGCGATCCAGACCACGTCAAAGCGGCAGGACGGCAGCGGCTTGCCGCGAAACGTCTGGACGCAAAACCAGTTGGCGGCGCGCTTGAGCTTCTCCTGTTTGCCGCGCGTCACCGTTTCGGCCGGCGAGCCGAACGCCGAACTGCTCCGCGCGCGGACTTCGGTGAAGACCAGCGTGTCGCCGGCCCAGGTCACCAGGTCCAGTTCGCCCTGCGGACAGGTGAAGTTGCGCGCCACGAGCTTGTCACCGCGCTTCTTCAGCAGACCCCAGGCGAAGTCTTCTGCCCGCGGGCCGAGCTTGTTCGTGTCAGCCATGTACCACGCCCAAGGGATTGGCGTCCCGCGCGCCTTCCGGTTATAGTCCGCTTGAGTGAGGAATTGCATGGAGCGAACCAGAAAGCAAATGCAGAAATCGGGTGAGCGGGCGATCGGGGCAGCGGGTCATCGGGACGGCACGACACATGCCGGTGCCGTTATCCTCTGTCTCCTGCTGCTTCTGCCGGTGGCGGCGGTCCGGGCACAAAGCGATGGCGAGCGCGCGGCGAAGGCGGGGACGCTGTCCACGCTGAAGAACCTGCGGGTCCTGCGGCTATCCGGCGGGGACGTGAAGGAGCGCGGGTTCGCTCACGGCTACCTGCTGGCCGCCGACATCCTCGACATCTTCGACGCGGCGCTGGGGAACCTGCCGAACTTCAACGCTCGCAGGTACGAGACGGGCCTGCTGCCATGGTCGCGGAAAACCTTCACGTGGGACGCCGACGCGACGGCGGAACTGGACGGCATCTTCGCGGGGATGACGGCGAAACTCGGCCCCGACGGCCTGCAATCGTCAGCGTTGAACCGGGCGCTGACGCGCGAGGACCTGGTGGCGATCAACGTGCTGGCGGACTACTTCGGTCCCGTCTGTTCAGCCTTCGCGGCGTGGGGCAAACGGACCGCCGGCGGCGAGGTGCTCCACGCCCGCTCGCTCGATTTTCCGCTCGGCCCCAAGATCATCGCCAGCCAGATCGTCGTGGTGTCGGAGGGCGTGCCGGCGCGCGGCGAGGACCGTCCGGCGCGGCAGGCCTGGGTCGCGGTGACGTGGCCGGGGCTGATCGGGCTGTATTCGGGGATGAACCGGGCGGGGCTGGTGGTGTGCATCCACGACGCGTACAACCTGCAGAAAGGCGTGAAGGACAGCGGCAGCATCTCGCGAGGCCTGCTGGCGCGGCGCATGCTCGACGAGATTGACCCAGCCGCCTGCGATCCGGCGGAGAAGGGCGCGCAGATGGCCGCCGCTCACGCCGCGGCGTGCGGGAACATGTTCCAGTTAACGTGGCCGAAGGCGGCGGCGGAGAAGCGGTCCACGACGCCGAGCGCGGTGCTGGAATTCGACGTGGCGGACCGCACGGTCGGCATCCGGCGCATGGACGAGAGCGGCGTGCTGGTGGTGACGAACCACTTCCGCGTGCGCTCCAAGCCGGCGCCGTGCGAGCGGTACACAAAGATCTGCGAAGGGCTGGCGACGCTGGAGCAGTCCGGCAAGCTGATCGGGCTGCTGGAAGCGCGCAAGCTGCTGATGGCGGCCGAGCAGGCGATCGCGGCGCATTCAGTGTATTTCTACCCGGACAAGCTGGAACTGCACGTGGCTCTGACGCGGGGCAACATCATGTCGCCGCGCGTGACGCCCGTGGCGCTGACGTTCGAGGAGTTGTTCGCGAGACCGAAGTGACGTTCACCGCGGAGACGCAGAGACGCGGAGAACGGAAGGGGACAGGGTTCAGGGTTCCGGGTATCGGGTTTCGGGGTTCGGGTATCGGGATCAACGCCTGGCGCTCTTGTAATCGGGGCAGGACGTGGCGTTGGGTCTTTCGGGGCGCGTGCACGCGCCGCCATAGTCGTACTTGCAGGTGTCGCAGAGAATCCGCTCATCGCCGGTTGGCTGGGGTTTGCGGCCAAGGAGCTTGTCGAGGCGGTCAAAGAGCCGTTGCAGGAAAGCCGCTACGCGTTCTCGCAGGGCGTTCATAGGCGTGCCTCAATCGTTCGATCAACCGATGCCGCCCTTTGTCCGTCCTCGGGCCTGCGCAGCGCCGATCATCCGAGCCGCATGCCCTGAACCCTGAACCCTGAACCCTGAACCCGGCCGTTACGCGTCTTCGCCGCAGAAGGGCTTGTTTTCTTTCTCGCGGCCGATGGTGGTGTCGGGGCCGTGGCCGGGGTGGACGATGGTCTCGTTGGGGAGGGCGAAGAGCTTCTGGCGGATGTTGGCCACAAGCTGGTCTTCGCCTTCGCCGCCGGGAAGATCGGTGCGGCCGATGCTGCCGGCAAAGAGGATGTCGCCGCAGAAGGCGTGCAGCGCGGCGCCGTTCTCGATGAGGTAGGCCATGCTGCCCGGGGAATGGCCGGGGACGTTGAGGGCGCGCAGTTCTATGCCGGCAAGCTCAAGCTCGTCGCCATCGGCGATCTTCGTGTCGGCGTCCGGGCCCGTGACGGTGGCGCCGAAGAAGTAGCTGAGGTTGAGCGTGGGGCGCTGCAGCCATTCGGCTTCGATCTGCGGCACGCAGACGGGCGCGCCGGGGTAGGCGTCCTTGAGGGCTTTGAGCGCGCCGATGTGGTCGCAGTGGCAGTGCGTCACCAGGAAGGCGGCGGGGGTGAGGCCGTGGCGTTTGAGCGCGGCGACGATCTCGTCTTCGTCGCCGCCGGGATCCACGACGATGGCGTCGGACTGGTCTTCCAGCCAGACGAGGTAACAGTTTGCTTCGAGGTCTCCGGTGACAAGCTGCTGAATCTCCAGGCTCATGTGCTCCTCATTCAATGATGAATGATGAAGGATGAAGGATGACGGACGAATGCTGAACGATGAATGCTGAACGATGGATGATGTCCCAATCCCCCGATGACCCGATGTCCCGATCACCCGATACCATGGGCCGGATGCCCATGCCACTCCAGATTTTCTTTTTGCGTTTTGAGGTTTTGCTTTTAGCTTTCCTTCGGGGGGCTTGATCGAGATGGCAGGAATCTTCAAATCCTATGACGTGCGCGGCATGGTCCCGCAGGAGTTGACGACCGGAGACGCCTACCGGATCGGCAAGGCCGCGGCCGGATACCTGCAGGCCCGCACGCTGGTGGTCGGGCGGGATGCGCGGCTGCATTCGCCGGCCATGGCCGAGGCGCTGAAGGCCGGCATCAACGCGGCGGGCTGCAACTGTCTGGACATCGGGATGAACCCGACGCCGATGAGCTACTACGCGACGGGCGTGCTGGGGAAGCAGGTGCAGGGTGCCGTCCAGGTGACGGCATCGCACAATCCGTCGCAGTACAACGGGTTCAAGTTCACGCGGGGCGGGGCGCTGCCGATGAGCTACGAGTCCGGCATCTCCGACATCGAGGCGCTCTATAAGGAGGACAAGCCGGACCTGGCGAAGACACGCGGCCGGAGCACGGCGAGGAACCTGCGCGCGGGGTACATCAAGCACTGCCGGCAGTTCGCGGAGCTCAAACGCCCGCTGAAGGTGGCGATAGACACGGGCAACGGGGTGACCGGCGACATTCTGCCGGCGCTGCTGAAGGGCCTGCCGCTGAAAGTCGTGCCGCTGTTCTTCAAGCCGGACGGGCGCTTTCCCAACCACGAGGCCAATCCGCTGAAGGCCGAGAACCTGGTTGCTCTGCAGAAGGCGGTCATCGAGAAGAAGTGCGACATCGGCGTGGCGTTCGATGGCGATGGCGACCGCATCGCGTTCGTGGACGAAGCGGGCGTGGCCGTGCCCGGCGACATCGCCGGCGCTCTGATGGTGCAGGTGATGCTGCGGAAGAACACAGGCGGCAAGGTCTTCTACGACGTGCGCGCGACGAGGGCACTGGTGGAGGCGATCGAGGCGGCCGGCGGCGTGGCGCTGGAGACGCGCGTCGGCCACAGCCACATCAAGGCCGGGCTGCGGCGCGAACAAGCCGTGATGGCGGCGGAATTGAGCGGGCACTTCTACTTCCGCGATTTCTTCTATTCGGATTCGGGCGAGACGGCGTTCTTCCTGGTCCTGAGCCTGCTGAGCCACGGCGCGGCGACGGTGAGCGAGCTGGTCAAGCCGCTGCAGCGGTACTACCACACCGGCGAGATCAACTTCGAGGTCCACGACGCGGCGAAGACGCTGGCGGCGGTCGAGGAGAGGTACGCGGGCGCGGCGAGGAAGATCAGCAAGGTGGACGGGGTCTCGATTGACTGCGGTTCGTGGTGGTTCAACCTGCGGATGAGCAACACGGAGCCGGTCGTGCGGCTGAACCTCGAAAGCCTGGCGTCGCGGGAGGAGATGGAAACGCGGAAGGCGGAGATCGCGCGGCTGATACTCGGCACGTAACGGCGGGTATCGGGTCTCGGGTTTCGGGTATCGGGTTGCCAAGGCAGCGGGATAGCGGAGCGGATGCCACGCGCGGGGGCGCGTTCTGCTGTGCAAGGCGCAGGGCGCGGCTTCTTGCGCCTGCGGCGCCCGCTGGGGTGGGCCACCCTCCAGCAGCGAGCAGAGGCTGCCCGTGGCACGCGGGGCGGCAGTTACCGTTTGGCCGGGAAGAGTTCGTCGGCGGTGCCGGAGAGGATACGCTCCTTTTGCGCGGCGGTAAGGCGCAGGGAATCGAAGAGCTGGAGGTCGCTGCCGAGGATCTGCTTCTGGTAGGTGAGCGTGCCGGGGAGCGTGCTGTCGGAGCCGAACATGATCCGTTCGACGCCGCAGAAGGCGATGGCGTTGGCCACGGCCTGCTTGCGGATGTGCTTGGGCGTGCCGGGGGTCAGGTCCACGTAGCTCTGCCAGCCCTTGGGGTCGTAGTTCGCAGCGGCGCGCATGCGGCCCATCACGGCGAGGCATTCTTCGCACCACGGCCAGGAGATGTGGGCCATGGCGAAGCGGATGCGCGGATAATGGAGGAGTTTTTCGAGGTACAGCGGCTGGCAGAAGCGGGAGCCGTCATCGTTGCCGTAGAGGATGCCGGTGTGGAAGAGGATGCTGGCATGCAGGGAGTTCATTCGTTCCCAGAACGGTTCGAGCCGCTCTTCATACGCGTACCAGTGGTCGGGGATGATCTTGATGCCCACGAAGCCGAGCGATTCGAGGGCTTCGGCGGCGAGTTCGGCGGCGCCGGGGAGCGTGGGGTTGATCCAGGCAAGGGCGGAGATGCGATCGCGGGCGGCCGCGGCGAGCTTGCTGGCGTAGAGCATGTTGTCGCGCGTCTGGCGGGTGGAGACGCGTTCGGGCTTCGAGATGAGGATGACGCGCTCGACGCCGTTGGCATCGGCGGCCTTCACCACATCGGCGGCGGAGACCTCGCCGTTCAGATGCACATGGCAGTCAACGATACGCATGGGGTTCCCTCCGTGGGCCTGCGGCTGAACTGAGAGTCCCGCCTACTTCGCGGGAAGTTCGCGGACCTTGATGTTCCGGAACCAGACTTCGTCGCTGTGGTCCTGAAGGGCGATCTGGGCTTTCCCGGCCGCGCCGTACTTGGGATTGTTCTTGAACTTGCCCTGCGCCACGGCGGCTTTCCAGGCTTCGCTGCCAAAGTCGTATTCGACAACCTTCTCGCCGTTGAGCCAGTGTTCGGCGTGGTCGCCCTGCACAAGGATGCGCGTCTGGTTGAACTCGCCGGCCGGCTTGAGCTTCTTCTTTTCGTTGGGCGGGAGCACGTCATATAAGGACGCGGCGCTCACCTTGCCCTTCTTGCCCTCGGGGCAGCGTTCGTCGTCGAGAATCTGGTATTCGCAGCCGAAGGCGGACTTCTGGCCGGGGGATTCGGCCACACGATACTTGATGCCGCTGTTGCCGCCTGGAGCGATTTTCCATTCGATGGAGAGCTCGAAGTTCTCGACCGCGCCGTCCGGGGTGATGTCGCCGCCGCCACCCTTGGGCTTGTGATGCAGGCAGCCGTCCACGACGTCCCAGCCTTGCGTGGGGAACTCCTTGGCGCCCAGGCCGCGCCAGCCCTTGGTCGTGGCGCCGTCGAAGAGGAGCTTCCAGCCGGCCTTCTGTTCGTCGTCGGTCAGGGCCGGGGCTTGAGCGTCAGCCGCTCGCGCAGACAGGGACCACAGGCACAGGGCCAGAAGGAACGCGGGGGAGGTTCTGAGCATGGGAAGTCCTCGCAAGAAGGGCGCGACGATAGCGCAGCCAACCGTACTCCATACACCGGAGGGGAGGGTTTCTGGTTTGCGGTTTCTGGTTTCAGGTTCAAGGGTGGGCGCGGAGCGAACGATATGACGGAGAAGAATAGCTATGCACGACGTGCGTTTCTGGACAGCGTAACCGTTCAGTCCTGGATTGGCGCGCCCTGGGCACCTCCTCACCCCGGATTCGCTGCGCTCATCTCGACCCTCTCCCGCGGGGGAGAGGGTGAGCGAGGCGCGGCGGTCAGGAGCCGCCGCCGACGGGCGTTGCTGCCGGGCTGCCGGTCAGTCACTCCTCTTCGATGGTCTGGTCGTAGAAACCGACGTAATCGTCGGGGGTCTTGCCTTCGCGGACCTTGATGGCGGTCCGCGGGTGCTGGTTGAGCTGGCCGGTGATCATGTAGGGGATGGAGTAGCCCCAGTCAATCTTCTGGCGGAGTGGGACGAAGACGTCCTGCACGCATTGGAGGACGGGGCGCAGGTGGAACTTGGGGTTCTTCAGGAAGCCGAGGAGGAGTTCGAGCGGGCAGTTGCCGGCGCCCCGTCCCAGGCCGTGGATGGTCGCGTCCAGCCAGGTTGCGCCGAGGATGAGGGCTTCGATGGTGTTGGCGTACGCGAGCTGCTGGTTGTTGTGGCCGTGGAAGCCGACATTCTTGCCGGTGCCCTCGAGCGCCTTGAGGAACTTCTGGACGAGGTCGCGGATCTGTTCGGAGTAGAGCGAGCCGAAACTGTCCACGACGTACACGGTGTCCACGGGAGCGCGCGCGAGGACGACGAGGGCGTCGGCGAGTTCGCGGTCCTGCACCGTGGAGACGGCCATGAGGTTGAGCGTGGTCTCGTAGCCTTTGTCGTGCGCGTCCTTGAGCATGTCCACGGCGGTGGGGATCTGGTGGACGTAGGTCGCGATGCGGATGCAGTTCAGGACGCTCTTGTCGCGCGGCAGGATGTCGTTGTGGTAATCGGTGCGTTCGGCGTCGGCCATGACGCTGAGTTTGAGGGAGGTGGCGTTATCGCCGACGACGCGGCGGAGGTCGTCTTCGGCGCAGAACTTCCAGGCCCCGTGCTCGGCGGGGACGAAGATCTTCCTGTCGGCCTTGTAGCCGAGCTCCATGTAGTCCACACCGGCGGCGACACAGGTATCGTAGATGCGGCGCACGAATGCGTCGTCAAAGCGGTGGTTGTTGATCAGCCCGCCGTCGCGGACCGTGCAATCGAAGACTTTGATCTGCGGCCGGTACGTGACCCAGGAATCCACAGCACTCTTGTCCGCACGCCCGTTGCCGTTCTTGCCCTGACCCATGCCTCAGCACCTTTCCGCCACCCATGGCGCCGGCGATCAACCCGGACAGACATGCCGCCGGTAGGGGCGCCCCTACGCCGGCCGGCCCGCCGGCGCGGGTCCAATGCCGCTCTTGTCCGCGCCGCGGAGAGGAAAAGTATCGCCGGGCGGCGCGCAAAAGCAAATGAGCTGGCGGGCGCGCGGGCGCCAGTATCGCACTGGCGCCGCGCTGCCGCGCGGGTAAACTAATCAGGGCCATGGTTCACTCATTTGGGTGATGGACTGGGCCGGGGGCGATGTTTCGGAGGAGAAGAGCATGAGAAGCGGTTCTTCGCGGTGCAAACTATGGACTATAGCCGTGCTGCTGCTGGCCGGCATGTGCGGCGCCGGCCGCCTGCAGGGCGGTGAGCCGCCGACGGTGGGAGAGATTCAGTTCTCACCCACCGATACGCCGTACACGACGGACACGGTGACGATGAGCGTGACGGCGAGTTCGTCGCTGCCGCTGACGTACACGTGGGATTTTGGGGACACAACGACGGCGAAGACCACCACCGGCAGCGTGACCCACGTCTATGCGACGGCGGGGGCGGACTTGTACATTGTGTACGTGGATGTAAGCGACGGCGTCAACGCGCCCGTCAGCGATAACCAGTGGGTTGAGGTGATTGATCCGCCCGCGGCAACGGATGCCTATGGCATCAACAAAGACGACCCGCCGGTGACGAATCCCGACAACAGGCTGGCGGTCTCGGTGCTTGCCGACCAGGGCGGCGTGATCCAGTTCGGCATTGACGATAGCGGCGTGCGCGAGCGGGCGGGGCGGTCGTTGCTCACCGACTGGGGCGATGCCGCCGTCAGTCCCGACAGCCGCACCTCGACTTTCTTTCAGCCGCGTCACCAGTACAACGCAAAAGGGATCTACATTGCGACCGTTACGTCGAAGGACGCGACGCCTGGCGCCTCGGTCCCGGAGGCGAAGGTCCGCAAGACGGTGGTGATGTCCGCCGAGGAAGTGGGCGCGCCGGCGACGGTGAAGGCGCCGCCACCGCTGGACAAGCGGCACGTCATCGTCAGCAAGCTGCAGGGGAAGGTCAACTTCGCGGACCTGTCGAAGACGGACATGGTGAACCTGAGCTTCCTGTTCGAGTTGCCCGAGGGGCTGGACCGGATGGCGTCGCACGACTTTACCATTTCCGCCGGCAATGTTGTGGAAACGGTCACCGTGGACCCGAAAGGCAAGGGTGTCGGCACCCTCTACAGGAAAGTGAAGGTCAAGTTCCAGCGGCTGGAGAAGGGCGTGACGCTGACGCCCGCCGGTCTGACGGCAACAGTGACGGTGCAGATAGCCTCGGCGGACCTCACCACCGCGGGGTTCGACACGGAAGGCATCACGGTGGTTCCCAAGAGCACCAACCCGAAGATACAGGTTGCGATGTTGGTGGAAGGAGTGGGATACACGCAGCAGGCCGAGGTCGAGCTGAAGGTCTCGACCAAAGGCGACAAGGGCACGTTCAAGCTGCCGTCACGGTAGCAGGCGAGCGGACGTGGCTGGTGTGCGCAGGGCAGGACGGGCACCCGCCATGGCAGAGGTTGGGTTTCGGGAGCGGGGGCGTTGGCAGCGACGCCCCCGTTTCTTATGCAGGCTCTTGCGCGTTTGGGGTTCAGAGAATCAGGCGCGCGGCCGATGTCTAGAATGCGGGCATGCTGTTAAGGTTTATTGAGGGAGTCGGAATTCCCTTGCGCAGACGGGCGGGCGCGCGTATAAGCAGCATATGCCTTCGCTTTTGTCCGGCATGTTGCAGGGCCGGCGCCGTCATGCGCGAGAGTTCTGGCGTGGGGGGATAACAGTCCATTGAGACGGAGGGGTGTGCGGAATGGACAATTGTATCCGGATGTGTGCAACTCGTCTACTGGCGCTGGGGCTGTTCTGCATAGCCTGTGGCAGCGCGTGGGCCAGTGACGAGACTGCTGGCGAGATGCCGAATCCGTTTGCGCCAGTCCCGATCCAGAAGGAGAGCACCGGCGCGAAATGGCGGCACCCGTTCGAGATGATGCGCCGCAAGTGGGACAAGTACTTCGAGGTCTATCCGAAGGAACTGGAGGGCTTCGAGCTTACCACGCTCGACAAGGTGAAAGCCGAACCGGGGTTCTACCTTGACCGGAAGGTTCAGTTCGACATCTACTACGCGAAGGCAGGCTCCTTCTACCGGCCCTTCACATCGCCATTCCATCAGGATGTGTACGTCAACTTTGCGGGGTGGCCGTACGGTGCGGAGCTGTGGACCAAGGAAGCGCGGACGGGCGTGCATCCTGTCTTCTATGTTGACAAACAGCGCAAGGCGCTGATTGACAAGCTGGAAGGCCTGCCGCCGTACACGCCGCTGCATGTGTGGGCGGTGGTGCGCTCCAAGAGCGAGAACCTGGCGTGGACCGAGGTGATGGGCGCGGAGATCATCCCGGAGGCGGTCTTGGATGAGAGCGTGTTGAGGCACATCGAGCTTGGCGCCAGCCAGTTGAGCAAGAAACGTTTCGAGCTCGCGGGTCAGGCCCTGGAAGGCGCCCTGAAGCTGCAACTGCCCATCAATGTGGAAGCGAAGGTGTACGGCTTGCTGGGGCGTGCGTGCTCCGAGCTGCGGCAGCACGCGCAGGCGCGCGACGCCCTGGTGAACGCGGTGATGCGCGACGAGAAGAACGTGGCCAACCTCGTGCTTCTGGCGCGCACGGACCTGCGCATAGACAAGGCCGCTGAAGGGCGGCAGGCCGCGGAACGCGCCATCGCGCTGGACCCGTCCAACGCTGTCGCGCACGCGGAACTGGGACTCGCGCTGGCCATGCTGGATGACGTGCGCGGCGGGTTCAAGGAACTGGACTATGCCCAGAAGCTGACGCGCAATCCGCTGCCGGAAGCCAACCGCAACCGTGCCGTCATCCTGGTGCGGGAAGGGAAACTGGAACAGGCGCGCGACGAGTTGATGCAGGCCATCATCCCCAGACCCACGGACGTGGAGCTGAAGATGGAGCTGGGCGACGTGTACGTGGCGCTCGACAAGCTCGACCTGGCCAAAGTCGAATACACGCAGGCGCGCGAGCTGGCGCCCCAGCGGCCGGAGCCGTACTGCAAGGTGGCGACCGTGCTGAAGAAGCAGGGCGACGCGGCCAAGAAGGACAACAAGGAGGACGTGGCCAAGAAGTGCTACGAGGAAGCCCTGGAGAACGTGAAGAACGCCATCTCCAAGGACGACCAGTATCTCCCCGCGTACGGTCTGCAGGCGGAAATCCTGCGTGCGCTGGGCAAGACCGAGGACGCCAAGAAGGTGCTCGATGCCGCCGCCAAAAGGAAGCGCAATGACGCCCGCGCACAGGAGTTCATCTACCAGCAGGCGCAGGCGCTGGGCGACTGGGATCTCATGGAACAGGCCGCGCGCACGGCTGCGGAGCTGAAGCCGAGCGCCGCCGCGTACAGCCGCCTGGGCAAGGTCCTGATGAGCCGCCCGCAGGCCGACCCGAAGGCGGCTGCCGCCGCGTACGAGGAAGCCGTGCGGCTTGGCGCCGATGATGCGGAGGTGTGGGCGGCTCTGGGCCACCTGCGCATCAGGTTCCTCGGCGACGCGGCTGGCGCGGAGCAGGCGCTGGCGCAGGCCGTCTCGCTCGATCCCAAGAACGGGGGCGCGTGGAGCGACCTGGCCCTTGCGCGGCGCGATCTGGGCAAAGTGCCGGAGGCGGTCGCCGCGGCGGACGAGGCCGCGCAGTTGAGCAAGAGCACGGAGGTTCTGCTGCTGGACGCCTTGGTGCATCTGGACCGGGGGACGCCGGACGACGCGAACGTGGCCGCGGACCTGGCGCAGAAAGCGCTCGGGGCCGCCGCGGCGGACAGCGAGAAGGCGCTGGCGCGGACCGTCTGGGGCGCGGCGCTGGTCAAGAGCGGCAAGACGGACGAGGCGGTCGAGCAGTTCGCGAAGGCCGACGCGCTGCAGAAGGAGAGCTACGAATACCAGTTGTGGTACGGCACGGCGTTGATGCGCAGCGGCAGTCTGGACACGGCCCAGGAACACCTGCAGGCCGCCCTGAACCTCAGCAAGCCGGAGGTGACGACCTCGCGCATTGCGTCGCGGGTGAACCGCGAGGCTGAGAGGTCCTTGAAGACGCTGCAGGGACTGGCCAGGGCCAAAGCGAAGGCCACGGAGACGGAGGAAGCCGCCACCAAGGCGGGGAAGGGCAAGCTTGAAGAGCCCGGGAAGGGCCGCACCGCCCAGCCGTCAGGTAAGCGCGCGGCTCCCGTGATTGAAGAGCCGGAGGCGACGCCGACGCAGGTGCCCGGTCCCCGTTAAGCCGCCCTGCATTGGAACGACAGAAAAAGAAGACAGGGTTGTCTTCTTTTTTTGTGGGCAGCCGCGGACGTCACACCGAAGGAGACGCTCCATGCCCGATCCCGAACCGGTCCCCCCGCCAAGCAGTGCGCCTGCGCCGGCCACGCCGCCTGCGCCGGCCACGCCGCCCGCGCCGGCCCCGCAAGCCGCTCCGCTTCCGGCCACCGACGTGTTGAGCTTCGACGAGTTCAAGAAGATGAAGCTGGTCACGGCCGAGATCGTCTCGGCGGTGGCGCACCCGCGGGCCGACAGACTGACCATCATGCAGATCAAGGTTGGCGAGCGGACGAAGCAGATCGTCGCGGGCATCCGCAAGTACTACACGCCGGAGCAGCTCGTGGGCAAGACGATCATCGTGGTGGACAATCTGCAGCCCGCCAAGCTTCGCGGAGAGGACAGCTTTGGCATGCTCCTGGCGGTCACGACTCCCGACGGCGGACTGCGCCTGCTGACGACCGACGGGCCGGTGGCGAGCGGCATGCCGGTCTCGTGATTTTCGATTTCCGATTTGCGATTTTCGATCTCGCTTGCGCTGATTGTGTGCGCTCGGAACAGGGCGCAAGGCGAAATCGGGGACATTATGCTCGCGGAACTGCGCATCGAAAACCTGCTGCTGATCTCCAGCGTGCACATCGAGTTCGCGCCCGGCCTGAATGTCCTGACCGGCGAGACCGGCGCGGGCAAGAGCCTGCTGCTGGACGCCCTGGACTTCCTTCTTGGCGCGCGGGGCGACGCCGCCATGGTGCGGAGCGGCGCGGCGCAGGCCGAGGTGTCGGCGCGGTTCATCATTTCTGACGGCGACCTGGCGACGGCTCTGGCGCACGACCTGGGGATTGCGTTCG
>JAPLOD010000193.1 GCA_026692735.1 Planctomycetota bacterium | reverse complement strand
GACGAACAGGGCCGCGTTGTCGCGCCGTTCGACCGTGAGCACTGCAAGCCGGTGCGCGGGGACAGCACGAAGCGAGCCGTCACGTGGGACGGCGCCGAGCTGTCGGCGGCGGCGGGCAGGACGGTGCGCTTCCGCTTTCATCTGACGCGCGGCAGCTTTTACGCGTTCTGGGTAACGCCCGATGCCGGCGGGGCGAGCTACGGCTACGTCGCGGGCGGGGGACCGGATCTCGGCGGCGCGGTGGATGCGCCGAAGGCGGAGTAGCCGTGCTCCCCCTCACCCGGCGCGCTTTCAGCGCGCCACCCTCTCCGTCACAGGGGAGAGGGTGAACGGTTCCGTGGTTTCTACTTCGCTCCAACGGCTGCCGATTCGATCCGGTAGAGATGCGTCTTGGTCCTCAGGATCAGGGCCTTACCCGAAACCGCCGGTGAGGCCATGAACCCACCTTCGAGCGCGTTGGTGGCCAGGACCTCGTATGCACGCCCAGCCTTCAGCACGGTAGTCTTCCCCTGGACGCTGGAGAAGTAGAGCCGTCCGTCGGCATAGAGCGGCGAGGCGCAGAAGTTGCCGGGCATCCGTTCCTTCCAGACCTGCTTGCCCGTTGCAGCTTCCAGGCACGTCACGCCAACGTCGTCGGCGACCATGTACAGCAGGTCGTCCACGAGGATCGGCGAAGACGTCTTGGGCGCGCCCCGATCCATCTTCCACGCGAGGTTCGTCTTGGTCACGTCTCCCTGGCCGTCCACGCGAAGGGCCAACAGCCCCGCCTGGCCCTGGCCGGTCGTGACGAAGGCAAGTCCCTGTCCATAGACGGGCCGCCCTGCCGATGAGTAGTCCGGATGGGAGAGCTTCCACAGCTCGCGGCCGGTCTTGGGATCATAGCCGAAAACCGTCTTGGACCCGGCGCTGAGCATCTGCGTCTTGCCGTTGACGTCAACCATCAGCGGCGTGCTGAACGCCTTGCGGAAATCGCCCTCCCTGTCCGGCTGCCCCTTGGCATCCAGATCGTTGAACGCGGTCGTGCGGTCGGTTTTCCAGACGGTCTTGCCGGTCTTCTTGTCGAGCGCGACCAGGTACTGCACGTCAACGCCGTCCATCGTCACGATCACGAGGTCTTCGAACAGGATCAGCGACGATCCCGGGCCGCGATAATGGCGGCAGGGCAGGTCCTGGCGTTCCCAGAGCACCTTGCAGGTGGCCGCATCCAGGCACGCCGTCCCGTAGCTGCCAAAGCTGACGTAGACTCGCCCCGGTTCGAGCACCGGCGACGGCGAGGCGTAACCGTTGACGCCGTTGTTGAGCGGCTCAGGCTTGTCGGTGTGGAACAGCTTCTCGTTGAAGCGGATCTGGCCGGTCTCGGCATCCACACAGATCGCGAAGAAGTCGTGGCCGTCAAGGGTGGCCGTGGTGAGCCATATCTGAGCAGCGGCGCCGGCTTGCGCGGCCATCACAACCGGCGTGGACCAGCCGCGATGGGGAATCGCGGTCTTCCACTTCACGTTCTCTGTCTCACTCCAACGGAGGGGCAGGCCGATGGGAGCCGTGTCGCCGGGAGCGGAAGCGTGGCCGTTGCTCCAGGGCCCACGGAACTCCGGCCAGTCCTCCCGCGCGAGCAGTGGGGCATGAACCAGGAGAACGGCGAGCATGGAGGGAAAGAGAAAGGTGCGCACGGTCAACCTCCAGTAGACGGCATGGGAGTATGACCTCCCTCGGAAGAACGGCACGTTATAGCAGAACGCGGAGCGGGGGGAAGAGAAGGAATCTGGTCGGATCATTGCGGCTTGGTCGTCGGGCGCGCGATATCCCGCCAGTCCCGCCACAGGCTCCGGAGCAGCAGCGCGGCGAGAACGACCGCGATCCATAGTTCCGGCAAGACCAAGACGCCATAGTCGGACTCGGGGCGTACGCGTTCCCAGATGCTGGCAAAGGTAAAGTGGCCCGTCACAATGCGGCGGCCGTCTGGGGAAAATGCAGCGGACAAGACCCCCCACCGGGGCACCTGCATGGCTGCGAGTTCCTTGCCGGTGCGAAAATCCCAAAGCCGCAAGATGTGATCTCCACAGCTCGCCAGGAGGTCGCCGGCGGGCGAGATCACGGCGCGGCGAACCTTCGAGTGTTCGATGCGGCGCAATTCCGCGCCCGTTTTGGCGTCCCATATCCGCACCCGGTCGCCATCCGAGAAGAACAGCTTCGTTTCATCCGGGGAGAAGGCCAGTGGCACAGGATAGGAGAATCCCCCTGTGTCTTCCGCGCCCTTGAGTTGGAGCAAGGCCGCGCCTGTCTTGGCGTCCCGCAACTGTGCTTTCCACGGGTACTCGGTGAACGTAAGCACTCGCGGACCGGCCGACGTGAACACAGCCTCCGAGAAGGCTTGCACCAGCTCCGAGTTGCTGTCCGGGGTCTCACGGTGGGTAAGCAGCTTTGCATCCAGCACGGCGGTTTGTGTCCCGCTGGTTGCATCCCACAGTCGCACCGTGTGGTCGTCGCCGGAGGTAAGGATTGTGCTTCCGTCGGGTGAGAAACAGGCTGAGCGGACGGCCTGGGAATGGCCGGTGAGTGTCACAAGCGCGGCGCCGGTCTCAGCATCCCAGATGCGTGCCGTCGCGTCCGTGCTGGCGGTCAGGATACGTTTGCCGTCCGGCGAGTAGGCGGCAACCAAAACCCACCCTTTATGTCCCTGCAGTACGTGAAGCTCAACGCCGGTGTGGGCGTCCGCAATGCGGGCCGTGCCGTCGTCATTGGCCGTGACGACGCGCTGGCCATCGGGGGAGAACGCTGCATCCCGCACCATCTCCCGAGGCAGACAGTTGAAGGTGACCTGCACGCGCCAGGGATCCCACCTCCACCACAGCGTTGCCGCCGACCCGATCAACAGCACCGCCAGCAGCAAGGTCCCAAGCGAGAACTTGGGCCGCTTGCCTAGAATTCGCAGCACAAGCCACAGGAGTATCAGCGGCGGGAATAGGACAAGCAGCAGTACAAGCAGCGCGCTTTTGAGCGGGTGTCGATTGCCCAGAATCCACAGCACAAGCCACAGAACCCCAAGCGGCCAGACCACGACAAGCAGCAGCACAAGAAGCGCGGTTTTGAGAGGGTGTCGCTTGCTCTTCTCCGAGGCGGGAAGGGAGCTGCCCCCGGGCTGAGAACCTAGCGGAGCTTCATTATCAGGCATCGGTCACTCCCCACGTGTTCGTGTCAGGGGCCGCAATACCGTTGGTCGTGAGCGTGCGACGACAACATAGTACGATGCAAGCCTCCACGCCGCCAGCAAAATGGGTGTACTCACTGATATGGAACCGACAGGCGCGGGGATGAGCTTATGGGTGCGACGTGGCGTGTGCTTGTTGCGGCGGCTCTGGCCTGGCTCGCCGCGCAGGCGGCTTGCGGGTGCGGCGAGGCGGAGTATGAGGCCGGCGGGCCGCTGGCCGGGCTGAAGCTGCCGTTCTACCCCACGCAGCACGGCGAGCCGCCCGGACATCCGGGCTGCGTGCCCAATCCCGACAAGCCGGGCGAGTTGCTCTATTCCAAGGACGGCCAGGCCCCCGAACTGCAGCTTTACGATGGTTCCGTCGAGCACTACCGGCACTATATGTTCAAGTATATGCCGTGCCGGAGTCTCTTCGACCAGCAGAGCCTTTTGCGGAACTGGCCGGCGAAAGACATCGCCGGGGTTCAGGCGGCGCAGGTGGAGTCGTACGCCGAGCCCGTCTTCTATGTCTCGCGGGGCGGTTCGGGCAAAGACACGGGCAAGCGCAACAAGCCCCTCCGGGTGGTGCGCTGCAAGCCTGGCGCGCCGGTCCTCGAAGTGGACCTTGGCGAACTCGGCCCCGGCCTGTACGCCGTGCGCGTGATCGGCGCTGTCGAGCACGAGAAGATCGAGCGCCACCGCAGGCCGCTGTACCTCAAAGCCACGATCAACGACGGCGCGAAGGGCGAAGAGAGCAACTACCGGCTGCGGCTCGGGTACGTCGAGGAGTTCTACTCAGTCTGCGAAGTCTACTTCCACGCCGGCGAAACGCGCCGCTTCAAGGTCCGCCTGCAGGTGGATGCCGGCAGCGCGGTGGACCTGCTGGTCCACAACATTGATCTCCACGACGTTCTGGCGGGGACCGTGCGGCGGCCGATCAAGCAGAGGATGAACCTGCTGACGCCGGAAGAATTCGCGCAGTTGCGCAAGTCTACTCAAGCGGCGCCCAAGGCGGAGCCACCCGAAGCGCGACTCGCACGCGACGAGCTGCTGTGGAACGCATTCCCGCGCACGAACGCCCAGCCGGGCTCGATCTTCGGGATGGGCGGCGACGACGACAAGAGCAACTGGCCGAACTTCGGCGCCGGCGGCAAGGCGAAGGATGTTATCGAGGCGGAACACGGCAAGTGGGCCGTCGCGCCAGTGGATAACCCCAAGGGCATCCTGATCGAGAACAAGAAGCTCGAGCAACTCCAGCCGCTGGCGACCGGCAGCTACACGATGAGCGACCTGCACGCGCAGCGGCCGCTGCCCGATCCCTATCCGTATAAGGACGACGGCGCGGGAATCTACACGGCGCCGGAGAAGCCCGGGCAGGCGGCGCAGAACTGGCATCCAGTGGCTGACGCCGTCCGCGACCGCATCCGCGCGTACTTCGGCATGATCGAAGCCAAGACGGGATCGTACGTGACCACGGGCAACGCCGCGGATGCCCGCGACGCGGCCGTGATGCTGTGCCGCGCGGCGTATGAGTTTCCCGCGATGGACCACGCCAACGCCATGAGTTCGTTCATCGTCCAGCCCGGCGCATACGGCCGCGACCTGCGCTGCCGCCAGCGCGAGACGCACCACTGGCCGTGCGACCTCGAAACGGTGGTATCGTATGACCGTCTCTTCGGGTTCCTGCAGAACAACGACGACCTGGCGCAGTCCGTCGGGCGCTTCGTGGCGTGGGTCAAGGCGCCGCAGGATGTCATACAGTTGCTCGACGTGTATCTGGTCCAGCACATGGCGAAGCGTTACATGCGCTATCACAATTACTGGGGCAACGAGCCGGCAGCGGTGATGAAGGCGGCCGCGGTGCTCGGCGATCAGGCCGTCGCTGACCCGATCATGGAATGGCTCTTCCACCGCACCTGGGTTTACCCGCAGACGCCCACGGGCTATCCGGACTTCCTCGTGACGAGCAAGGACCGCAGCGGCGTCTCGTACATCGGCTCCTACTTCTACGCGATGGGAGCGGAGGTCTCGGCGGAAGGCGAGATGTTCGAAGTGTACCGCCGCGCGGGCGGCAACCCGAAGTACGACCTGAGCGACCGCGCGCGCTTTCCGAAGATGGGAGCCGCGTTGTACTGGCCATCGGGCGCGCGGATGGCGGGGCTGTACTTCCCGCGCATCGGCGACGTGACGGGACCGGACAAGGGCTACGGCGCGTGGTTCGATTCCCACGAGCCGCCCGTGCGGCGCGGCTGGCGCTGGACGCACGACCCGCAGTTCGCGTTCATGCTCAAGCACTACTACGGCCGCAAGACGGAGACCGAGGCGCAATGGAAGGAGATCGAGGAGGCTGCGGCGAAGTGCCCGCGCGCGCCGTGGCTGGAGAACCGCTCGCGCTTCATCGCCAACTGGTTCGGGGCGCTTGAGACCGGCCTGGAATACGACGACTTCCGGTTCCGGCGCGCGGCGATACTGCGCATCGGGTACGGGCGCGGCCACAGCCATGCGGACATGCTCGATCTGCAAGTCTATGCGCACGGCTATCCGGCCACGATTGACGGCGGGCAGCGGGACGGGTATTCGCAGCCCGGCGACGGGGCGGAGTTCGTTCACAACCTGGTGACCGTGGAGGACGGCGTTGCCGGCGCGGGCTGGCTGGGCGTGCTGTCGGACATGACGGGCGCGCGATACATGCGAGCGGACCGGCACGCGCCGGAAGGGAAGCTGTACAGGCGCCATGTCGCGCTGGTGGACGTGGACGAAGGCCAGGGCGCCAAGCCGCTCACGCCGGCGCAGCTCAAGCCGGACTTCAAGCTGGACCTCAACGCCGTCACGCCGAACTCGTACGTCTTCGACGTGGTGCGCGTCGCGGGCGGCAAGACGCACACGTATTGTTTCCACGGGACTGTTGACCATGAGATGAAGACGAACCTGCCGCAGACCGTGGCGTGGGAACAGATGCCCGAGGAGGACAAGAAGTTCCTCGGGGAATTCAGGAAGACGAAGCGGAGCTTCGCGGGCGACGCGCCGGACGTGCTGCAGGCGGACTGGGTGTTGTTGCGCGTCGGGACGGGGTCGGAACAGAACATCGCAGCTTCGATCTACAACCCCGCGTCGCCGCGGAAGATCACGCGCCTACATGTTTTCGGCCAGAAGGGCGCGCGCGTTCTGTCGGGGTGGCTCGACTGCTACCAGTGGAAGTACGGCTTCACGAACCTTTACGTGCAGCGGCGCAGCTTTACGGAACAGGAGAGCGTCTTCCCGGCGGTCATCGAGCCGTACGTGGGCGAACCGTTCATTGTCGAGCGCCGCCTGCTTGACGTGCCCGGCAACGAGCAGGATGCGCGCCGCGCGGTGGCCGTTGAGATCAAGACGAAGAACGGCCACACGGATATCTGCTTCGCCGACGGCCGGCCCGAGAAGACGCGCAAGGCCGGGCCGCTGGAAGTCGCGGCCGAGTTCGCGTTCTACTCCGTTGGCGCGGAGGGGCTGCGGCTGGCGAGCATCACGGGCGGCACGCGTCTCGCCACGCCGGATGTCGTCCTGCAGCCGGCCAGTGTGGAGCGCACGGGCAAGGTCGTGACAGCCGACCCGAATGCGAAGACGATCGGCCTCGATTCAGCGTGGCCGACGGGACTGCTCGCCGCGCGCACATTCGAGATCGGCCAGCCGGGACACTGGACTACTTACACAATCAGTGACGTGAAGACGGCGCAGACCGGCTGCAGTCTCATCGTTGAAGGCGGCGCGGACTACTACCGTTCGCGAGTCGTGGAACTGGATGCCGCGAGTGGCACGGTTCAGTGTGCCATCAACCTGCCGGGCAAGGGTCCCGGCCTGGACAAGGGCTGGGTCGCATCCAACGAAGGGCGCACGAAGTTCTGGCGCGCGGAGTACCTCGGCGGGTCGCGCGACGACGCCCGCTATGGCTTCAAGCTCACCGGAGCAGCCGTCTCCCGAGAGGACTTCGGCCCGGACGGTGCGCTGTGTCTGTGGGAGTATGGCGTTGGCGACACGGTGCGGCAGAGCACGTACGCATCGCTGCGGCGCGTGGAGAGCAACGTCTTCCAGCTCGAGGCGGACGTGGATGTGTCCGTGAGCCTGAAAGCCGCGGCAGTGGAGATCTCCACGGACCGCAAAGCGTGGTCGCCGTTGCGGGCTGAGAAGGACGGCGAGTGGCTCGCAGCAAAGCTGCGGCTCGCGGCCGGGCCGGTGTTTCTCAAGGTGGCGAAGGGGAAGTGATGAACGATGAAGGATGAAGGACGAACGACGAATAATGAACGATGAAGGATGAAAGACACGGGGTGGCGGAGACGCGATACGCCCTGCCGTGCTGCCGCCGATCTTCGACCGTTGACGCGGACGGTCTGTCGCGATACCCCATGAGAATCTCGACGGCAATGAAGCGGGCTACACTATCCTGGGACGGTCAACGGATTCGCCTATGAGCACGCAGATTCCAGAGGACAAATGGTCGCTCATCAGAGCCGCGCTCGCGGACGGGCGGAAGATCGAAGCTATCAAGCTGTATCGGGAGTTTGCCGGAGTGGGTTTGAAGGAGGCGAAGGACGCCGTCGAGAGACTTGAAGCTGAACCCGACTCCGGACCGCCAACGGATCTGCCTGCGAGCACACGGATTCCAGAGGACGGTTGGTCTCTCATCAGAGCCGCGCTCGCGGATGGGCGGAAGATCGAAGCTATCAAGCTGTATCGGGAGTTCACCGGCGTGGGTTTGAAAGAGGCGAAGGACGCCGTCGGGAAACTCGAGAAGGAACTGCGGGCCGCGTCGCCGGGGAAGCCCACCGCGCCCGCCGTAAGCAAGGGGTGCATTGCCGCATTCCTGCTGGCATTGGCCGTGTTTTGGAGAGCCTGCCTGCTGCCGCAGCCGGTTCGGCGCAGCAGCCCGGCCCAAGGAGCGTCTTCAGCCCCAGTCAGGAGCGGCCCGGCCCAAGGAGCACCCAAAGCCCCAGTCAGCGCCGGCCCGGCTGAGAAAGGGGACGACGAACGGGGTATCATCAACCTTTTGTCGTTGGTGAACCCGGAGACAGATACGGTCGCCGGGAAATGGGAGTTGAAGGACGGCGCGCTGCGTTCAGACGGCTCACCGGGTGCGCGGCTGCAGATACCTTTTGAGCCCCCGGAGGAGTATGACTTCCGCGTCGAGTTCACCCGGCTGGAGGGAAACAGCACGGTCAACATGCTGATGTCCAAGGGAAGGCGGTACTTCGGCTGGACGATGGGCTGGAACAACAACACCGTCCTCGATTTCTTCAACATTGCCGGCCCGAAGTCCACTCAGACCGTGGTCAAGGCAGCGCTCGAGAACGGCCGGCGCTACAAGGCAACGATCCAGGTTCGCAATGACGGGCTGAAGGCGCTTGTTGACGGACAACTGCTGGCGCAATGGCCCACGAACTATGGCGACATGAGCCGCTGGCGCGGGTGGGACTTGCGCGATAACCGCCTGCTCGGCCTCGGGACATGGGAAAGCCCGACCGTCTTCCATGCGATTGAGGTCCTCGAGGTCACCGGCAAGGGCCGCGCGATTCGCGCAGAGGCCCCGGCTCTCGGTTTCTGAGTTTTCCGCCCGGCCAGCCCGCGTTATTCAACGCCGAGACGCAGAGACGCGGAGAACAGCAAAATGGAAAATGAACAATTCGGAATTCAGAATTAGATGGTCTCATTCTCCATTGTGAATGTTGCATTCCGCTCTGCGTCTCTGCGCGATCTTGCCCCACTTACTCTCTCGCAAGCCCTAACCGGCGCGCGTCGCTGCGGAGATGCGGAGAACGTACGTCCCTACTCGGGTCTGGCGGGCGCGGGAGGGCCTTGGCGTGCGGCTTTGGACTTCGCAGGTTTGTCCGGAGGGATACAGTAGGCTTCCAACTCCACAGCGTGGAACTGGGGGTTGGAGGAGTTGTACACCCCCTTCAACTTGATGGTCTTCACCGGGCGCGGGGTGAAATCTATCTGCTGCCAACTGCGCCACTGGCCCTTACTGCGGTCTACCAGCAGCACATACTTCTGGCCATCGTGCGAGGTCTCGATGGCGTAGCGGTAGAATCTGTCGAGTTCGCCGTCCCAGAGCAAGAGGCGCATCTGCCGCAACAGGCACACTTTCGGCAAGGTGATGATGAACTCGCCGGGGAATACAACGTAGGCATAGCCGCTGCCCTGGTCGTACTCGGTGGTGTTGCCGTCAATCAGCTTCGCTGCGGTCGAACTGCCGGTGCAGGTCGCGCCGTTGCTGGCAAGCGCCACGTTGCCCTGCTGGGAGAGAGCACCCGTCTGCTGAGCGGCCTTGGCCATCTCCAGCAGGTCGTCCAACTCGGCGCCCCGTTTCCTCATGGCGTCGGTGTCGGCGTACCTGGTGCGGAGCACGGTGGCCTTGGCCACCACGGCCGCATACTTCCCGTTCCCCATGGCCTCGTCCAGCTCGAAGAGGAGCTTCTCGGCGTGGGCGTTTTGGGCGAGCTGCTTCTTGAGGAGGGTCAGCTTGTCGCGCGCCTCAATCAGCGCCAGAAGCGATTTCGCGGCCGCGGTCGTGTTGCCCGCCAACGCTTTGCGGGCGAACGCGTCGTCCTTCTCCGTGTTCTGGTCGTACGCCAGGACACCCAGGCCGAGGCTCATATTGGCCGGCAGCGCACCGAGTGTCGTGGTGCTCACGGCATACAGCTCTTCCATTGAGAGCTTGTCCCATCTGCGGGTGGTCCGGACCTGCTTGTCCTCAATGAACAACTCCCTGTCGTCGGCGCCGGCCAGCGTGCCGCTGGGCATCTTGGAGAGTACCTTCGTGGCGTCGAGCTTGTTTGGCTCGGCCTTCAGGCGCGCCGCAATGGCCCCCTTGATCTCGGCCAGACCGCCGTAGCCGTCAGCGTGTAGCTTGGCAAGTTCGCGGTCGAAGCTGTCAAGCTGTTCAAGCTTCGCGGCCGGCAGGTTGAACAGCGCGGCCGCCTCGCCGAACTTGCTCTCCGCGCTCAGCGCCGCCGCCTTGGCGATGAGGCCGGCCAGCTCAGGGCCGGGCGTGGTTTTGCCCGGGTCGTCCACCTTCTTCGGAACAGGCGTGTCGGGCCGCGACGCAACCGAAGCCTCTGGCTCGGGTTTCGTTCCGGCTTTGGGCCGCGGCGGCTTGTCGCCGTTCTCCTCGCCTTCCGACGGCTTTGCCAGCCCAACCATGTCGGTCTTGGGCGGCACGGCAACCGGGAGCTGCTCAGGCTTCTTGGGAACGGGCGCGTCGGTCCGCGGCGCAGCTCGATTCTCCGAGGCGGGCCGCGCTCCCGACGCCACGGTCGCCGCCGGTTTCGGCGGCCCCCCGGCTGAAACCCGGGGGCTAGTGGGCGGCTGCACGACAGTCGTGCGGTCCTTGACGGGAGGCGGCGCGTTTGCGCCGGCGGCGTTCGCCACAGCGGACTGCGGCCTGCTCTTGCCAAGGCACAGCACCAGCACCAGCACCAGCACCACGACACCCAACAGCCCCACGGGGACCAGCCACCGCGGGGCCTCTGTCGTGCTGGCAGGCCGTTTCTCCCGGGATGTTGACCGGCTCTTCTCAACGGGCAAGGCGGGCCCGGTCGTCGCAGCCTTCTTGGCTGGGATGGGCGGCTGCGCGCCGCCGGTGAAGGGCCACTTGGCCGGGGGCAGGTCCGCGAACCGCGGCATCTTGCCTTGCGACACGAGGTCAAAGTCGCCGGCAAGCTTTTCGGCGGATTCATAACGGTCGGCGCGATCCTTGGTGAGCAGCTTGGCGAGCACCGCCACCATGCCTTTGCTGGCTTGCGCGCCAGCGTCGGTGGGGTGCGGGCACTTCTCGGTGACGTGCTTGGTCATCACCACAACGTGGGTGGCGCCGTCGTACATCGTCTTGCCGGTCAGCATGTGGTAGAGCGTTGCGCCGAGCGCGTACAGGTCGCACTTGGCGTCAAGGTCGCGCAGTCCGCGGGCCTGTTCGGGCGAGATATAGTGCGGCGTGCCCAGGGCGGTGCCCTCCTGGGTAAGCGCCTTCTCAGCCTCGGACTGGCTGTCCAGGCGAGCGAGTCCGAGGTCACAGAGCTTGGGCGTGCCACTCTTATCAACGAGGATATTGTCGGGCTTGATGTCGCGGTGCAGGATGCCGTGCTCATGAGCGTGCGCCAACGCCTGCGCCATGGCCTTGGCGACCTTGAGCACCTGCTGTTCGTTCATCTTGCCCTTCACGAGGAGGTCCTTGACGCTCAAGCCGTCCACGAACTCCATCGCGAAGTAGTAGACGCCGTTGTCCTGGCCGACATCTATGCCGCTGACGATGTGGGGATGGTTCAAGCGGGCGGACGCGCGGGCCTCACGGACGAACCGCTCGGTGAAGGTGGCTTGCTTGGCGAGACTGGGCGGCAGGATCTTGAGGGCCACGATGCGGTCCATCGAGACCTGGCGGGCCTTGAAAACCGTGCCCATGCCCCCCTGCCCGATGCGTTCGAGCAGTTCGTAGTTGCCTATCTTGCGGACCTCGGCCATCGCGCCAACCTTGCACTGTCCTTACGGCCTTATCTGTACCACACTTTGGGCGTCGCAACAGAGCGATTTGCATGCAGCCTGCGGCTGGGGGTGCAGGTCCGTGGCTGCGGAGTTCAAACGGTACTGCGGGGGGATGCCGCAACGCCGCGGGGCGGGAGGCGGGACGCCGGCGCTACAGTTACGGACATGCACCCAGCCGCGGATTCAGAATGTACGATGACGAGTGCAGAGCGCGGCGCGTGGTTTTGAACTCGAAAACCAGGGACAGGCGCCGCACGTATGGCACCGGTCCTCAGTCTTCGCTAGCGGCGCAGGACTGCAAGGGCGCCCTGGATCAAACGGTCGGCGGCGTCCTCACGCGCGCCTCCTCCGATCGTTGGCAACGTCTCATAGCCGCCGCGCGCGAAGCATTCTGCCAGCGGGATGTAGCCGCACGCGCCGTTGGCATGCGAGACCACGAACGTCGTCGGAAACGGCGAAGTCTCCCTGATGCGAATCCCAATCTCGGCGAACGGCTCGCCCGGCAGGCTCACGACGGCGAGGCGCTTCCCGATCGAGAATGCGGTGACCTGATACTCCTCCGTCCGGCCCTGCTCCCTCTGCGCGAACTCCACCAACTGCTGGGCAAAGAACCGGCGCGCGGCCACGTCGCCGTCTGCAAGGTCCTCAGCCGTCAGCGCTCTGCCCGCAGGCCCGGCGCCATCGGTCTCCGCGATAATGCGCTGCGCGCGGCTGAGCTCCTCCTCGGGCACGAGGCGAAACACGATGGGGACGCGCACGCTATGCGTCTGGATCGAGCCAGCGCTGAGGGGGGCGGCGTCCG
>JAPLOD010000192.1 GCA_026692735.1 Planctomycetota bacterium | reverse complement strand
GCGCTCTGACGCCGATCCAGTGTTCGCCATGCTTCTCCAGACGCAGGCTGAAACGGCCTTCGGCATGCTTGACCTTGGCTTCAGCGCAGTGGAAATCCGGCGGGTTCTTGCCGGGGCCAGCCGTGACGGCGTACTCGGTGACCGGCTTGCCGTCGGGCGCGAGCACCTGGCCGGTCAGGTCGAAAAGCGGCTGCATGACGACGGTGAACGCTTCCGCGGGCGCCTGTTTGGGGTTCAGCCTGCGTTCGATGTACCCATCGTTCTGGAAGGTGAGGTAATACTCCTTGCCGCTGTTCCACCACTTCTTGGGGCTGCGCAGCGCGAAGCTTCCGTCCAGGCCGGACTGAATCTCCTTGCCGGCGCCGTCGGAAATCTTCACGCCGGCCAGCGGCTTGCCGTCCGGCGCCGTTACCGTGCCCCGGAAGCTCTCGCTTTGTTCGAGTTGGACGTCCACTGAAGCGGCGTTTGCTTTGTCCGCGCCGGCGGGGAGTTTTGCTCCACCATCGAGATAGTCGGGGTGCGAAACACTTATCCCATGCGAGGAACTCACGCCGTGGAGTTCATACTTGCCTTTCCCGTCGGAGATGGCGAACCGTTCTCTGTCGGGGACGAAGAGGGGCGGCATGGGGACGATGGGCGATATCTTCGCGCCGGCGATCGGCTTCTTCGTGCGCGCATCCAGCACCGTGCCGGACACGGTAACGCCGCGGGTGAGCTTCACCACAATGCGGCGCTCCTTGGCCTCGGCCTTCAGAGTGTAGGTTCGGCAATACGGAAAGTCGCAGATGTAATCCCGGGATTTCACGGAGATAAGGAACTGGCAGGAGGGCGGGGCCTTGAGCGTGATGATGCCGTCAGGGCATTTGACGTCGCGCTGCGTGCCGTCGCCGGTGTCGCCGCGTTCCCGCTGGCCCGCGGTCTCGATCCAGTAGGAGTATGAGAATTCCGTGACCGGCTCGCCGGTGGCGTCGTCAAGAACGACGACGGACAAGGGGAGCAGGTTGGCGTCCGGCGGTTTCTCATCGCCGGCCAGCGCGGGGGCGTCCGGCCGAACCAGTGTCAGGAGCAGCAGCACGAAGAGGTGCGGACAGCGCCCATGCATTCCCGTGACCCCTCCCGGCAACCGCACGCAAGCGTACAACAGTTTGGCAAAATGTTCAGTGCCATTATACTGCCGCCATGCGCTACAGAAGATTCGGCAGGCTGGACTACCAGGCGTCAGTACTCGGCTTCGGGACAATGCGCCTGCCCGTCATCGGCGGGGATGCTTCAAAGGTGGACGAGGAGCCGGCCCTCGCGCTGATCCGCTACGCGATTGACCACGGCATCAACTACGTGGACAGCGCGCACGGCTACCACGGCGGCAACAGCGAAGTGGTGACGGGCAAGGCCCTGGCGGGGGGCTACCGCAGCCGCGTCAAGATCGCCACCAAGATGCCCTGCTGGTCGGTGGAGTCGGCGGGCGATTTCGACCGCCTGCTCGACGAGCAGCTCGGACGGCTGCAGACCGACACGATAGACTTCTACCTGCTGCACTGCTTGAACAATAAGTTCTGGGACAAGCTGCGGGGCCTCGGCGTGCTGCCGTGGGCGGAGAAGATGATTGCCAAGGGGCGTATTGGCGGACTCGGCTTCTCTTGCCACGAGGAGTTCGCGGACTTCCGCCGTTATCTCGACGAATACGGCGGCTGGACCATGTGCCAGATCCAGTACAACTACCTGGACCAGAACAACCAGGCGGGCACGCGAGGCCTGGAGTACGCCGCGTCCAAGGGCCTGCCGGTGACGGTGATGGAGCCGCTGCGGGGCGGCAGGCTGGCGGCCGAACCGCCGCCCAGCGTCCGCGCGGTGTGGGATTCCGCCCCCGTCCGCCGCACGCCTGCGGACTGGGCGTTGCAGTGGGTCTGGAACCACCCGCAGGTGACCGTCGCGCTCAGCGGCATGAACACGATGCAGCAGCTCCAGGAGAACCTGGCCAGCGCCGACCGGGCTGCCGCGGAGTCGCTTAGCCCCGCGGAGCTGGCTCTGTACGACCGCGTGGTCGCGGCGTACCGCGAGGCCAGTCCTGTGCCTTGTACGGCGTGCGGCTATTGCGTGCCGTGCCCGAACGGAGTGAACATTCCGCGCGTTTTCGAGATCTACAACGAGTCCGCGTTCTACGCCGATATGGGCGTCCCGAGGTACACGTACGCCAGGCTGGCGGAGGCCGAACGCGCCAACAAGTGCGCGAAGTGCGGCACGTGCGAGGAGCGCTGCCCCCAGAAGATCCACACCATGGACGCGCTGGCTCAGGCCCACGAGAAGCTGAAGGGATAGGACTTCGAGTGCCGGATAGCGAATATCAGACAGGTGCATCTGGTATCCGGTATCTGGTATCCGGCATCTGGCGGGCTATAGTAGAAGATGGCTGTGGGAGGAGGATTCGGCTGAGTTGGAAGATCATCGCCATGGCGCAACCTAGCGGACAGAGCGAACCCGGGCAGACGGGTACGCTGGTCATGCCGGAGACCGCCGACCCGGCGACCAAGCGCGCGCCGCTGTACCATGTCATCCTGCACGACGATGACCAGCATACGTATCAGTATGTGATCACGATGCTGATGCAGTTGTTCGGCAAGACGCAGGAGCGTGCTTTCCTGCACGCCAAGGAAGTGGACACCACGGGCGTGACCATCGTTGAGACCACGACGCTGGAACGCGCCGAGCTGAAACGCGACCAGATCAAAGCCTTCGGGCGCGATCCGCTGCTGGCCAAGTCCTCGGGCAGTATGTACGCCAGCATAGAGCCGGCGGAGTAGGGCATCGAGTTTCTGGACACACCCGAACTGGCGTGCTGCACAACCGTCGCAGCGTGCTTGCCAATCATCGCTGTGTCACCTTCTCAAGCAAGCGCCGGTACGTCTCGTAGCCGGCGAAGGGAATGCAGGTGCGGACGCGGCCATCGGCCAGGGGGATGTAGCCGCCTTCGGCCAGCAGCGGCGGCACTTTGGATATGATCTCGCGTTCGATGGCCTTGGCGCCGAAACGCAGGCTGTCCAGATCAATGCCGCCGATGAGGCGCAGGGACCTGCCGAAGCGCCGGCGCAGTTCGTGGTAGTCCATGGCGTCGGTTTCTGTCTCCATCGCCCACAGGCAGTTGAAGCCCGCTTCGAGCACATCGGGCAGCAGAATCGCGGCGTTGGCGTAGGTCATGAAGACGACCGTCTCCACGCCATGCCGCCGCAGCACGTCGAGGATCGGCCTGTAGCTTTCGAGCACGATCTCCCGGTACATGCGCGGAGACACAAGCGGGCCGCGGCTCCCGCCAATGGGCTCGGAGAATGACGCGAAGTCAACCTCCACCTCCTGGAGCACCTTGTCGGCGAGGGCGGCAGCGAGATGGCTGTGAGCGTCCATTATCCCGCGGGCGATGGCAGGCTGATCGGCCAGCAGGAACAGCACCGGTTCCAGGCTGGCCCAATCGTGCGCGCCAAGCGTGAGGAACAGCCCGCTGTGCAGCGGCAGTTCGAGAATGTGGTCGCGGCTCCGCCACTGCGCAACGCGCTGAGACCAGTCCGCGGGCAGGCGGCCCTGATCGCCGGGATCAAGGCTGTTGCGCAGCGCCGTCAGGTCCGCGGCCGTCCGGGGCGGGTGGTCGAGTTTCGGCCGGGAACCCAGATCGAGCTCGATGCGTTCCCGGCGGTCATAGCTGAACAGCGCGGCCAGGTCCGCGTCTGCAGGCAGGCCCTGCCGGAGCCAGGTGTTCAGCACCTCGTCGCGCAGGCCTTCTTCCAGCCAGGGCACGCGATCCGGCTGCCCGTAGCGCATCGTCTCGTGGAAACGTTGGCGTGGCGTCATCGGCACCTACGGCGTGGTCTGGTCTAGAGGCGGCTCGGCGCCCTTCTTTGCCGCCTCAGGCGGCCCTGCATCCGGCGCGGCGAGCGCCTCGTAATCCGGGGGCAGCGGTTTCGTGACGAGCGGCGTGCGTTTGCCGTGCAGGCAGTCGAGCACCGTGTCGCGCGTCCACTGGTAGTCGCGGCCGTCGGCGCCCACGTGCCAGATGCGCAGCCAGCCGTTGGTGGCTTCGGTGAGGCAGAAGAGGCGTCTGCCGCTGTTGTCGTGGAAGGGGGTGGATTCCAGCAGGAAGGCGCTGACGGGCGTCTTGTTCTTGTCCTCGAGCCTGAAGAACCAGAGGCGGCCGTGCTTCTTCGGTTCGAAGAACTCGTAGCCGATCAGATGCATGGAGCCGACGGGGATGTAATCGCGCGTGAGGCCCTGGTAGCGCTTGAGGACAATGCTGCCCTCTTTCTGCTGCCGGAGGTTCTCGAGCTTCTTGCGATACGCGGCGACGGCCTCCGTGTTGCCGAGCCGCTCATGGCACTGGATGAGCTTGCGGATCACGAACCAGTCGCCCGGGCCGTACTTGTGCAGCACCTCGAAGTGGTCCACGGCCTTCTGGTACTGGCCCGAATCGTACGCAGCCATGGCCGCGTTCAGGCGCGTGGAGACGAACTCGGGATGGCGACCCAGGATGGTCTCGTAGCGCACCAGCGCTTCGTGGTAGCGCCCGGCTTCGTCGAGCTTGCGTGCTTCGTCGAAGATCGCCTGCAGCTCCGCGCGTTCGCGCGGATCGCCGCCGCGGCCCTCCTCGCAGCCGGTGCTGACGAGAAGCAGCGCGGCAAGCACGCAGCAGGCGAGGTGCGAGGCAGTCACCTTCAGGCGACGGAATTCCATGCGCGCGCGCTTCCTTCGGCCGGCGATCAGCGCGGATAATAGCACTCCGGATTGGCTATTGCAATCGTCTGCGCTGCGCTGTGCGCGAACGGAAGAACGGATTTCTCATTTTTCTTGGCGTTTCGTGTTCAGTGGATGTTGCAATCACGCGGGTCAACACTATAAAAGGAACTGTGTCGAGCGGCTCAGTCGTTCACACCGTAGCCGCTGCTCGTTTGGGTACACTGTGTTTCATAGCCCAGGTGCGCCGTGGCAAAGGCCGCAACGACAACTCATTCCGGACGCACATTCCTCGAAATCGTGAACGATTTCACAGGCGAGAAGCTCGCCGCCTGCTACCAGTGCGGGAAATGTTCCGCCGGCTGTCCCGCGGCGTACGCCATGGATCTCCTGCCGCATCAGGTGATCCGGCTGATCCAGCTTGGCAGGAAAGACAAAGTGCTGGACAGCCACACCATCTGGATGTGCGCCTCCTGCGAAACCTGCACCGCGCGCTGCCCGAAGGACGTGGACCTTGCGCGAGTGATGGACGCGCTGCGGCAGATCGCGTACGAGGAGGGCCGCACCGCGGCGGAGAGCGACACGGTCACGTTCCAGAAGGCGTTCCTGGACTGGGTGAGGCGCACGGGCCGCCAGTTCGAGAGCGGGCTGGTGGGTGAGTACAAGCTGCGCACAGGCCATCTGTTCCAGGATCTCGACGCCGCGCCAAGGATGATGGGCAAGCTGAAGATGGTGCCCCGGCGCATCAAGGGGCAGGCGGCCGTCGAGCGCATCTTCAAGAAATGCGAGAAGCGCTCCGCGCAAGGCGACCGGCCCGCGGATCGGAAGGGGCACTAGACCATGGCGGGGCGCATCGCCTACTTTCCAGGTTGCTCGCTTGAAGGGACGGCGCGGGAGTATAACCAGTCGCTGCAGGCCATAGCGCCCAAGCTGGGCCTGCAGCTCGAGGAACTCGAAGATTGGAACTGCTGCGGCGCGACCGCCGCGCACAACCTGAACCACACGCTGGCCGTGGCGCTGCCCGCGCGCGTCTTGGCGCTGGCGGAGCGGGCCGGGCATACGAGCGTGGTGGCGCCGTGCGCGGCCTGTTCCCATCGCCTGATCGCCGCGCGGCACGAGCTGTCCGAGGATCCCGAGCTGCGCCAGGAAGTCGAAGCCATCATCGAGATGCCCCTCAAAGGCACGGTGCAGGTCAAGAACATTCTGCAGGTGTTCCTGGAGCTGGGCGTGGACAAGATCGCGTCCGCCTGCACGCGCAAGA
>JAPLOD010000191.1 GCA_026692735.1 Planctomycetota bacterium | reverse complement strand
AAGTGGAAGAGGTCAAAGGCTTCATCGGGAACTTCGAGGTGAAGATCCGCCGCAAGGCGACCTCCGTCAACAACGCGCTCTGCACCGGCTGCGGCGCCTGCCAGGCCGCCTGCGTGGTGAAGAAGGTTCGCGCCGCATGACAGCCTCCGCAAGCCGCTCGAGCCGCACCAGTGCCTCGGAGGAGCGCGGGGAACGCGAGGACAAGCGCGGCAAACGGAGCGCGGGCCAGGGCGGCATGTCCACGGGCATGATGATCGGCATTGGCGTCGGCGTGCTCGTTCTGCTGGCGGGAGGTATTGCACTCTCCGGCGGCGGCAAGAAGGAGGACGCCAAGAAGCCTGCCGACACGCTGAAAGACGAGGACGAGAAGACGGAGGCGTCGGTGCTTGAGCAGCTTGCGGAGCGCGCCCTGGCGAACAATGAACGGTCGGCGGCGGTGAACTACTACACCAGGGCTGCGAACAAGGCGGAGCGGGAAGGCAATTCCACTCAGGCACGCCGCTATAACATGAAGGCCATGGACCTGATCAAGACATCCACGCGGGGGGATCGTTGACGCTCACGGCACGCGGCCATAGAACGCCATAGCCTGAAGGCCGGCGCCGGCACGCACGCGCTCCGCGATAGCATCTACCTCCGCGTTACTCAGGCTGGCGACGCCGCCGCGCGCGGGCGCGCGGGCTAGAGTGTACACCTGCACCAGTCTGACCCTGCCACCCCGTGCCACGATATCCTTCAGGCAATCCACGTAGGCGGCGATCTCCGCCGCAGCGGGGCCGGCGCCGTTCATCCGCATGAAACAGCTCTGGATCACGATCTCCCGCCGGCGCGCGCAGGCCAGGATGTTGGCAAACGCCTTCTGGAAAGGGAAGGCGGCGCTGTTGATCCGCCGGAAATGCTCCGCCGTACCCGCGTCCAGCTTGGCCCAGACCTCGCCGTGGTGCTGATCCAGGAACGCAAGGCCGCGGCGCACATCCGGCCGGCTCAAGCCGCTGCTGTTGGTGATGAGCACTACCTTCGCGTCGGCAAAAGCGGGCGCGAAGCTCTCCGTGACCTCGATGCAGCCCTGCACGGCGTGGGAGAAGCTGCGGAATGCCGTCGGCTCGCCGTCGCCGCTGAACGCGATATCCGCCACGCGTTTCCTGGCAGGGGGCAAGGCGGCGAATTCCGGCTGGTTCCATAACGCGCCCCCGGGCACAAACCCCGACAGCACACCCCTCAGTTCCTCAAACAGCTTGGGCAGGCTCACTGGGAGCGGCTTGGCAGATCGCGCGACCGCGCGGTCAACCTGGCAATACACGCAGTTGAACGTGCACGCCTTGTCCGGGTTCAGGTTGATGCCTACCGAGATGCCGCTCGCGCGGCGGGACAACACGGGGTACACATAGGCGTTGCCGCGGAAGACGCGCGGGTGCTCGTGTTCGCTCAACGCCTGTTTCTGGAGACCGGAAGGGAGACTCATGCTGGGTCTCGAGTGCGGACGAGCGCAGGTCGTGGGATTCGCTCAGGTCCTGGTGCGTGCGAGGGGGCAGACCAGGGCATCAATACCCGAGCATACTACGACCTCTCTGGAAGAGGTCGTTAAGCGCGCCGCTGTTGCTGCTGCCGTAGCTGCTGCCATAGCGGCTGCTGTTGCTGCTACTGTTCGTGCCGTGCCGATCTTGGTAGCGCTGGGCTCGCTCCGGAATGTTGCTGTTGCTCGTATTGGCGGTCTGCTGCGCGGCCTGCTTTCGTCTGTCTTCGTCGTCCTTCTTCTTGCGCGCCGCCTCGTCGGCCTTCTTCTTGGCTGCCGCCCGCTCGTCATCCCGCTTCTTCTTGGCCGCCGCGGCCTTCTGTTCGGCCTTCGCTTTCTCCTCTTCCGTCATCCACTTGCCCTTGTACAGGACCTTGCCTTCGTCCTGCATTCTCTCCGCCAGGTCTCTCGCTTCAGTGGCCTTGGCCTCGCGCTCCGCAATCTTCTCCGGGCTGTCCTCCTCGATTCTCAGGATTCTATCCCGCGGCACGCGCATGGTCCCAAACTCGACCTGCACTTCGATAAATGCGTCTTCCTCCTTGACCACTGTGCATTCCAGCGTCTGCCCGGTTTTCATCACCAACGTGTCGGCGAAGACCAGCGCGCATGAGCACACGGCCAGGATTGGGAGAAACGCGAGGCGGAATGAGTTACGCATAGCAGTGCCCCTCTCTACCACACCCAAGCCTACCATGCTCTCCCACGAAAGCAATACACATCTCTCTCAACTCTACCCCGCAACTCCTGCCAGGTCACAGCCATACACTCGCCCCCCGCGGTGCGGGCAAATTCAACTTGAAAGGGCGCTGGCAGGCCTTACAAGCATATCCGTTCCGCGCCGCGCTTTGGCGCGGACTTTTGTTTTGCAGGGCCGCCGGCGCGCGGCTGTCGGCCGCCGCCCCGGGAAGCAAGCGGGCTGCTTGCGCTACAAGCGAGGAGTGGAGTTATGTCAATTCACAAGAGTCTGCGCACCGGCGGTTCGCTGGTCAAACATCGCAATGTCCTCACGCGGGCGGAGCGGATCAAGATCCTGGAAGAGGCGGGCAACTGGCGCGAGGAGAAGGACAGCGTTCTGGGCCTGCGCAAGGTCAAGAGCATCAAGGCGGCTGCCAAGAAGAAGGCCAAGAAGGAAGCCGCGGCAGAGGCCCCCGCTGTGGCGCCGGCTGCCGGGGCCCCCGCTGCCGCGCCAGGCGCGGAAGCCAAGCCCGCTGCGGCCAAGCCCGCTGCGCCCGCCGCCAAGCCCCCGGCCAAGAAGTAGCGCGGCGCGGTTCCCGGCGTTGCAGGATTGTCACGTTCCGGGCGAGCTGTCTGCAGGGACTACTTACTGGGCTGTTTGGTCGTGCGCGCCGTTTCGCTCGATACAGGAGGCGGCTCGCTGACGACAGGCGCCGCAGGCTCCGAGTTTGCCGCGGGACTT
>JAPLOD010000190.1 GCA_026692735.1 Planctomycetota bacterium | reverse complement strand
TGGGGTTGTTCGCGGCGGGAACGCTGGCCGTGTCGCCGGCATTTCAGCAGAACGTCACGACACGCGGGCTTTTCCAGAGCGATGCTGTCGCGCTGGTCAGCGCCATAGCCCCGATGGTCTGTGCGGCGCTCCTGTGGATCGTATGGCGAGCGTGCCGCGCCGGCGACGAGCAGACGGCGCCGCAGAGCCACGGCGCCGGCTTCCCTGGCGCTGCGGAGCTGTTCCTGCGGGCCCCTGCGATCCGCCGGCACCTCGCCGCGGCGGGGGCCCTGCTGATCGTCGCCGGCCTGGCACTGAGCGGCTCGCCGCTGGCGGCGGCGCCGATGCGAGCTGGCCTGCTGTGGCTCATCATCCTGTGCCTGCCGCCGCTGCTGCAGCTTGCCGCCGCGCCCGGGGGCCAGCGCGTCCTGAACGGTGCGCTGGCGGTGGTGCTGGGCGCGTCTGCGCTATGGGGCGGGGCGCGCTATCTGGAGCTGCGCGGCAAGGTGAGCGCGGTTGGCATGCTGCTCGCGCAGGACAAGGAAGCCGAGGCCGCGAAGCTTCACGAAGAAACGCTGGCGCTCAACGCGGTGCTGCTGGCCAGAGGCCCGCTCCACGACCTGGAGACTCACTGGGCCCTGTACCGTGAACGCAAGGGCGAGTATGAGAGCGCGCTGACGCACTGGCGGCGCATCGCCGCCGAGCGCGGCGTGGATCCCACGGAGATGCTGCCCATCAGGCGCGTCCTGTGCGAGATGGGCGACAGTCTGAACGCGTGGCGCCGCCTCATCTACCAGGGCTTTCCGGCCATCACCGATCCCGAGCTGGCGCCCGGGATCAAAGCCCTGGCTGACAGACCCGAGAGCGACCTGCGCGCCAGACTGCTTGCGGCGCTCCTGTCCTGGGAACAGCGGGAACCGCGCGAGGAGATCATCCGCCGGCTGGAGGCGGTGCGGAAACTGCAGGAGAACGAACCGAGTGCCTGCGCCCTGCTCGAGCGTCTCGGCGTTGCAGTGCCACAGACGGAGTTCTGGCTGCCCGGCGACCTCATCGTGGGGCGGAAACTGAGCGCGCAGTCCGGGCTGGGCGCCATCGAGGACCTCGGCGAGGTGGACACCGTGGTGGTGCTGAGCGAGGGGCATTGGGAGATGGGAGTCAACGCGCGCGGCACGCCGCTGCATGAAGAATGGCCGGTTATCGGGGTCGAGCTGAACGGCCAGATGATCGCGCGCACGCAGGTGAACCGCGCCGAAGACCACGAAGTGCCCTTCACCTTCGCTGTGAACCGCGGGAACATTTACCACGTCAGGATCGTGCTCGAGAACCGGATGGAGGATATGCTGCAAGGACGCGTGGCGCGACGCGGGCTGACAATCAACGGCCTGATGTTCCGGCGGGCGGCGGATAAGTGAAGCGTAGCGTGTAATGCGCGTGCCGCGCTCCACGTTTTGCGTTGTACGTTTCAGGTTTTGCGTCTTACGCTGCACTTATGCGCGACGGCAAGACACGGGTGCTGGTGATCGGCCCTACCCCGCCCCCTCATCACGGCGTGGCCGCGTTCACTCGCGACCTGCTCGCACAAGCTCACGACCCGCGCTTTGAGTTGCTGCATCTGGACACCTCCGACAGGCGTGACGCCTCGAACACGGGAAAGTGGGACGCGACCAACCTCCGCCTGGGTTTTGCCAACCTCGCGGAGTTGGCCGGACGGTGCCTCAAGTCCGGCATTGACCTGGTCTACGTGCCGATCTCGCAGAACGTGCCGGCGTTCCTGCGCGACGCGCTGTTCATCCTCGAATCGCGCCTGCTGTGGAGCAAGGTCGTGCTGCACCTGCACGGCGGATACTTCCGGAATGTCTACGACCATCCGTCCGTGGCGCCGGACGGCCAGGAGCGGGCGGGTCCGCTGGACCCGCTTTTCCGGGGGACGGCGCGGACGGCTCTGAACGCTGCGGCCGCGGTGATCGTCCTGGGCAATCGGTTCCGGCCGATATTCAAGGGGCTGGTGCCTGACGAGCGCATCCATGTGGTGGAGAACGGCGTGCCAGACCCGGGCGCGTGGGACTTGCGCCAGAGCGCACCGCCGCCCGATTTGTCCGGCGCGCGTGGCGGCTCCGGGCAAGACGGCACACTGCTGTACATGAGCACCTTGACGCGGACGAAGGGCATCGTGGATCTCATCCACGCGATCGCCATGCTGAAGACGGTGCGACCGAACGTGCGCCTGAAAGTCGCCGGAACCTGGTCGGATGAAGCGGCGCAAGCAGAGGCACGCGCGCTTATCGAGCGCGAGAGACTGCAGGACAATGTCCTTTTCTGTGGCACCGTGGAAGGACCGGAAAAGGCAGCCTTCCTGTCAAGTGGCGACATCTTCTGCCTGCCGACACGGTACCCGTATGAGGGACAGCCGCTTGTTCTTCTCGAAGCCATGGCGGCGGGGTTGCCCGTGCTGGCGACCGACCACGGTGTGATCGCCGAGACGGTTCTGGATGGCGTGACGGGCCGTCTGCTGGCCAGGGACGCTCCAACCGAAAGACTTGCCGCCGCCCTGGAACGCATGTTGAGCGACCCCAAGACACTGCTCGACTGGGGCGCCCGCGGCCGTAACCGTTATCTCGAACGCTACGCCCTGTCGCTCTGCCATCAACGTCTCTTCGAAGTGTTTCAGAGCGCGGTGCGAAAGACGTAGAAGAAGTGACGGGGCACCAGAATTATGCCGATACTAGGGCTTATGTCGGCGCCTGTGTGGGGACGCTCCCGGGAAATCCGGTATGCTTCCAAGCGTTACGGGACACTAAGACTTGTACACGTGTGCCGGACGCAGGCGGCAGGAAATTCTGCTGGACTTAACGGTGTCTTTGTCGTATGCACGTGGTGACGCCGTTTGAGTTTACGGTGCCGGGCGGGGGGCGTGCTGCCATGGGCAGCGGACAAGTGGTGACCGTTGGGTCTAGGCCATGGATTGAGGACCAAGCGATGAAGCGCCTGAACAATAACCCCGCACGCTGGGCTGCTGCTGCGTTTCTGCTGCTGGCGGCCTGTGCGCTGAACGTGGATGCAGCCCAACCCCCAGTGATCCAGAGCGCTACCAAGGACAGCGTGGTAGCGGGCCAACAATACACCTACAACATCAGTGCCACGAGTACTCTGCCCATCATCAGCTACAATGCTTGGGGTTTGCCGACCGGCTTGACTGTGGATACCGCCACAGGGAAGATAAGGGGCACCACCGTAGACGTGGGGACGGTCAGCATCACCTTGAGCGCCACGAACGACGCGGGCACAGGGACCGCGTCGCTGAAGCTCACCGTTACGCCCGTGGCGCCGAACATAACCAGCTCGCTGGCGGCCACGGGATCGCTGGGCGTACCGTTCAGCCATCCAGTGACGGCCACCGGCATTCCTACCCCGTCCATTACCGCAGCCCCTCTCCCTCCGGGGCTGACATTTTCCGGCAGCGAGATTAAGGGGAAGCCGCTGCAAGGCGGCACGACCTTTGTCACGTTGACCGCATCGAACTCGGGTGGCAAGGATATCAAGACGCTCACCATTGACCTCACTGCGCCTCCGGTGATCACCAGCCCGCTTATCATCCCGGGCACGGCGCTCGCTGCGCTGAATTATACTATCACAGCCTCGAACGACCCCACACATTTCGATGTGGTAGGCGGGTTCCCGGCGGACTTGCCGCTCGTGGTCAATCCCGACACCGGCCAGATAACGGGCATCCCGGCGAAAGCGGGGACGTACCCGGTCGTGCTGAGAGCGAAGAATACGCTCTACAGTTCGTCCGACCCCGGCGTGTTCCACAACACCGAGGGCACGGGCACTGCCACGGTGATGTTCGCGATTTCGGGCGTGGCCAGCGCGCCGGCCATAACCAGCCCACAGGCGGCGGCGGGAACGGAGACCGTGCCGTTCATCTACGGGATCACGGCCACGAACGCGCCCACCTCGTTCTCCATCAAGGCCGACCTCGATCCGCTGAAGCAGCTCCCGCCGGGGCTTTCGCTTGACCCCGCCACCGGGGTCATTTCCGGCAAGCCCGCGCTGCTGGATCCCGTGCCCCCGGCCGGCTTCGCGCTCTACACGCCCACTGTCGTCGCCACACACAGCACCGACAGCGGCGAGATGCCCTTGAGCATCATCATTACCCTGGGCGTACCGGAGTTCCCGGATGACTTCTCTGACCCAACCATCATTCTGTTGGCGACGGCCACGAAGAGTTTTAGGTACCAGACCCCGCCTTCCAAATACACGTTCACTGATCCAGCGATAGGGCCCACCACGTTCGGGGTTGTCTTCACCCCCCCCTTCCCCGGGGACTACCTGTACATGGACCCGGTAACAGGCCTGCTCTCGGGCACGCCGGCCATCGCAGACGAGGGCCGTTACACCGTGAATCTGACGATGTCGAACTCTCGCGGAACCAGCACATCGAGGGATCTCACCCTTCTTGTCAACTTGCCCAGCCCCGACCCTCCTATCGTAATCACCAGCGCAGATTGGGATGCTGCGATAGCGGGTGTGCCATACGAGTACAAGATCGTCGCGGCGGGCGCATCCGGTTTCGGCGCTCTCTACCTGGGCGGCCCCCTGCTGCCGGCTCACCTTGTCCTTGACAACGATTCCGGCATGATCTCGGGTACGCCGCAGTTGGCCGACGTGGCGGGCAGTCCGTACACAATCACGCTGTACGCTTGGAATGCCACTCAGAGCGCCGAACCGTTGGACCTGCGGCTGGACGTTATGCCTGGGCCCAAGGTGCCGCTACCCCCGACAATCACCAGCGACACGACCGCCGGGGCCATTGTCGGCACGGCGCTCAGCTACACCATCACGACGACGCCAGATTACAAGGATCCGAGGGAGAACCAGTTGCCGCTGTTGTTCAGCGCACAAGCTGTGCCCTTGGGCTTGTCCCTGGACCCCGACATGATCCTCTCGCTGAGTGACAAGCAGGCTAAGATCTCCGGGATTCCGACCGCCATCGGGACATCCAATGTGACGGTGTCGGCGGTGAATGCCACCGGCAGCGATACCCACGCCGTCGCGTTCACCATCGCCCCGCTCACTATTACCAGCTCCCTCGCCGTTACAGGCCAGGTGGGTGAGGATTTCCCGTTCCCGCCGGCCGCACCGGGCGCGCAGTACTTCATCCAGGCTTCCGGCAACCCGAATGTGTTCGGGGCGAGCAACCTGCCGCCGGGCCTGTTCGTGGACACCCGCACGGGCCTTATCTACGGCGTGCCCACCGACACACCGGGGCACACGACGGCTGTGTTCCCGGTAACGATCACCGCCACGAACGGCACCGGCACCGCCCAGGCCACACTCAATATCACCATCACCCACCCCACCGGCGCCCCGCCTGAGATCACCAGCCTTCTCACCGCTACGGCGACAGATGGCATTCCGTTCTCCTATCCGATCACGGCGACGAACACTCCCACGTCCTTCCGCGCGCTGGGCCTCCCCGATGGCCTCACGGTACAGCCAAATGGCCCGGGCGGCGGGCTTATCTCCGGCATTACCAGCCAGACAGGTAAGTTTTATGTGATCATTGTTGCGAGCAACAGCGTCCCCGGTACGCTTAGTTCCGACGCGGAGTTCCTGGAGCTCACCATCCTGCAAACGCCGCCGGTAATAACCAGCTCGTTGAACGTCATGACAGAGATCGGAAAGCCGTTCAGGTACGCAATCGAGACCACGGGCTCTCAGCCGCAGACGTACGATGCCGCTCCGCTGCCCGACGGGCTGACACGGGAGGTGAATATCATCAGCGGGATCCCTACCGTGGCTGGTGTCAATCCTCCGGTCACCCTCACCGTGTCCAATCAGGCGGGGACTGTGACGGCACAGTTGATCATCACCGTCACGCAGTCGCCCATTTTTAACCCGCCGACGTCCGCCAGCGGTTTCGTCGGGGACAGCACGTTCTCGTTCACCGTCACGGCAACGGGGTTCCCGGCACCGAAGCTGACGGTTGATCCCAACGACCTCTTGAACACCGGCTTGAAGTTCCAGCAGACAGGCGTCTCGGGCATGACGACCACCGGCGTGTTCAGCGGCGCGCCGGCCGTGGCCGGGACGTTCCCTGTGCCTGTGACCGCGACGAACATTGCCGGGACCGTGTCTCAGGTTATGACCATCACGATCAACCCCGTCGCCATCACCAGTCCGCTGGTGCTGACGGGGGATGTCAATGTGGCGATCACCCCCTACAGCATCACGGCCACGGGAGACCCCACCACCTTTGCGGCGATAGGGCTGCCGCCAGGGCTGACGCTGAGCGGGAATGTCATCTCGGGGACACCTTCGGAGGCCGGCACGACGAAGGTCACCATCAGCGCGAGCAACGGCATAGGCACGGCGACGGCCACCTTGATCATCGGGATCTCAGCAACACCGGGCGCGCCGGCCATCCTCAGCGACCTGCTGTTCGTCGCGACCAAGAACGTCCCGGCAAGCTACTCTATCATCGCCAGCAACAATCCCACGTCCTATGACGCCACCTTGCCGCCAGACACCGGCCTGAGCATTGACACGCAGACAGGGATCATCTCGGGAACACCGGCCATCAGCGGCTCGTTCGAGATCACGGTCAGCGCCAGCAACGATCTTGGGACTGGCTCCGCGACGATGATGGTGGCGATCGCCGAGGTTGCCGGTGGCCCGGCAATCACCAGCCCGCTCAGGGCCATCGGCTACGTGGGGGCGAGCTTCAAGTACAGCATAACCTCGATTAACGGCCCGATGCAATCGTTCGGCGCCTCCAACCTTCCTGCGGGTCTGGCCGTGGATACGAAGACCGGCATTATCTCCGGCCAACTTCTCACGGCCGGCACGTTCAACATCCGCCTCAGTGCGACGAACTCGGTCGCAACGGCACAAGCCACGCTGGTGCTGACGGTCTACACCAGCGTGCCGCCCGCGATCCTCGGCCCGTTCATTGCCTCTGGCGCCGTCGGCGTTCCGTTCGACCTGACGATCACCGTCACCGGCCAGCCGGCGCCGGTCCTGACCGCCACCGGCCTGCCGCCGGGCCTGTCTCTGGCCGGCACGTCAATCATCGGCGTCCCGTCGGCTATCGGGAGCTACAGCGTCACTCTCACCGCGACCAGTTCCCTGGGCAGTGTCACGAAGGTCCTGGTGATCTCGATTGGCTACCCGGACGACGCGGACGGCGACGGTTTCCCGGACG
>JAPLOD010000189.1 GCA_026692735.1 Planctomycetota bacterium | reverse complement strand
GCGTGCCGTGGCCGGCGGCGCTCCCCTTTTGTCCGTTCGGCCTTCTGCCGTTTGGTGTTCCCTTCGGATCTGGGGTCTGAGCTATGCGAATCGGTATCGCCTGTTATCCCACGTACGGCGGCTCGGGCGTGGTGGCCAGCGAGCTGGGGCTTGAGCTGGCCAGGCGCGGCCACGAGGTCCACGTCATCAGCTACGCCATGCCCTTCAGACTGCAGGGCTACCACGAGAGAGTCTACTATCACGAACTGGAGGTCACCGCGTATCCGCTCTTCAAGCACCCGCCGTTTACTCTCTCGGCCGCGTGCAAGATGATCGAGATCGCCCAGCTATACCGTCTCGAAGTCATGCATGTGCATTACGCCGTGCCATGGGCGGTTTGCGCGAACCTGGCGCGGGAGGTGGTGCAGGCCCAGGACGGGCAGCTCAAGGTCATCACCACCCTGCACGGCACGGATATCACGCTGGTCGGCAACGAGCCCGCGTTCTTCGAGATGACCAGGTTCGGCATCCAGCGCAGTGACGCCGTGACCGCTGTCTCGTCATACCTCGAGGCGGCGACCCGCACGACGTTCGGCATAGATGCGCCGATCCACGTGATTCACAACTGCGTGGACAGCCAGCGCTTTCAGCCCCGTTCGCCCGGTAACCCGTGCAAACGGCTGAACCTCGCGCCCGCCGGCGAGAAGCTGATGATCCACGTCTCCAACTTCCGGCCCGTCAAGAACGTGCCCGATGTTGTCAAGACCTTCGCCCTCGTGCGCAAGGAGCTGAAATGCCGGCTGCTGATGGTGGGCGACGGTCCGGAACTGCCCGCCGCGCGGTCCCTCGCGGAGGAACTCGGCGTCGCCGCGGACGTCCTCTTCCTCGGGCCGCAGCAGGCTGTCGAGGACATTCTGCCCTGCGCCGACCTCTTCATCCTGCCTTCGGCGTACGAGAGTTTTGGCTTGTCGGCGCTGGAGGCGATGAGTTGCGGGCTGCCGGTGATCGCCACGAAAATTGGCGGTTTGAGTGAGGTCATCACGTCGGGCGTGGACGGTTGGCTATGCCCCGTCGGCGATTGCCGGTGCATGGCCCAGCGGGCCTGTGCGGTGCTGACGGACGACGAACACCATGAGGCCATGGGTCGCGCGGCGCGCAAAAAGGCGGTCGAGCACTTCTCGCCGGACAGGATCGTGCCGCAGTACGAGGAGCTTTACCGGACCGTCATCAGCACCGACAAGGGATGGAAGCTGGTCAGAGCGTAGCGTCGTCGCGCGCTCCTCTGGATCGCGGGGCGCAGTGTTGATGGAGAAGCAAACCGTGGAACCATTCTGGATGATCGTCTTGGGTCTGGCTGTGGGCGCCATCAGCGGTCTGCTGGGCCTCGGCGGCGCCCTGCTGCTGATCCCCGGTCTCGTCTACATCTCTGGTTTCTCGCAGCATAAGGCCCAGGGCACGACGCTGGCCGCGATGGTGCCGCCCATCGGCCTCTTTGCCGCTCTGCAGTATTACCGCCAGGGCTTTGTGGACCCGTGGGCCGCGCTCTGGATCGCCATCGGTTTCGCCCTCGGCGCGTTTGTCTCCGCGAGCTTCATCTCCCGCATTGATTCGGCCATCCTCAGCCAGCTCTTCGGCATGTTCCTGCTGTTCACGGGCGTCCGGATGATTCTTTCGTCGCAGCCTGTCGTGCGCGTGTTCGCGGGAGCTGTCTTCGCGTGGCTTGTTGCGTGGGCCCTCTATATCGCGTGCCGGCATTGGGGCGGCGAGTTCGC
>JAPLOD010000188.1 GCA_026692735.1 Planctomycetota bacterium | reverse complement strand
GAGAGGAAGACCGTCGTGGCCATGGCGGAGCGCTGCCTCCGCGAGGCGGGCCATCCGCCCGAGCAGGTCGCTGCGTTCCTGGCGGGCCTGCTCGCGACCGCGCCGCCCCAGCCGCTGCCGGGGGTGAGCACGACGCTGATCGCCCGCAGGCTCCGCGCGCCCTTGGGGACCGAGGCCGGTGGCGCCGGGCTCCCGCCGCCGGACGAGGCGGCCCCCAAAGCGCCTCCGCCGGGAATCCTGCGGGGGGCGGCGGCGATGCAGCAGGTCCTCTCGGAGCACCCATCGGGGACGCCCGCCGTTTCCGCTCCTCCGGCGCCCGCTGGCGTGACCCAGCAGCCTCAGTCCCCGCCGGCCCAACCGCCGCCCGCCGGTCTGCGGACTACGGGGTTGCAGAAGCGCACCACATTCGTGTTCGATGAGCGAGGCAACGCTGTGCCAGTTCCCGCGGCACCGCCAGCGTTCGTTCCAGGTTCTGTAGCTCCCAAAGGTCGTTGTGTATGTCATGAAAGCGCCCGAAGGGGACGGGATCGAGCCCCGAGGAGATGATGATGCCCTTGGCGGCCTCTTCGGCGGTGAAGTCCCTGGATTCATGGGCGCAAAGCTCGCTCCACTTGGGGACATTCCAGGAGACCTTCAACCTTGGCGAAGGTAGGTTCTTGACTATCAGCGTGAAGCGGTTGAGTTCCTCATTGAAGGGAAGGCACTTGAGTATGGACTCGGAGAGGACCTGCTTTTCCAGATACAGGAACGGATAGCGCGTGCTTTCGATGGTTGCCGCCCTGCTATCGAACTCGATGACCTTCTGCGCGGGGTCGCAGGTGGCGGTCTCGGCTTTGTAGTCAATGGTGACGGTTCCCAGGCTCCCGTCGCAGCCAAGAGCTTTGAGGAAGGCGTAGGCCATAGCCAGTTTGCAGCCGGGGCCGGGCCCGTAACCGTCCTGGTTGTCGAAGGCGTAGTCCTTGCCGTGAAGTTCCTTGAGCGCGGTCATGGTCTTCATGGCCGCGCCAAAGGCGTCGGCGTAGATAGCACCCTCCTTGGCGGCCACCTCCTTGGTGATCGCCGCCAGCGCGTTCAGGGTCTTGTTGGTGATCTCGGCCTGCGCCGGATCTTTGTGATAGTGGAATGAATCCACGCATTTGGTGGAGCCCAGAATGACAGTTCGGACGTCCCGCTTACCGCGCGCGCTGGAGCCACTTCGTGGCTTTCTGCGCGGAGAAGAATCCTCGCTTCACCCTTGGGCAGATCACGCCTGCCATCGTCACGGAGTTCGAGCAGTGGGTGCACACGCGGATGACATTTCGGAACGGCTGCGAGAACACGCTTAAGCGCCCGATGCAACCCGGCCAGCGTAAGAACGTCATGGAGGCAGCCAGCCTCCTCTACAGGAAGGCGGTGGCCAGCGGATGGGTGTCCGCGGCGCGGGGCAACCCGTTCGAGTCGCTCTCACAGGGTCGGCGGCGCGCCCCACACCACTTTCCCGGATTCGAGGCATGCCGCATTGACCAGGCCTTGCTGGGCGATTTTCTCGCGGCCTGCGATCCGTTCCAGCACCGTGTATTCCTGCTCATGTTGTCTTGCGGATTAAGGACGGACGAGGTCCGTCACATGCTGATCGAGAAGATCAACTGGCAGCGCAAGTTCTACATCCTGGAGCCGATGCTGGAGCAGCTCGGCTGGAGCACCAAGAATGGGCGGTACAGGCTTATCCCGATTTTCCCGCAAACGGATGGTCTATTCCGCGCATTTCAGGGCGATCCGCTGCGCCACGGAGTCCTCGTGCGCGACTTCCCAGAACTCGTGGAGTCGCGTCCCTACCTTCTGCTGGGTCCGGTGAGTTCGGCGGACCTGGAGTACGCATACCAGGACGACATACAGGACTTCCGGAAGCAGCACAAGCGCGACCCGAATCCCGCTGAGCAAGAGCGCATTTCCGAGAATGTGTTCTTGGCCGCCGGGGCACTGCACCGGAAACGCATCTATATGGAGTTTCAGAAAGTCGTCAGGAAGATCAACGCTGACCGGCACCTGTGGCCGCACCTAACGCGACACGTCACTGCCAGTCAGGCGCATCAGCACGGTGTTGATCGGTTCGTTGCGCTCTCCGTCCTCGGACATTCGAGTGACTCTGTGTTTGACCGCTACTGGGAGAAGAGCCCCGAATTCATGCATAAAGAATGGGCCAAAGTCGTCGGTGACAACACAGTCATCGCCGATGCCTTGGCCCGCTTCAACTCTCAACCGTCTACCGCAGTGCTGCCTGCAGCTCTGCAACCGCGACAGATCGCGTAGCCCGCGCGCGCTCCGCTTCGTTCTTTAGGGTCTCGACTGAGGTGTGCGTGTACTGGCCGGTCTGCTCCAGACCCGTATGGCCGAGCATGTCGCGACGGGCAAATGGGTCTGCACCTGCAGCCTGAAGCGTCGTCGCCCACGAATGCCTGAAGTCCTTCACGCAGGTTCGGCCAGTTAGCCCAGCCTTCCTCATGACGCGGATGTAGGCGCGGCGGATGTCCTGAGCCCGGAGGCCGCCCATACGTTTCCATCCGCGTCGCGCCGCACGGTGCTGTTCGGCACGCGACCATGTTGGGCCAGCAGCGACGATGCGCTGCTGCTCTCGCTCCATAAAGGCTGCGAAGCGCTTGGTCAGTTCGTCACGCGTCTGACCCGTGATCTCGGGAGCAGCCTCTGCGGGCATGAGGAACACCGGCCCCGCCGTGCGCATGCCAATGGCATGCTGCAGCGCCGTGCGCATCTCCGCTGTCATTGGAAGAGTGCGGACATTGCGCGTCTTCGTCGCGATCAGAAAGGCCGTCTTGCCGCGTATCTGGAGTGTTCCCGCGTTGAAGTCCACATCGTCAACCATCAGCGACGCCGCCTCGCCGGGGCGCATGCCACTGTATGCGATCACGGCGAAGAGGCGCGCGGCCCACGGACTGCACGCTCGCCAGAAGGCGCTTTCCTCGTCGGCGGATAATGGAACGACCGGCTTGGCGTCCATGACGCGAATGTGATCGAGTCGCATGTCGGCGAATGGATTCTGCCAGTACGGCGGCAGATGCCGGTCTTTGGCGGCACGGTTCAGCATCGTGCGCGCCACCTCCATGCAG
>JAPLOD010000187.1 GCA_026692735.1 Planctomycetota bacterium | reverse complement strand
CGCTTGTCACCAAGCTCTGCGTCCGTAAACTCCGCTCGTAACCAAGCTGCCCCACCCGCGCTCAAGGGATCCATGTTCCCGCCTCCGCCCGGTCCCCCTGTCAGGGTATCGGCGGGATATGAGTTGTGGGTAAAGACAAGGTCAGCGGCGTGGGCACCACGACCAGGTCCGGCGCATAGAGCTCCGTCGCTTTGACTCGTTCGGCCAGCAACCGGCCCAGCGGCCGGGCTAGATGCAGCTTGGCACTGAACTTCATGGCCAGGACCAACTGCCGCATCGGCTCCTCGTGGTACCGCGCGACGGCGCACGCCGCCTGCACGAACACGGGCGGGTGCGTCCGGCAAGACGGGCAGTCGTCCACCGCCCCGGCGCCCAGGCCCACGGCGTCGCCGCAGCGCCGGCAGCGATCCCGGCCGATCCAGTTGATCGCCTGCGCGCACGCCAGACACAGCGCCGTGTTGGTGTGAGCCGGCAGCGCCTCGCCGCAGGACGCGCAGTGCGGCGGGAACAGCAGGTCCAGCGTGGCGTCACGGGCCGCGGCTATGGCATGCCGTACGTGCGAGGGCGTTCCCGCCGCCGTCCGTCCTGGGAACAGGACCCGCTCGATCACAGGGTCGAGACCCGCGTCCATCCGCTTCCCTCGTGTCCAGAACTGCACATGTGTCCTTGGCAGTCCCGTCCCACTCCCCTGCCGCCGCCCGACCGCAGCCACCGTGTCCAGAAACGCACGTTGTGCATATCATTAAACCTAACCGATATAGCGTAAACCACACAATCCTATTGTCTACCTAATATAGGACTCGCCAGCCGCGCTTTTGTTGCATGAATTCCGCGGAATCTCCAGCCTTGTCAATTCGCCTGCAAGCAAGCCTACAGCGTGCTGTACGCTTCCTCGCCGTGCTGGGTGGTGTCGAGGCCGTCAGTTTCCTGCTCTTTGGTGACGCGCAGCCCGACCGTGGCGTTCAACACCTTGAGGATCACGAATGTGCCGACGACCGCCAGGACAATCGCGAATGCCGCGCACTTGGCCTGGTTCACAAACTGGCCCGGTCCGGCGAGCGACACGGCGTGCCCGTCCACCTGGTATGTCTCGGCGATGAGCGGGTTGATGGCGGCGCTGGCAAGCAGGCCGGTCAGCAAACAGCCCGTCGTTCCGCCGATGCCGTGCACGCCGAAGGCGTCGAGCGAGTCGTCGTAGCCGAGTGCGCTCTTGAGTTTCCAGCAGGCCATGAAACAGACCACGCCGGCAATGGCGCCGATCAGCATCGCCGCCGGCACGCTCACAAAGCCCGCGCCCTGCGTCACCGTCGCCAGGCCCGCGACCATCCCCGACGCCGTGCCCAGCGCGCTCGGCTTGCCGCGAATCCACCATTCCATGCCGGCCCAGGCCAGCGCGGCCGTGGCGGCAGCGAAGTGCGTCGCCGCGAACGCGCTCGACGCCAGGCTCCCGGCGCTCAACGCGCTTCCCGCATTGAAGCCGAACCAGCCGAACCACAGGAGCGCCGCGCCCGCGAGAGTCAGGACGAGGTTGTGCGGCGGCATCGGCTGCGAGGGATAGCCATTCCGTCTGCCCAGCACCAGGGCGAAGACCAGGGCGGAGACGCCCGAACTGATGTGGACGACCGTCCCGCCCGCGAAGTCCAGGACGGGCACCAGCGCCGTCTTGCCCGCCGCGTCTGGCAGCGCCCAGTTGAAGAGCCCGCCTTTGCCCCAGACCATGTGTGCCAGAGGGAAGTAGATGAACGTGGACCAGAGAACCGTGAAGACCACCATCCCGCTGAACTTCATGCGCTCGGCATACGCGCCGCTGATCAGCGCCGGCGTGATGATGGCGAACATCATCTGGAAGAGCATGAACGTCTGGTGCGGGATCGTCGGCGCGTAGTCGGCGTTCGGCGCGCCGCCCACCCCTTGCAGCATGAAGTACTGCCGCGGGTCGCCGAAGCACGCGTTGCCCTCGCCGAACGCCACACTGTAGCCGTAGACGGCCCAGAGGACCGAGACGAGGCCCATCAGGAAGAGGCTGTGCATCATGGTGGAGAGCACGTTCTTGCGGCGGACCAGTCCGCCATAGAAGAGCACCAGACCGGGCGCGGTCATCAGCAGGACCAGCGCGGCGCCGGCCAGCACCCACGCGTTGTCGCCGGTGTTCACGGCCAGGCACGACACGCGCCCTTTGGCTTCGGGCGCCTTGGAATTGGCGAGCGCTTCGAGGTCTGCCACGCGTTCTTCCAGTGTGGCTGAACGCAAGCCGGTCGCGGCCTGTTCCTTGGGCTTGGCGGTATCCACTGACGCAAGGGCCGCGTCGTTGGCCCGCGCCACCACGGGGGCGTCTGCCGCGCCGCAGTTTGCCGCCACAGCCAATGCCAGAACCAGCGGAACAAGCGCGCAGCATCGTTGTCTGCCCACAGCGGTCTCCTCGTGAGGGATCGTCCGCACCCGGTAGCACGGGCGTCCCCGCCCGTGGCACCAATCGGGGATTGGCCCGTCGCCGGACAAAACGTGCGGCAGCGCCTGTGCAAGGACTGTACCGGCGGGCAGCACGGCGCTGAGCAATGTGTGCAGAAACTCGCGGACCGTTTATTGGCAAAGTGGTTAGACACATCCAGCACGCGGAATCCCGCCGGCTGGAGGAGCACCCACACTGTTCAGGCTCAAGCAGGCTGGTCAACGGATTGGGCCAGAGTGGTCATTAGCAGGCAGGGCTGCCCGGCCGCATGTGCCACCGGCAGCCGTTGCCGCTCACGCTCCACACGGGCGGTCCAGGCCATTTAAGGAGCCCTTGGCGCACAAATCAGAGGCGTCACTGCCCCGGGGACCACGGAATCCTTTATCGTACCACTCGACGACTAGATGGAGGGCCTGGGAGTTGGAGACACAGCATCCGGCCGGCCCGTGACGCTAGTCTGACCGTCCGTGAGTGACTCTCTAGCAAGCGTCAGCGGCGGGCTTGAGATGCGGGCTACCGTGATCTGCGCGATTATATCGTCTTCGGCAAGGACAAGATCGAAGGGGCCTACATTGGCTATCTCGAGCGTCACATTGCCGGACCAGCCAGCGTGTATGGTCGGCGCGGTCAGGTGTACGAGAATTCCGGTTCGCGCCTTCGTGCTCTTACCCTCAATGAAACAAATGAGTCTTGCCTTACGATGCGTGCCAACGACCTCTTTTGTCTGCCAGAGGACGAAACCGTAAGGCTTGACGATGACCTCATCATCGCGCACGAAGACGCTTTGGCTCCTGTCCCTCGTTGGGGGCATGAGATACTTGCGCGACATCTTACGAAAGTCGAATTTGCCTATCCGCAATTCCATACGGGGGTCGCCCGTTTCTTCTCGCGCTTGGGCGAAGGCGTCTCTATTCCATATCCTCACTGCGTCGATTGAGTCCAAGCGAAGGTCAATTGACGTTGCCCCAATCCTATCGGGTGGTGGCCGCGGGATGACAATCAACTCGCCGCGTTTCATTGCCTTTATCAGGTCACGATTGGATAGGAACATTGACCTTTCCGCCACCATGACACGGCGCGAGCTGCGATTTCTCCACCACGATAACGTCACCACCGGGGACTTCCACAAGCGAGTGATGTCCCTTCTCCCTAAGCGGGCGAACCAACACAGTGCCGCCCTGCACGTATTGTTCGGCAGTCTCGGCCTCGTAGTGGGTGCCGTCCGCCGTGACGATCTTCACGCGTTTTTCATGAGGAAACGCCCCGTCCTCCACCTCGCACTTCAGCTTGCAAAAACCGATGGGCATGCCGGCCTCCTGAACACAATAATGCCTGCGAGACGCCGCAAGCCTGCTACCCCCTTTGCTCCATGTGTCCCCCCGATGTGCCAGTTCCTACCACGCCACTCCTTGAATGCCACTGTCTTTCGGGCCCGTCTCTTACGGGGTCAAGACTGTTATGTGGCCCCCGTCATCCCTTGTTGCCTGTGTCGGCACAGTCTTTGACACCTCCGCCCCTTGCCGTAGCATGCTTGCGGCTTCGCTTGAGGAATTCAGAATGCAAAATGAAAAATGCGGAATAAGGATGATCTATCCTTTCATTCTGAATTTTGCATTCTTGATTCTGCATGTTCCATTCCTGGCATGGGCTGCAGCGGGAGGCGAAGCGCCGCAGGAGACGGCTGGAGGCGCCATGAAGAACCCATTCGTGTACGTTGCGGGCTACAACCCCGCCATCAGTTGCTTCGTCCTGGACATGGAGAGCGGAACGCTCAAGCCATCGTCCACCTCCGACGGCGGCAAGAGCCCCACGTATCTCGCCTGGAGCCCCTCGCGGAAGTTCATGTACGCGGTCAACGAGGTCGGCGGCGGACGTGTCACCGCCTTCGCCATCAACCCCCAGGATGGCGCTCTGACGCGCATCAACGATGCCTCGTCTGCCGGCAACGGCCCGTGCCATGTCTCGGTGCATCCCGGCGGCAAATGGGTCTTCGCCGCGAACTACGGCAGCGGCACCATCGGCGTCCTGGCCGTGAAGCCCGACGGCGGCGTGGAGGAACCCGTCGAGAAACTCGCCCCCGGCAAGAACGCGCACCAGATCTTCAGCGACCCGTCGGGAAAATTCGTCTTCGTGCCCTGTCTCGGCTCGAACCACGTCGCGCACTACGTCTTCGACGACGCCACAGGCAAGCTCACCCCGAACAACCCGCCCACGGTGCCGACGGCTCAAGGCGCCGGCCCCAGACACCTCTGCTTCCACCCCTCCGGCAGGTTCGCGTATCTCATCAACGAACTCGACAGCACCATCACGAGCCTGGCCTACGACGCCGGCAAAGGCCTGCTCTCTGCCCCGGAGACGCTGCCGACGCTGCCCGCGGGCGTGACCGTCAAGAGCTCCACCGCCCACGTCCTGGCCTCTCCTTCCGGCAAGTTCGTCTATGGCTCCAACCGCGGCCATGACAGCATCGTCATCTTTGCGGTCAACCCCGGCACCGGCCGGCTCACGCTGGCGGGCCACGAGCAAGGCGGCGGCGACGTCAAGGTCCCGCGCGATTTCACCCTCGACCCGACCGGCAAGTTCCTTCTGTCGGCCAGCCAGAAAGGCGACACCGTCACCGTCTTCCGCTGCAGTGCGGACCGCGGTACGCTCGAAAAGCTCTCCACCGTGAAAGTCCCCTCCGCCCCGGCCTTCGTCGGCGTCATGCCGGTCCCGTGAGATTTTGGATTTTAGATTTTTGATTTTGGATTGTCCACGAACGGGACGTTCGTGGTACCACGGGCGTCCCGCCCGTGCGCTGCCGCTCCTGAAATCCAAAATCTAAAATCCAAAATCCAAAATGCCTTGCCAGCCAACCCACAAGGGTTATCCTTGGCTTCTCTATAAGACCGCACCGTGGCTGCACGGTGGGGAGCCGGCACGCAGCCGCGGCGCCGCCCGGGGAATAGGTGTGACTTTTCCCGGCGGGCGGTGGTAGAGTCTGGAAAGCTGTTACGTAGCGCAAGGGAATGACTTGCGCCGCTGATGGGGGGATCTCCGCATGCTTGTCTCTGGCCTGGGTGCCGTTCGTCGGCTGCCACGGCGTTGGGCCGCTGCGCGCGGTATCGCATGGCAGCTTCTGGCCGTGGGTGCGCTGGTGGGGCTGAGTTTCCCGGTGACTGCCGCGGAAGATCCTACCGCCCCCGCGCTGCCCAAGGAAACCGAAGCCCCGCCGCCCGCCCAGGGGCCTGAGCGGCCCAAGATCCGCCGCTGGCTTGATGAACCCGGCGAGCAGCCCAAATCCGAAAGCCCCGCCGCCGAAAAGGGCGGCCCCACGCTGCCCGAGAGCGAGGCGGCCGAGCGCGAACAGCGCCTCGCCCAGCAACTGCGCGTCAAGTCCCTGCTGGATCAGGCCAAGAAGGCGTTCAAGGAAGGCGACCACCAGCGCGCCATAGACCTCTCACGCAGCATCCTCTACGTAGAGCCCCGCAACATCGTGGCCGCCGAGATGCTGCGTAAGGCCCAGGGGAAGATGCTCGACGCCGATGAGGTCGTCACTGACATAGCTGCCGAGCGGCGCGACCGCGAGGCCATCCTTGAATCCGACGAGCACGCTGTCCGCCCCCCGCCCCGTCTCAAAGAGGTCCGCCCGCACTGGCCCAGGCGCAGCGAAGAGATCGAGGGCCTCCGCGTTCAGAAGATGGCCGACAAACTCGATCAGCGCGTCACCGTGGACTTCATGAACGCCGACCTCGAATGGGTCCTCAACACCCTCTTCATCCTCACCGGCGTCAACATCATCGCGGATCAGGCCGCGCTCCAGGATAAGACCCTGACGCTCCACGTCGAGGAGGTGCCGCTCAAGGAAGTCCTGAACTTCATCGTCCGCAATAACCAGGGCATCCAGTTCTCCGTCACGGAGGACGCCGTCTGGGTCACCGCCTCCGAGGGCGAAGACCTGAAGAAGCTCATGTACCCGCGCATCTACCCGATCCATTACGGCCTGGTCAGCACCACTGAGGGTAGCGGCGGCGGCTCCGGTCAACGGTCCAGCGGCACCGGCCGCGCCGGCGGCGGCGGC